>JAJDEA010000138.1 GCA_029260035.1 Phycisphaerae bacterium
TGCAAGATGGAATGCGATGGATCAAAAGAAGATTTCATCAAACTGCCAGCGGGAGGGTCAAAGCTCCCCGCGTCCGCAGCTACGGTTGCGGAAAACCTCCACACGCTTCACATGAAGGGCCGAGAGGTTTACAAATTCGCGGTCGTCAAAATGCAAGAGTTGATCGACGAAGCTTTGCAGGAGACTGGACTCAAGCCGGATGACCTCAAGCTCGTCATTCCGCATCAGTCGAACCTTCGGATCATCGAGTCGGTTCGCCAGAAGATGGGTTTGCCGCGCGAAAAGGTTTCCGTAAACATTGATCGATTTGGCAATACGTCGGCAGCCTCGATTCCAATGGCGTTAGACGAAGCAAGGCGCAACGGTTCCCTTGAAAAAGGTGATCACATTCTTATGGTTGCGATCGGCTCCGGGTTGACTTGGGGAACTATGATCGTAAGGCTGTAGCAAGACGAAAAGCCAACCCAATTTCCGTTCGGCTAGGGCGTGAGGAAGAGCTGAGATGAGCAAAACTGCTGTAATATTTCCAGGCCAAGGCTCGCAAGTCGTAGGCATGGGGCAAGATGCCACTGACGCGAGTACCGCGGCCAGGCGAGTGTTTGATCGAGCAAACGATATATTAGGGTTTGATTTGAGCAGCCTTTGCTTTGATGGCCCTGCGGAGCAGCTCGAAAAAACAAACATCCAGCAGCCTGCGATTTTTGTAACCAGCATTGCCTTGTGGGAAGCATTTCTGGAAGCGGGTGGCTCGAGGGACCAGTTCTCCCACGCCGGCGGGTTGAGCCTTGGAGAGTACACCGCGCTGCACATCAGCGGTGCGCTCGGTTTCGAGCCTGCACTTCGGCTTGTTCATCGTCGCGGCCAGTTGATGCAGAATGCCGCCGAAGCTACCCCAAGCGGTATGGTTTCTCTGCTCGGGGCGTCAGCGGAGCAAGCCGAGAAACTTTGCGAAAAAGCGAGGGACGGAGATGTTCTTTCCCCAGCCAATTTTAATTGTCCCGGACAGATTGTAATCTCCGGCTCAGCGTCTGCGTGCAAGAGAGCGGTGGATATAGCCGCAGAATTTGACTGCCGGGCGATTTCGCTTGCTGTTGCTGGTGCGTTTCATTCAAAAATTATGGACTCGGCTGCGGAGGGACTTGCTCCGGTCTTGCGTGATACGCCGATCGAGCCTCCTTCGATCCCTGTTATTGCTAATGTCGACGCCGAGTATCACACTGATGTACAACAGATGCGCGAATCACTAACACGGCAGGTAACCCAGCCGGTCTTGTGGCAGCGAAGTATTGAACGATTGATGAAAGACGGCGTTGATAGCTTTGTCGAAATGGGTCCAGGTCGCGTCCTGACTGGTCTCATGCGCAAGATCGATCGCAAGACGAAAGCGGTCAATATAAGTACGTTCGACTCAATCGCAGCTGTCGTTGGTTCGCCAATCCAGTAATGATTTCGTGTAGAAAGGGCCTCCTATGCAAGACAGAATAGCCATCGTTACAGGTGGGAGCCGAGGAATAGGCCGAGGAATCAGTTTGTCTTTGGCACAACGAGGTGCTACGGTCATTGCCTCCGCAAGAAGCGAATCGGCATTGGCGGAATTGGCAGACGAAGCCAGGTCGCGCGAATACTCCGGATGTATTTTGCCGCAGCCTCTGGATGTTTCAGACAAGAGCGCAATTGATCCATTTGTGGATGCCATCATAGAGAAACATGGGCAAGTTGATGTCCTTGTGAACAACGCCGGTATTACCCGTGACGGCTTGTTGATGAGCATGGACGACGACGAATTTGAGGATGTCTTAACCACGAATTTACGCGCGGCGTTTTGGCTGAGCCGTGCGGTAAGCAGGCATATGGTGCGAAAACGATACGGTCGCATCATTAACATCGGAAGCATTTCCGGAGTAATGGGCAATGCCGGGCAGGCCAATTACGCTTCCGCAAAAGCGGGATTAATTGGTTTGACCAAATCTGTTGCGAAGGAGCTTGGAAAACGCAAAATAACATGCAACCTTGTAGCACCTGGATTCATAGAAACAGACATGACAGTCGGTTTGCCGGACAATGTGAAAGATGGCGCGAAGCAGTTGATTCCGCTGGGACGGTTCGGCACTGTGGAAGAAATTGCTGAACTTGTCGCTTTTCTGGCTGGCGAATCCTCATCGTACATGACTGGCCAGGTCTTGGTTGTCGACGGTGGCATGCATATGTAATGCGACAAGGTCGGATAGAGTTTGTTGGGCTTTGATGTCCGCATGGTCCGGCGTTTCGGCGGCCTTTTCGCAAGGAAATAGGCCGCTTGCGAGACGTCAACGAAAGGGCTACTATTCCGGCCAATCATCGGTTAAATGGTAAGCGATCATGGATCGCAGCTGGAGGATGCAATTGTGACAACGGCCGCAGATATAGAAGACAAAGTCGTACAGATTGTTAGCGAGCAAATGAGCGTTGACAAGAATGAAATCAATGCTGCAACATCGTTTGCAAACGATCTGAATGCGGATTCGCTCGATACCGTCGAACTCGTTATGGAGCTGGAAGACGAATTTGATCTGACAATCCCAGACGAGGAAGCGGAGAAGATGAAGACGGTTGGAGAGGCCATCGACTACATCAAGAATCACCACGAAGGATCGTAGTCGCCAGGTTAGATACCCATATGACGCAACGGCGCGTAGTCATTACGGGAATGGGTGCCGTTACGCCATTCGGCGTAGGGGTCGGCCCCTATTGGGATGCACTCATAGAAGGTCGGAGTGGTCTTTCCGCCATTTCACTCTTCGATGTGTCAGGGTATGGCGTGCGCGTAGGTGGAGAAATTCCATCTTTTGACCCTGCCAAGCATATCGATCGAAAACAAGTGAAACGGATGGACCGTTTTACCCAACTCGCGATGGTCGCTGCAAGTGAAGCATTCGAATCCTCTGGACTTGACATGAATCGGGAAAACCCCCGACGCATGGCGGTGGTCTTCGGCAGCGGGATCGGTGGCCTAAACGAACTTGAACAGCAACACGCCAGGCTGACCGAAAAAGGCCCAACCAAGGTTTCTGCGTTTACCATTCCGAAGCTCATGGTCAACGCTGCGAGCGGAAATCTCTCCATCGCGTTTGGAGCGAAAGGTGAGAGCATCGCGGTCAGCACGGCCTGCGCATCAGCAACGAATGCGATGGGTTTAGCCATGAAGTACGTCAAACGAGGTTTGGCAGACATGGTCATTACCGGCGGTTCTGAAGCTGCATTGACTCCCTTGGCGCTGGCTGCATTCTCCTCGATGAAAGCACTCAGCATGAACAATGATGACCCAACTCGCGCGAGCCGGCCGTTCGACAAAAAACGAGACGGCTTCGTCCTCGCGGAAGGTGCTGGGGCGTTGGTCTTCGAAGATATTGATCACGCAAAGAATCGTGGTGCGACAATCCTGGCGGAAGTAGTTGGATTCGCCTCAACGTCGGATGCCGAACACATTACCCAACCCTCTGAAGAAGGCGTTGGGGCGGCAGAAGCCATGCGTCTTGCGATTGAGAGTGCGGGCATAACCATTGATGATGTTGAGTATGTTAATGCACACGGAACCAGCACGCCGTTGGGCGACGTTGCGGAAACACGAGCCATCAGGAAGGTGTTTGGTCAGGCAACCAAGAATCTCGTTGTAAGCAGCACGAAGAGTGCGGTAGGGCACTCTTTGGGCGCAAGTGGCGGCATGGAGCTGATCGCAATGGTGCAGGGGATTCGCAACAAGGTGGTTCCGCCCACGATCAACCTCGATGAGCCTGGCGAGGGGTGCGATTTGGATTATTGCCCAAATACGGCCAGAGATCTGCACATTCGCTACGCCATGAGCAACTCATTCGGCTTTGGAGGTCACAACGCCTGCATCGTCGCCCGCGAGTTCGTCTAATTACGTCCAATTCAGCCTATCGAGGCTCTTAAAGCCATCAAGACGCCGGTCGCCTGGCGATAATGTTAAGCCAATTGTTGTTTCCCGACGATATTTGAACAATAGCATTGGTATTGCCAATGGAAACATTACTCCCCAAAACGGTAGCAAGCGATGGCATCGACTGGCATTCAATCACGACCTGGAGTGAACGAAATGGCCACAGAACCTGTGCTCACTCCTGCGGATCACGTCAGGCAAATTTTGAACCTGACCGTGCCTCTGACTGTTACACTCGCCGAGCGGAATATGTCCATTGATGACCTTCTTGAAATGGCCGTTGGGACGATCGTTGAATTCGAGATTTCCTGCGACGCAGACCTGATCCTGAACGTGTCCAATCAGCCCATTGGAAAAGGGCACGCTGTCAAGGTGGGGGAGAACTTCGGCGTTAGGCTGACCGGCGTGGAAACTGTAGGTGGGCGAATCAACGCAATGGGCGGTCCCTAGTCATTCTCGTGCCACTGCGCGATGGCTCGTTTCGCTAGTTCCAACGCTTCTTTCTTTGAGTGGATTTCCTCATTCAACTGTGCGCGGTACAGCTTATCGAGTAACTCACCGACCCGCACGCCGGGCGCTACCCCAAGATCCGCAACATCATGGCCCGAAACAAACGGTGCCGGATTGACGGCATTTTTCGCTACTCTATTCGCCCTATATCGAAGCGTTTCAAACGGCAGGGCGGCTTCTCCTTGACTCTCCAGCCAGGCTTGAAGGAGCATCAATAGGTTATTCCATTGATCGCTAGCCATGAGGAATTTCAAATCTGCCAGTTCGATGTCGGTCGGTTGCTGCGCATATCGCAATTTCTCGGCAAGCCAGCGAACGCTCTTGGCTTGAAAATTGCTGAGCCTGAGTTCTTTGCAGATTTTTCGGATGTTCTCGGCGGTTTCGTCGCAAACAACAGCAGCAAACGCCAGCACATCATCGAGGGTTTGATCGTTGGGTAGGGTATTGAGCCGTCGCAAGCTGGCGCGATCAAACTCGTCTTGGCTAGGCCAACCAGACACGAGATGGCTTCGCAGATTGCTTTCGAGAAGAAGCTTCCATCCTCGCGCACGTGTCGTCGCAGTCAGAATAGCCTGCAACTCCAGCCAGACCCGCTCTGCGCTCACGAGCGAGAGCTTGGGTGCGAACTGCTGGATTTGCGCAAAGGTCTCCTCGTCGATGACGAAGTTGAATCGTGCTGCAAAACGAACAGCACGAAGTAAGCGTAGATGATCTTCGCTGAACCGTTCCTGAGGATCGCCGATGGTACGCAGAACCTGTTTTTGAATATCCTTTCTTCCGCCTACGAAATCGATGAGTTGGTCCTTCAAAGGATCATAGAATAAGCCGTTGATGGTGAAGTCCCGCCGGCGTGCGTCTTCTTCAGCTGTTGCGAACTCCACGCGGTCAGGCCTGCGCCCGTCGGAATAAGCCCCATCCGTGCGAAATGTCGCGACTTCAATGTCGCAGCCATATTTTCTGACGAGCATCACCCCAAACTGCGCACCGACTTTTCTGGCTCTTGGGAAGATGCTCCCAACTGCCTTCGGCGTGGCGTCGGTAGCAATATCGTAATCCTTGGGTTCTACGCCAAGTAGGCGATCCCTAACACAGCCACCCGCGAAATAGGCGATGTGGTTCTTTGTGCGCAGCGCCTTGAGGATGAATAGTGCCGCGGATTCGTCTTTGCGTAAAGACTTAGTCATTACTCGATAACCGTTATGGCGTTCGTGCCGAAGATTCGATAATCAACGATTGTCCAGGGGGTGTCAATTCGGCCGTCGTAGTTTGCTGATCGCCGATGATGCAAGATGACAGTAGGGCGTTTCGATGAGTTTTCTGCTAATCGCCGCAGGTAACTCCGAACGCGTCCGCGATCAGATACTTCGTCGGAATCCCGGTAGGGTGGATCTAGAAACAGCAGGTCGAACGGCTCGTCGTTGGGTGTCAATATCGCGGCACGCCATGCATCGAGTCGAACTATATGTGAGTTGTCCTGTGCTTCGAGTGTTTCGATGTTGTTTTTAAGCGCTTTGATCGCATCTCGACCCCGCTCGAAGAAACAGCAAGCCCGCGCACCGCGAGACAATGCTTCAAGCCCCAACGATCCGCTTCCAGCAAAAACATCTGCGACAATCCAATTTGGAAATGCGCCCGGACAATCAAAGCGGGAACCGAGCATGTCGAAAACAGCCTCGCGAACGCGATCTGGAATAGGCCTCGTAAGCTTTGTGGCTGGTCTGACCAACTTCCTCGAACGCCAAACTCCTCCAATGATCCGCATAACAATTTTCCAGCTGTGAACGCTCTATGGTCCCGTGCGTTGACGATAGTCCCCACAACATTCTATAATCAACGAGCAAAAAGAATAGGAAACTCGTTCCTGGAGGTGAACGCTCAATGGGGTCAATACTTTGCGAACATTGCACCGGTGCGTGCTGTCGATATGTAGCTGTTCCGATCGACAAGCCACGAACCGCTCGCGACTACGATGATATTCGTTGGTACGTCATGCACGAAAGCATCCTTGTTTTCGTGGAAGAGGGCGATTGGTATATACAGTTCGGTTCGAAATGCGAGAATCTTGGGCCGGACAGTCTCTGCATGGTCTACGAAAAGCGACCTGAAATCTGCCGCGAATACGAGCCAGAAGGGTGCGACTACAGCGTTGGCTGCCATGGTCACGATCTCTACTTTACGCACGCCAGCCAAGTGGAAAAATATTACGAAGAACGAACGGGAAAGAGGCTTGGGGCTCCCAAGGCACCGCGCAAACGGCCTAAGAAGAAACCCGTCCGCGTTGGTGTGACGGGAGAGAAAGCACGCGCCTGATCCACCAATGAACCAGA
This sequence comes from Phycisphaerae bacterium, assembly GCA_029260035.1. Taxonomy (GTDB): domain Bacteria; phylum Planctomycetota; class Phycisphaerae; order UBA1845; family UBA1845; genus OFTM303. The sequence continues at coordinate 6,775 of JAJDEA010000138.1, forward strand.
ACAGCCTTGGCATTTTGGCGCTATTGCGCCAGAGGATGATTCATAGTCGGATGATTTATCTTACTTCAAGGCGGCAGAATGCAGCGCCATAACCATTACGAAGCTGCTTTTGAAGACTATCTGCGCTCGCGCGGCTGGTCATATATCCCCGTCAACGAACAAAAGAAATTGTTCTTCTCCAGCGCTCGAATCAAGTCATTTGATTTCATCGTATACCGTCCAGGCAATACCGCTTGGCTTGTTGACATTAAGGGTAGAAAAATGTCGGCTCCAAGCAAAAAAGGGCGGCGTTACTGGGAAAACTGGGTGACACAAGACGATCTGGACGGCCTCCGGCAATGGGAAGGGGTCTTCGGAAAGGGCTTCGAGCCCGTCTTTATCTTCGTCTATTGGCTCACTGCTTCCGGGACTGAAGACCTGCCCACTGACGTCCATCCTTATCGAGATCGACACTACGCCCTCGCTTGGGTATCAGCTGGCGAGTATGCCGCTCACGCGAAACAGCGTTCGGCCAAATGGCAAACAGTTATGGTTCCGAGCGAGGAGTTTCGCAATCTTCTTCATCCGATTTCCGAAGCCTGAACGTCAAAGAAAAACGAATTCGTGACAGTTGCTCGACTGTATGGTAATAGTCCACGATTCGGGAATAGAATTTTTGATGTTTTGAAAACCTATAGGAGAGAACAAAACATGTTGCAACTGAGTAGATCGATCAAAGATGGTAAGCAATCCGCAGGTGTCATTTTATGTCTGACTATCTTTGCTGGCGGCATATCTCTACTTGTTGGGATGCCCGGATGTGGATTTTTCTCAGGCGATAGCTGTGAAGGTCGATCCGGTGCGACAAGTGCAGCGTGTGATGATCTGGACCCTTGTACGTCCGACAGAAGTGTTTTCGGGTGCTGTGTAAATACACCCATAGAATGCGAAGATGGCTCGGTGTGCGTCGAGGGTGTTTGCAGAATGACCTGCATGTCTGATTCAGATTGCGATGATATGGACTTATGCACCGAAGACTCGTGTACGGATGGAGTATGCGAAAGCGCACCTGCCGTCGATTGCGACGATAGCGATCTGTGCACGACAGATTCCTGCAACAGTGATACAGGAGAATGTGATTTCATCAGCAAGACTTGCCCGTCCGCAGAAATCTGCGATTCCGAAACTGGTGAATGTGTGCCAATACGATGCGAGAGCGACGAAGAGTGCGATGATGGCGTCTTCTGCAACGGTGCCGAAACCTGCGAGAACCTGCCCGGTTTGGAAGCGGACTGCCTACTAGGTACCGACCCTTGTCCAGACTCTGAGTGTATCGAAGAAACCATGTCCTGCGAAGAGACCACCAGCGGGGGATCAGCCATGGCCCTGCAGGACGTTTTTGGGGACTACGTCAGCGGGACTGCCTGCGAGGGTGTGAGTTTGCAGGTGTTCATCGGTCTTGATGGCTCAACATTTTACCTGGGAGGCCTGGATGGCGAGGAACGCGCCTTTTTCCCTGACGAGTCTCAGGACGGCTTGACGGCCACGGCTACGAACGTGAGCGTATCGGGCACAACCGGAAACACCCGTAGTCACGCTCAACATCAGTGGATCCGTCAACTGTGAGACTGCCTTGATGCCGAGCTAGAGCAAGCTCTAATCTACTGTAGCGTTCAGAAGCACGGTTTTCCTCGAACATCTGATCAGTTCGCCGCTACACTTGACTGTTCGCTGCTATAGTGCGTGCCCACGCTTGAAATTACGGACGTGCCACTGCTCTTGAGCAGTGCATAATCATGATGTTATTCTTGGGTTTGCAACGTGGATCAGGTGGCGGTGGAAAAGCTGTGGCCCTTGGTTCACGTTGCGGACGCACCTTTACTTGCACTTTTATTGGCCTATAATCAAGGCATATGCGACGCGTTTTTTCCAAAATGAAGATTTCGTCGGCTCCCAGGCTTCTTGGCATGCGGTTGCTGTTTTTCGTGTTAGCTGTGCATGGTTCCGCAGCGGTGGGCCTTGCCCAGAAGCCCGGTATCATTCCGAACGAAGATCCCGATAGTACAACCCGTTGGCTTATTTTGGCAGGAATTGTCGTCGTAGTGGCAATCACAGCCTTCTTGAACCCGAAACGCTCGCATCTGAACTAGGTTTGTTCAGGTTGTCTCTGTTGTTCCCGCCGTTCGACGAAAAAAGGGAATGATCGCCGCGCGCTGGTTATTTGCCTAAGCCTTACTCCCAATCACCAACAAAAAGGAGAACCGAATGCTTCGAAAACGGACCTTGGTTGCAGCACTTGCCGGACTCAATGCGCTGTTGCTTGGCGCTTTGCTTATGCAGAGTTATTCACTGCCGACTGCGCACGCACAAGCGAAAGCCCGAGCTGGCGACTACGCATGTGTCACAGCAAAGGCGGCTGGCCAGAGTTTTGATGTTGTGTATGTTCTTGATAAGCCAAGCCGAAAACTTCACGCCTTTTACCCCTCGAATCCGCAGGCTTCCAAGTATGGTTACGGCCAATATCGTGACCTCGCTGCAGATTTTGGAAACTAATCGAACAGGCGTAAAACCGTTTTAGATGCTAGTGCATTAACTGCAAAAGGATAACCACAATGGACTCAAAGAATTTCGCAATAGGCGTTCTCTCAACGACCGCAGCTGTATTGTTTGTCGGCTTGCTCGTTATAGGCACCCGTCCCACGCCGGTGTTCGCCTCAGGCGTTACCGAAACGGCTGGCGACTACGTTTTGACCGTCGGAACCTCAACAATAAACAATGAGGAAGTGCTGTATGTCATTAACGCATCGAGCAACAAGATGATTGTCTACCATTTCAACAGCGTTTCCAAGAGAATCGAAACGCTGCATGGCATAGACTTCGCATCATACAAGCAAGCAAAGAAACAAGGCGCGAACCAACGCAAGCCGGGCCAAGGGCGACGTCGAAGGCCGTAACGCTTCGAAAAGTATATCTTGCTGTCTTATCGCAAGGATTCGCAACGTGATCGGCACACTGACCGCCCCGCCAGCCAATGCAACGTAACATATATTATAGGACGTTTCGCGTGGGGTGGATTTTTGGCTCGGGATTGCCGTTTTAGGGGGCTCGCTTAGATCAGAGTTCCTTGCAGCAAGTAGGCTGTGATCTCGTTTGCCCGATAACGACTAATTGGTCGTTCCTGAAAAACTCCCCTATGCGGCGACAGAATGAATGAGTCGGCTGGACTGGCTTGCTGCAAGTAGTTTTTCGAGCCACCGGATCAGCGCAAGACCAAACCGACCAGC
>JAJDEA010000139.1 GCA_029260035.1 Phycisphaerae bacterium
ACGACACCGCAATCCATTGCAAATGAAAACCTTACGGTACTGGTAAGCGATCCATCAGCGCCATTCTTTGATTTTGGGATTTTGCCTATCGTTCACGTCGCGGGTTGTGATATTATGCCCGGCGAAGCATATGAAATCCGAACTGAAACCAATTGTATTATTGCATTTTCAGGTCCGCCAATTGTAGTCACAACCGCACCAATTCCTACTAACAGCCGTTGGTGGGCCGACGTCGTTGGCGTTTTTAGCAATTCAGGTGACGCGAGTACGACGCCACCCACGCCTGCAAATTCCTGGACGCCGCCTGATGGAAGCACGAACGGCTTTGATGTGACGGCTATTCTTCGTGGCTTTCAGAAGATCGATGCGCCGCACGTTACCTGGACCGACCTCAATCCGGAGATTCCCGATCAGGTTACGAATGGTAACGACGTACTGCGAGGCGTGAACGCATTTGCCTCGGGCACCGGTCGAGAGTTCTATCCGTTCAATGTGCCAAATGCCCCCGGCCCGCAAGGCCAAGGCCCATGCCCAACGCCGCCTCTTGAAGCGAACATCCCGCCGTAGGAAACTTGGATGGAGCGAGGTGCGTCAGCCTTGCACGATGGTCCGCCCGCAACCGGCATTTCGGCAATGCGAACAACACCGACAATTGCGATAGACGAATGACGATCCGACGCTTGTTACACAATGTCGCGCTCACCACATCCTGCATAGCCTTTTGCTTAATGGTGTTGGTTGGCGGCATGCGATTCTTTGGCATACCAGCACACTTTAATTACTCAGGGAAACATATGGGCTTCAACGTGTACGGACAAGAGATTACGGCTTCGATCGACGCGACATCGCGCTGCAATCTTTGGCTGTACCTTCGCGATTCGACGCTTATTGGCATTTTGAATCTACCACTGGATCCACCGCGAGTCCTTTCCAATTCGCAGAGGACGTTTGGTCCAATCGAAGTCTCTATGTCCAATAAAAGGGTAAGAGGGGTTCTGCGGCACACGCGGAGCATCCGCGTTGACGCGCCGATATGGCTACCTTTCGCTTTGGTCGGACTGTATCCATTCTTTGCTTTTGTTCGCGGTCCAGTGAGGAGGAAGCGCCGCCGTCTTCGCGGGCAATGTGTTGAATGTGGATATAGTCTTTATGGACATCCTGACGAGTATTTCGAAAACCGAGGAGAACGGATTACGCAGGCAGCGCAGAACGATCTAGCCATCGGGCGAGGACGTACATTAACTTGGGCGATTCGAGGCGCCCTTTTCGGCGCACTATCACCAGCAGTTTGGTTCTTTTGCAGAATACTGTTTCCCGAAAGCAGCCTATTGCGAGAGAGTATTCCTATACGTACGTTCGTATTCCCAGCATTTTTCTTTCCATTCAATGGCGTTGTAGTAGCTTACATTGTCAACATCTTGTTAGTTAGCTTTGTATGTTCCGGGTTCAGCCACGTTGCAACGTATTTTAGGGCCCCTTCTGCTTTATCTTTGGAGTTGGCTCGCGAGCGCAAGAGTGAGTCGAACGACTCGGCATTTAGGTGCCCGGAGTGTGGCTCGCCCTGAATCGGTAGAACGGTGTTTCCCAGATGGGGTTGCCGATTACTGGAATCGCAACTTAAATCCTGATTGGCTCGTGGTCCGTCCGCAACCGGCAATTCCGGCAATGCGAAGCAAATAAAAATGCTACAGAATCGCTCGCACTACACGGGGCCAAATCGAAGTTTGATCGCTTGCTGACTCTGCCTACAATGCTGGGCATTCCAGGTTGAAATGAGCGGGCGGTCCCGCAGCTTTACGTTAGCCATCACGGTCATCGAATGAACTACCTCACCTTAGCGGGCAACAACATCATCAACGCCAAATTGCCCGACGGTGCGGAAATTTTGTATGCACCGGATGCTAAGCCGGGAATCCCCAGGCGAGACATTCCGCGTGCGGTGATGCAATCGTTTGAGAATCCGATCGGCATGCCTCCTCTTCGGGAGTTGGTGAGCGCCAAGTCCAAAATCCTGATCGCATTTGACGACAACTGTCAGCCATTCCCAGAAACCTCCAGGCCGGACATTCGTCAGCAGGCGATCGAAGCGTTGCTCTCAGCGCTGTTCGATTATGGCGTACAGAAGGCGAACGTCTATCTCATCTGTGCTGTCGCGCTTCATCGAAAGATGACCAAGAGCGAACTCATGCGCATGGTTGGGCCTCGGATCATGCGAGATTACTACCCGAATCAGCTGGGAAATTTCGATGCGGAGGATCGTGAGAATATCGCGGAGCTGGAACAGACGGAGGAAGGTGAGCCGGTACAGATATGCAAACGTGTGGTCGAGAGCGACCTTGTCGTTTACGTCGATACGGTTCAGATTCCCCTTAATGGTGGGCATAAATCGGTCGCAGTTGGATTGGGCACTTATGATTCGATCGCCAGCCATCACTCGCCGAAAATGACAGAGAGTTGCCCTCATGTGATGCAGCCGGAGCATTCCAACATGCACGCGAGCATCGAGCGGATCAGCCGGGTCGTGCAAAAACATGCTCAAATCATGGTTATGGAAGCAGCCATGAACAACGCGACGTATCCGTTTCATGTTCGATACCTGGGCAAGCCTCCTTCACGGTGCAACATTGCCGAGCGCATTCTTCGAGCCGCCACGCCTGCATTCATGGCCGTAACGCCGGAGCCGATCCGCAAGACTATCTTGCAGGGCGTCAAGTCAGCCTACCTGCCGACTGAGATCAACGCAGGCACGATCGACGGTGTTCATGCCAAAACATTGACATCAATGAAAGATCAGTTGGCTGTATCCGCAGATGGCCCTTACAGCACGTTGGTGTTCGGCTTGCCCGACTTAAGCCCTTATTCTGTCGGCGCGCGGATCAACCCCGTGCTCGTTGTCAGCGATGTGTTGGGCTATATATTCAATTGGTTTTACCGCGAGCCTTTCCTGAAGAAGGGGGGCGTCGTTATTATTCTGAACCCGGTATTCGAAGTGTTTCATCCGCTCTATCACGTCGCGTACAAGAAGTTTTACGATGAAGTGCTGCCCGTGACGACGGACCCGGCTGCGATGCAACAACAATTTCAAGAGCAATTTGCGCGCGATCCGAACTTGGTTGATTGTTATCAAAACCGTTACGCCCACCATGGCTTTCATCCATTCACTGTTTGGTATTGGGCGACCTACGCGCTGCAGCATCTGTCGAAGGTTATTCTGGTTGGCCCCAAAGACGCATCCGTGGCGAAACGGCTTGGTGTTTCCTGGGAGAAGAATCTAGATCGAGCGTTGGCTGAGGCTTGCGAAATCACCGGTGACGACGACATCGTAGCCATGACTATTCCGCCGTTCTTTTATGTGCGGTAGCGACGAATGCCAAGCACGTCACAGAGTGAAGAAGTTCAAGGCGGCTTTGCACAAGGGGCCAGTTCCGTCGCAAAGCCGTTAACTCGCCGACGAACTTAATAAAGGCAAGCGGGCTGCAAAAGGTGGCGATGCAGGCCTGAATGGCGTGAGCCATTCGACCTGCATCGCTAGTGCCGGCGCGTCATACCGGCGAAGATTGGCGATCCCAAGCCGCAATACCCCTGCAGATGGCTTGCGACTCGACGTCGAATACAACAGATTTTATCAAACAGCAGAAACCCCACTTCGTGTTGCGAATACTGCCCGGCAGTCACATCTATTCTATCCGTTCAGACGCACTACTTATTCCCGTCCTGTCACAAAAACTGTAATGACTTGTAAGTAGGCTATGGCTGATTGAAGTTCTTTGGAGTTGGCAGATCGGTTAGGTTCAGATCGCGCTCTGATTGGTTATAGTATCTAAGAGAGGGCTTTTTCTGAGCTTATCTGAGCCGCATCATCGAACTTAGTTGTCTTGAGGATTAGTCCGAGCGCACATAGGCTCATTTTCTCGGGTTGGGAATCGAACGATCAATGAAACTATTGATCACGAGCGACCATTCCATACAGGAGGCGTTCAGCCATGAAGCAAGCAGGAGCGGCGACAATTATCATTTTGATAGGCTGTGGTGCATTGGTGCCAAGTGCGCATGCGGGATCAAGATTCTCGCAAGGCCGAGTCGTAGCATCGACGCCGGCAATTCTACCTCACCGCGAACGGGCGGGGGTCGTAAACCGACAGCTCGTTGACAGGTTGGACAATCTACTGCCAGGCTTGATGCGCGAGACCGGGATCGACTTTTGGCTTGTCATCAATCGCGAATATGCAGAGGATCCTGTTTATTTGACGCTTGTTTCGGAGCCGGTTTTTGCCGCCAGGCGGACGTCTATGCTTGCTTTCTTCGATAGAGGCCCGGAGAAAGGCGTCGAGCGCATCACGATCAGCCGATACCCTCAATCGCCAGGTTACACATCCGCTTGGCAGGGCGGTACATCGGACTCTCAATGGTCGCGCTTAGCAGAGGTTATTGCAGACTGCAATCCCAGGCGGATCGGGATCAATGTTAGTGATAAGTGGGCATTTGCCGATGGGTTGTCTGCTGGCCTTCGCGTTCGCCTATCGCAAGCCCTCGACCCTGCTCTGCGAAGCAGAATCGTTGGTGCGGAAAAACTCTGTATTCGTTGGTTGGAATCCCGAACAGCCCTTGAGCTTGAATCCTACCCGCAGGCGGTAGCTATTGCACGAAGTGTCATATCTGAGGCATTCTCCAACAAGGTCATCACGCCGGGCGTCACGACGACCGAAGACGTTGCGTGGTACATTCGCCAGCGATTCGAAGACCTCCGCTTGGAGCCTTGGTTTCAGCCCTACGTCAACATTCAACGCCGAGGAATGGAGCGAAACCCGAACCTGCCAATCATTGGTATGAGCGGGATCATCCAGCGAGGCGATGTTCTACATACAGACGTCGGCATTCGATACCTTCGCCTTTGCACGGACACTCAGGAGATGGCTTACGTCCTGCGCCTGGGTGAAAGTGACGTTCCAGCCGGGTTGATAAGAGCGTTCGCCGTTGGAAATCGCTGGCAGGACATACTGACGAAACAATTCGCCGTCGGCAGGTCTGGCAACGCAGTTCTTGACGCCGCGATAAGAGCATCCAAGGAGCAAGGGATTGCTGCGAACATATACAGCCATCCTATAGGCTTCCATGGTCATGCAGCAGGGCCGACTATTGGCATGTGGGACAATCAGGGACCTACACCCGTCTATGGCGATTGGCTTCTACACGCCAACACGGCTTATGCAATCGAGGGAAACGTGCTTGTGAATGTGGCGGAGTGGGGCAACCAGCCTGTTCAAATCAAACTGGAACAATCAGCATTGTTCGATGGAGAAAATGTCACCTATCTGGCAGGAAGACAGACGAACTGGCATGTGATACGATAGCCGGGAGACCTGTATTCCTACGAGAGCGATTGGACTTTCAATATTGAATGGGCTTAGTTCCGATCTTTGTGCCGTTGTGGGCATATTCTCACCCTTACGGTGCCATCGACGACTCTAAGGGCGGTGAGCCGCACAAGTTCGATGTTGTCATGTCGCATATCGGACAGCCTGCGAGACCCACATCCGGGTGATCGGTTGCATAAAACTCACGACCCGTACCGACAGCAAACGCGTTGACCGCACGAAGTACATCATTACCGTTAGTAACACGATCCGTAATGCTCGTCGAACCACCGTTTATGTCCGTCCAGGTCACATGAGGCTTGGTCATGTCCGCAGCGTCGGTCCCTCGCAAGACAGCCGTTACATCAAATCCATTCATCGTGCCATTGGGTGGCTCCCAACTGTTCGTGGGCGTTGGTGGCGTAGTGGTACCATTGCCTGAGACGCTGAACGAACCGACAACATCCGCCCAGAAGCGGTTATTGTTTGGAATACTCGTCGTGGCGACGACAAGCGGCGCCGAGAAACTCGTGCCATCTGTTGCTCGCACCTCGTAGGTTTCACCCGGTGCAATCAAACAGCCACCCACATGAACGACCGAGAGCGCGCCGAAGTCAAACATGGGTGGCGCGGCGTCACTTACCAGAAATGTCAAGTTCTCGCCTTGTACTGATGTGGGAGTTGTGCGGGGCGTACTGATAAACCACGCAGCACCCGAATCCACATGTGTGACGAGGTAAGCATGTGGTGTGCCGGCAAGCGTTGGGTCCGGTGTGAAGGAAATGTACTTGTTCTTGAGCGCTTCGTTAGGATAGCCTGTCGCCAAGAGCGGTGTTGATCCGCCAGCGCCATCGCAAATTATAGTTGTTTCGCACTCGTCCGGGACCCCATTTATGTTGCAATCTATGCTTGTTCCGCGAGATATGTCATGGCTGTCTTTGATGAAATTGGTATTGCAGTCAGGGCCGGTGAAGCCGTAGACACTAGCCATGCCGCGCCCATCCCACTCTGAAAGATGAGTTCTTTGTCCTATCAGGTCTTGCCATGCTTCGTTGGGAGGAAGGACGGTAATCACGGTGCAATTGCTGGGGCATGAACAAGCTGTGCCGGGAGGGCAGCATGTGGAAAATGAGCAATCCCCATAGTGCAGAACGGAATCGAAATCATAAGGGCCAACTTCTCCGCCACCAAAGGGTCGTTTGTTGAAGTTGCCAATCGCGCCGCTTTGGATGTTAGCCGTGTTAATCTGAATGAAATCATCGCGATCGTCACGCGATTGTTCATGCCAGAAGGACAATGCATGACCGAGTTCATGAGCAATGATGTACCGCCACGACCAGCTCACCATGTTGAGGTTTTGCCCTCCGCCAACCATCCCAACAAACGAACTGTTGCCGGTGCTACTTCGAATGTGAATGTAATTCGTATGCCCGGCTCGTGGGATGAAGAAAACATCTGCCCTGGCTTCCCACTCGGCCATGGCTGCCAAAGTGCGATTTTGGTTAATGGTCGAAACATTAGCGTCGAATTGGTATGGAACAATTCCTCCAGGCCAGGGATTGTTATGGAATGTTGCGCGTGACGTGAAAAAGTCATCGGGCACAATGATGTCACCTTCGATGAGCATGTGCCCTTCGGGGATCCCGTCATCTGTTGTCGTCAGCATTGCGACAGAGTCCGCGATGTTATTGCCGTTCTGAGCGACCCCAACGTTGACCAGAAAAATCAACGCAAGGATAAGTGCATGTCCCGCTGTTACAACTATGTTTCCAGTCCGAAGCATTGCAAAGAATCTCCAAGAGGATTTGGCTCACGTCCAATAATGGATGCAGCCTCCGCATTCCGGAATCAGTGGATCTGTAGGCTTTATTACCTTCTTGATGCGGGTTTATCTACAAGTACGAGGCTAGCAGAACGACGTCTCCCGTGTCAAAGGAAAAGCATGAATTAGCTTCAATTAAGAACAAGATGATAGAATTCTGGGTTTCCAGCCTGCGAACAAAGCGGAGTTGATGGGTAAGGGGATGAACTGGCGGAGTTTATGAGAAAGAGGCTGTGACGAATTCAGCCTATTGGTCGAAGAAGTCTGCCGTGCGCCCGAACGTGTTTGGCCTAGATGTTTTTGAACTGGGCGATAAGGGACTTGAACCCCTGACTTCCTCCTTGTAAGGGAGGCGCTCTAGCCAACTGAGCTAATCGCCCGCGTGGATGAAACTCTACCACGAAAACATCGTTAGGCAAGTCTTTGCGGGGCCGCGGAATTTAGGTTCCGAAGACTGGCGAGTCGTTTGTCTAGACAAGCTCTATTCTACTGTTGCGTTCGGATGCACTTTCTACTCGCGTTATAGAGCGATTCGCCGTTACACTTTGATTGTTCGTTGCTATAGCCTAACAGCCGTCTATCGAGGAGGTTTTTTGTTGCGATTCGAGAGACTGTCACAAGATAGGTATGGTTGTTCGTAGGCGATTTTCAAAAATAGCAAGCTCTTGAATTCCCGCTGACTGCAAGACATGCGCTGCCCAGTCAATCCCTTCACCTATGTCTTCCGAGCGGTGGGCGTCTGATCCTAGTGACATGCAGGTGCCTCCAAGATCAACATATCGCCGAATCGTGGAAGGTCCGGGCATCGCCTCATCCAGACCTTGGCGCAGTGTCGAAGTGTTGATCTCTGGAATCAGATCCGCAGCCAGGCAGCCTTTCAGGATCTCGTCGATAAGCGAACTGAAGGGCGAAAGGTCGTATTCGCTGAGGAATCGTTTCGTATATCGCTTGACCAGGTCCAAATGACCGAGGACGTCAAACCGGCGTTCGCCACGATCTCGCAACTGCTCACAGAATCGAACCGCTTCGAGCACGGTTTCCAGGTATTTCTGTGTCCCTTGCAGGGCACTTGTCTTCGTCCAACTGCTTCTCTTGTGCAGCGGTTCCAGGCCAAAGTAGTGTACGCTGAGCATGACCAGGTCGAATTCATGGCTTGACAGGAAATCCAAAATGAATTCCATTTGTGCAGGCTGATAGCAAACCTCGATTCCTTTCCCTATGAAAACTTGCTTGCCGAATTCCTTTCTCAAATTATCAATGGTCTTGCTGTAGGATTTGTCGTTATAGGTACAGGCCTTTCGATCGTTGGGGTGTTGGTCAAAATGCTCTGTGAAAGTAAGCCCCGCAAGCCCTTTGGCTATCGCTGCTTTGACGTTTGCAGCTGGGTCAGCCTTTGAATCAAAGGAATGCCATGAATGAAGATGCTGATCGTAGAGAGCCAAGCGGAGGTCCTTTCGGCTGGAGCAATCTCACTCAATTTGTATTGATCGAGTTTTGGTCAATGCCGCGAGCTGTCTCGAAACAACCTTACGCAATACATGAGAACGCTATAGCACAAATTTGCGCGACAGAATCAGCAAGTGTAATCGATCCGTGTTCGATGAGAAATCGAAATAGGCGTTCGGCGTCTGGCTGCGCGCGGAAACTCCGCGTTTTGTTGCGGAGCGGGGAGAATAAGAATTACCAGTCGAGCGAAATTTTGGGTTTGCCTACTTCGAAGATCGACTGCGTCTTCAGCAAAGTCAAGTCGTCCGGGAACGCGTGGAACGCGTGGACGTGGAATTCATGATCGCGCGCATCGAAATCGACGAACGAAAACGGTTCCAGCCCGTCGTGCTCCCAATCCGGAAACGACTCAAACATCCCACGGTCCTGCGCGTAATGAACATAATCACGGTGAGTCGCGGGGAAAAGTTGTGGCGTCAGTTTTTCCACTTGCGTGGACAAAAGGTACTTCATGTCGTCTTTGAAAGCTTGCGTGTGGTCACGCTCGCCGCGAAAACGAAACGAGGTCGCCAAGCCAACCTTCGGGAGAAGTTCGGCATCTTCGGTAATGAGTTCGGTCAGAATCTGATCGCCGCATTGAACCATCACGACATGCGCGAGGCCGATTACCCAGATTTCCGCCTGATATCGTTCCTGCTGAATTTTCTTTACTCGATGAATATGAAATAGCTCCGGATGGAGCGCCCTTTGGTACAAGCAAAACTGCAGTTCATCGACGCGTTGTTTTATAAGTCCTCGTTCCACGTTTTCCTCTGATAAAAAAAGTCTCGAATCCTCCTAACTCTTGAGATTATAGGGGTATCCAAAGCCAATTCCATGAAAATCTGGGTCAAACAGATTATTTCTGACAATTGACCTGGCAATATCACAACGCGGCATATTATGGGGCTTTGAGGGTCATTAGGCCCTACTTTGACATATTATTACGATGCTGTGACCACGGTTATCGGATCGGAATCTCACAGGGTTGGGAATCACGACCTGTTGTTTGCTATCATTCAGCCCGGCGCTATAATGCCGCACATCGTGGAACGCATACTTTGTATCATCTTGGCTATTACGAGCACGGCAGCGTGTCTATCCAATGCTACGGATCACCAGCGTGTTATCGGACTATTTTCTGCAACGGCTGCGAAGCCAGCAACGGACGAGCTTTCTGGCGACGTGCCCGAATCCGATTCGTCTGAAAAAGAGAAGGACGATTCGCCTGCGAAGGGGTCGCAATCTCTCGACCCGGTTATCTCGGCCGAAAAATCACAACGTTCTCTTCAGCTACGCGAAGTTCGTCGGCTGGCCACTCAGCCGATCGAGACGTTGCCTGTTCAAGCCAAGCAAAGTCTGTCCTTTGGCGCTAACGCTCTGGACCGGATGATCTTCGGCGATTGCATGGCTCTCGAATTGCCATCGGTGGCGCCGAGTATTCGACCTCATGCACCGCCTTATAACGCCTGAGTCATTGCGCGTTACCCATAAACCTTTCATTATCATTTGTTCTTGATTACCTGATATATTGTCCCAGGCTGACGAAAGTTTGGCACAAACTGTCTCGGCGTGCTTGCGCCGGTTGGAGTTAAACTGTTATGAATGACCCAAATCGTCTCATGAAATGGATTTTCGTAGTGGGGCTTGTTGTCCTATCTCTTATTATTCTCTACCCGCCGTCGGAAAAGTTGAAAGGTGGTATTGATCTTGTAGGCGGCAGCAGCCTGCTTTTTGAAATCGATACAGCTGGTCTTGAGGCGACCGAGCAGCGTGATTTGTCGTCGCGCGTGATGGATGTGTTGAAAGAACGTGTTGACCCGGATGGACAGCTCAATCTGGAATGGCGTCCGGTCGGGAATTCTCGACTGGAAATTCGTATGCCTCGACCGCCTAAGAAGGCGCTCGAAAGACGAGAGGCATACAACGAGACGATCGATCGTTTGGCAACCCTGAACCTGTCGCGGTTTGAAGTCGAGTCTGCGCTGAACGCGGAAGAGGGGCAACGAGAAGCTTCTCTCAAGACATTAGAAAAAGGAATTGTCGAAAGATCGCTGTTGATCGAAGAGATAAAAGCCGCGTATACGTCCCACATCGCCGCGCAGGCTGGTGAGCAGCCCGATGAAGCGGAGTCAGCTGCGGCGTCGTATGAAGCTGCGATGGCCAAACTATTGGCGACGAGCCTGCCGACAAGCCGTCTCACGGATATTCTGCCTCTGCGAGTTGGACCGAAGAGAGACAAAGAACTGGACAAGATTCGTGCCGAGTACCCGTCGTATGATAAAGCGGGCGCGGATGCAAATGGTGGACTGATTGCGCAAACGGTTTTTGCCTATGATGAGTGGGCCAAGAATAAGGCCGACTTGGAAGACCCTTCGGACCTCAAGCGTCGCCTGAAAGGGGCGGGGGTTCTGCAATTCCGTATTCTAGCCGACCGCGACCCCTCTTCGCCTGAAAACACGGTTCATCCGGTGCAACCCATTGCAAGATATACGGAGCAATTGGCCAAGCGCGGACCTCGTTCCAAAGCGGGCGATCGGTATCAGTGGTTCCCGGTCGACGATGTGATTCGGTTTACATACGCCGAATCGATGGAAGAATTTGAATTGCAAAAGGATTTGCCCGGACGCCCCATCGTCGAAGAGTACGCGGGAAGACACTATGTGCTGATTCACCAAGGCTCGCAATATGGCATGTGGCAAGAGCCTGGCAAAGCCAAGAAATGGAACCTGACCAACGTCTACCCCGACCGCGATCCGATGAGCGGTGAAAACACCGTTAATTTCAGTCTGGATGCTCGAGGCGGGCAGCGGTTTGGTGAACTGACCGGCAACAACGTTGGCCGCCAACTTTGTATTGTTCTGGATGGCGGGGCCATGTCGCAAGCCCGTATCAATGAGCGCATCACGACGCGATGCAGGATCGCGGGCCAATTCACGCAGGAGCGGGTTCAAAATTTGATTCGCATTCTGGATGCCGGTTCGTTGCCCGCAAGACTTAAAGAGACCCCTTTGAGCGAACGCACAATCGGTCCGAGTTTGGGTGAGTCGAATAGGCAAAAGGGTGTCTACGCGGCGGGCGTCGCGATGATCGTCGTGGCGGTTTTTGTGTTCATTTATTATGGATTCATGGCGGGGGGGATGGCAGATGTGGCGCTGGCTATGAACCTGCTGCTTGTGTTGGCAGCCATGGCGCTGATGCAGGCTACGTTTACGCTCCCCGGCATCGCGGGCTTGATCTTGACCGTGGGTATGGCCATTGACGCTAACGTGCTGATTTTTGAGCGTTTCCGCGAAGAGCGTGATCGAGGGTTGGTGTTTAAGAAAGCCTTGAACGCGGGGTACGACAAAGCGTTTTCCACGATCATGGACGCCAATATCACGACACTCATCACATGTATCATTCTAGGGTTTGTCGGCAGTGAAGAAGTTAAAGGTTTTGCGATTGTTCTTGGTATCGGCATCACAACGAGTATGTTCACCTCTCTTTTTGTGACGCGATTGGTTTTCAACACGTTGATTGCGAAGGGGCTGCTTAAGGACCTTTCGATGCGAAGGCTCATTGGCAAGCCTACGGTTGCCTGGCTCGACAAGTGGCGCACGTTCGTGCCCTTGTCGACCGTGTCCGTTCTCGCAGGCATTTGCTTGTTTGTCGGGCTTACGTCTGCCAACAAAGAAGCCATTTTTGACATTGAGTTTCTCGGGGGAACGAGCCTGCAAATAGACCTTAAGAAGGGTGTGGGCATGAGTGATGATGCGGTCAAGGATGCCATTACTTCCGACGACCCCGGCTCTTCGAGATCGTGGCTGGTGCGGGCGGCTGATCAGCTGGAAGCCTCAGAGGTGACAGCGGGCGATCTTCCAGGGCAGTTTTCACTTTCGTCTGAGGAATTGACTGCGGACCAATTGGAAGTCCTTATGCGCAAGGCGATGGATGCCAAGATTGAGCGCGGCGGAACTGAAATATCCGGGCGCTCTGTCAAGTTTTACGGCAAGGCGGGGCAATTGGATCAGGAGTCGTTTGGCGAAGCTTTGGCCAATGCTGTTCGCATGTCGCGTGAGGCGGCTGGCAGGTTGCGTGGCGCACGAGTGCAAACTGTCGGAGATATTGAAGATGAAGGTGTCAAGGGTCCGTCGTTTGAAGTCGTGACGATTGAGACGAATCGCGCGTTGGTGCAGGCGTCTTTGCTGGCGACATTTGGCGATAAGCTTGATATTCAGTCTCCAATCAACTTTACGACTCGTGTAGATGATGAACTGACTCGCGAACCGTTTTTCGTGGTCGAGTCCGAGGATCATTATCTTTCCGACGTGCTTGGCGGTGATGAGACGTTTGATATTCGGCGCTTCCGGGGCGGGGTAGCGATCGATGTCGTGTTGGAGGAATCGAAGGCTCCACTGTCGCTCAAGGAGTTCGACAAGCGTTTGCGTGAGGTGGGTCTCCAGCATGAGTTCGAAAAATTCCGAACGTTGGAGTCCGCGATCTTCCCGCTTGGTGCTGCTTCGACGGGAGACGAAGGCGAGTCGATGTATAAGCGTTTTGCTGTATTGGCCGTGGATGAGACCATATTGTATGACGATGATCCAAGCATGTGGACTGATGTTTTGGCCAAGACCAGGCTTATGCAGATCGAAGCTGCCTTGGGGAGTGAAAAGTCGCTTTCCAAAGTGGTTGCGTTCGCACCGCAGATCGCAACCCAAACAAAGAATCGCGCGATCTTTGCGACGCTGCTGGCGCTTGCCGCGATTGTTTCGTACCTTTGGCTACGATTTGGAACCAAGGAATATGGATTGGCGGCTATCGTGTGCCTTGTTCACGACATATCCATCACGCTTGGCTTGGTGGCGCTAAGTCATTTTGTCTTCAATACAGCGATAGGCAAGGCGTTCATGATAAGCGATTTCAAGATCGATCTTCCGATGATCGCCGCACTGCTGACGGTCATTGGCTATAGCCTTAACGATACGATCGTTGTTTTTGATCGAATCAGGGAAAACCGTGGTAAGGTTGGTTCCTTGTCGGCAGGCCTTATCAACAACAGTATCAATCAGACATTGGCGCGAACTGTTCTTACGTCTATTACGACCGCGCTTGTTGTGGGCATACTTTATGTGTTCGGAGGCGACGGAATCCACGGATTCAGTTTTGCACTGCTAATTGGTGTTGTAGTGGGTACATACAGCTCGGTTGCCGTTGCATCGGCGCTTTTGTACAAGCCGGTTATCCTTCGGCGATTGATTACGGTGATTGCTGCGCTTTGCCTGATTGGCGTTGTGCTTGTGGAGATTGATAACTCGGCAGCGCGCTGGGTTGTAACGGGTGTTATTGTTGCTGGTGCAGCTTTGATGCTTATGCGCTTAAGGACTGGTCGCTCGACAGGCTCAATGGCTCAGCCAGCTGGCGCGTAGTTACTTCGGTTCTTCATCTTTGAAGAAGCTGTGAGTTTTGGCTGGTTCTTTCAAAGGAGCTGGTGGTCATCGACCATCAGCTCCTTCTTGTTGTGGGTTGTGATTTTCATTCCTATTGCTTCACGCGTGTTACCGTTTGTTGACCGAGCCGGTTTGCGCGTTTACACTTTTACTGGCGGTGCAAGCTGTTACTTCGCGCTGTCAGTAATGTAGTGGAGCGTTTCAAGGCTTGCCCTTGAGTTCGGCATGGAAGCTGCACGCCTCGCCCCACGTTCAGACAGTTTTTGCTCAATGGGAAAGGGATCGGATCATGCGTCAGGAAACCAAGATGGGGGTCGTGATTGCGATGGTTGTTGTCCTGGTGGGCGGTGGGTACTACATCTACCGGGATCAGCAAGAGGAATCCATTCCTGTAAAACAAGGGTCCAGGTCGCTCGCGAAAAGTCAACGAAAGTCATTGCCTTCAAGCCCAAAGAGTCAAAATCGTGTCGCGAAAAATTCACCTAAGAAGACGATTGAAAAAAGAACAACGAACCAGGATCCCAGGCAGGCTCGCTCGGTAAAGACGGCTCAGTCCGATCGACGTAACCAGGCGGTTCCGACAGGGCGCGGTACGAAGAACGCTGGAAAGACTTCTGCTTCGGCCAAGCCAATTGGAAAGAAGACTGCATCGCGGACGAAACCGATGCCCACTAGAGCGACGGCGAATCGTCAGCCCGCCAGAAATAATCGAACCACCTCACCCAGCGAGCGGCAAGCCCGTCGCGGGAATTCTGATCGTATGCCAACCCCGTCGAAACAACGAAAAGGTCCGGGAAAACCCGTTTCGACTGAGGGTAGTGATTCTGCAAAACCGAGAAGTCTGACGGCGACAAACGGTGCGGGAGGCGAGAAGTCTGATGAAGCCGTGGAGTCGCATCGAGTTCAGGCAGGTGAGACGCTGGCTTCCATCGCTCAATCGTATTATGGCGACGAGCGTCTTGCTCCGTTCCTGGCGCTCAAAAATCGGCAACTTCGCAATCCCCGGAGTTTGCGTCCCGGCGAAGTCGTCAAGATCCCCGCTCGTCCGCAATCTGATCCTGCAAAGGGTAGAAAAGCCAGTTCCGCCGGTTCGAGCAAAGTGAATAAACCTAAGACGGGGATACGCGAGTATGAAGTGAAGCCCGGTGATTCGTTTTATGCGATTGCGCGGGATGAACTTGGCGATTCGACTCGCTGGAAAGAGCTTCTTAGCATGAACACGCGTATTGTGAAGGGTGATCCAAAAAAACTCCGTGTCGGCCAAATGATTCAACTGCCTCAATCCTAGAGCATGTCTACACCTGCAATTGTGGGGGTGCCACTGTTCTTGAACAGTGCAAGAGTTTGGCCATTACTGCGACGGGCACTGCTCAAGAGCAGTGGCACGCTTTTGGGTGTTGACTCTTACCCGCAAATTGGAGTGTGACGCAGCACTTGGTCGTAGTCTTATCGCCATGCTTAATTTGAGCTAAGGCTATCTCCGCGCGCATATCATAAAACCTATGTCTTGCCCATCATGATTGATATTGGCGGTATTGGGTAATTCAGTGATGTTGCATTACTTTTTCGCTGCAGGAATTGTCTCCGAATAGTGGACCGATCGTTACCGGAAATCCTATAATCAATACGGCGGGCAACCTTATGGCCGGTATGGATTATTGGTCGGGTTGGCACGTCCCTCCCCCCGTGCCGAAGCATGGCAATGATCGCGAGTTGCAACGGTTTGTACCGTCAATATCGGTTGTAGCGTGCAACACAAGTGGCGCCGTAATCCAGCCGAGAATTTGGCCAGAGGCTGGTGCATAATGCGCGCGTCGCATTTTTGAACGGACACACAGCGGGGGCTGACGATGGTCAACGGAAAGAGCGTCTTTACAACAGGCGATGTCGCCAAGATATGCAATGTAGCTCCGCGAACCGTTTCCAAATGGTTCGACGCCGGTCATCTACGTGGCTATCGCATTCCCGGAAGCAAGGACCGTCGGATTCCGCTCGATTTGCTTATCCATTTCATGCGTCAGCATGGTATCCCCCTCAACGGGCTGGAAGGCGATGCAACGCGTGTTCTGCTGTTGGATGCTGATCAGCAGCTTTGCGAAACGATCAAAAATACAATCGCGGCGCACGGCTATTACGATCTGGAGACCGCTCATACGGCGTTCGAAGCAGGCTTGGCTGCCAACGAATTTAAGCCTCATGTTTTCGTTGTGGATGTTTCACTGGCTGATATCGATTCGAGCACTCTGCGGAGGCAGTTGCAGTGCAACGATGATCTCGCGACGACCAAACTCGTCGGCATGTCCACTTCTCTAACCCCCGGCTGCGGTCAAACGCTTCTGCAGCGTGGGTTCGACGCATACCTCACCAAGCCCTTCGACCTGTCTTCACTTGTTGAAGTCCTGGAGAATGTCTACGGGGCTGCGACGCCGGTCGAAATCAAATGAGATTGAATCTCCGCGTGGAAACCGCGTAGCTTTGCTCTTTCTGGTCTGAAGCTTTCCAACTATGATAAGTTTCTTCTACAGTCGTGAACCGTTACCTGCTCGTGCTGAATGAAGAGGAAGGATCAGGAATGAAAGCAGAGGCTGTCTTAGTGAAACTCAACGAACTCCGGCATGAAGCGGAGGATGACAAGACCGATCCGGAATATCTATCCCTCCATCACGCGTTCTGTTTCATTTCATATAAAATGGGCGAGTTTCAAACGTATCTCGATGAAGTTGCATCTAAAGAGTAGAGTTAGTGGTCGATATGGGTTCATGCAAGTCGCCCGTGCTCCCGAACGAGCATGTGTATCCCCTGTTGCGCTTGGCCCAAACACTTCCAAGAATCGATAAAGGCAAATTCCCGCTGCACAACTTCTGAGTCCGTTCGAGGTAGAGGGGTTTCGGCTTGGGTACTGCTGCGATTCACGGGAAGCTCGATCGCAGAATCACCGTTTCGGGCGCGAGAACGGCACGCGCGTTCAATCAGAATGGCCCTATTTGCCCGCGAGTCGCTTCTGGGGCATACTCGATTTCCATGATTATCACGATTGATGGGCCTGCCGGTTCTGGAAAATCGACTGTCGCCCGAAAGTTAGCTGCAAGACTTGAAATTGCGTACCTCGACACAGGCGCTATGTATCGGGCCATTGCGTACATTGCGGTTACGCGCGGCATCGATCTCACGAATTCGAATGATGTGTTGAGTGTCGCCAGGTCGACGCAACTGGAAATCGATTGCGGCCCCACCCACACGCGCGTTCGTGTCGAAGGTCATGATGTGAGCGAGGCCATTCGGTCCATCGCGGTGAGCGCTGCTACGTCTACTGTCGCAACTTGCCAAGCTGTGCGCGACATCATGGTGGAAAGGCAAAGAGAGATCGGTCGATCGCTCGGCTCCTTTGTTTCCGAAGGGCGGGATCAGGGCAGTGTTGTTTTTCCTGATGCAGATGCGAAATTCGTTTTGGAAGCATCCTTGGACAAACGTGCGGGGCGTCGCTTTCAGGAGTTGGACCTCGATGGGGAAGACGTTGATCGCAAAGCCGTTCGTTCTAATCTTGAGCGACGCGATGAGATCGATGCCAAGCAATGGGAGCCTTTGCTCAAGAGTGGCGTTGCGGTTGTGATCGATACGACGGAAATGACGATTCACGAGGTGATCGAGCAAATGGTCGCCGTCCTGGACCCGCAGTAGATTTAGGCGGTTGGGCATTTGAGCCAATCGGCGATCCTGCCATTCCGTTCTGCAAGGCATGAGACGCCTGAGTAGACACACAATCCAGCGCGTTTC
Organism: Phycisphaerae bacterium; assembly: GCA_029260035.1. GTDB lineage: Bacteria > Planctomycetota > Phycisphaerae > UBA1845 > UBA1845 > OFTM303. Next base: position 17,865 of record JAJDEA010000139.1, read on the forward strand.
TAGCTGAATAATGCCCCCCAGTGCTGAAATTCCGGTAATATCTGTGATATCGAGGCGGGACGTATGCAATCGATCATCCATTACCGTGTAAAAGAAGCGTGGAGAAGAGCCGGAGAACCGGATTGGGAGTGCGCCGCTTCGTGAAGCCGGATTGGAGCATTATCTAATTCGATTGTGGCATTCGAGAGGGGTTCTGCCCGTGTACTTTTGCGATTCGTCAGAATGCTTGATCGTTTGTGGCTATAAGTTTATCGTGGCAAGCCACCAAAGCGAGGTGACTCGTCAAGTCGCAAGGCCAAGGAAGGCTGGAATTGTTCGCGCACGCCCGGTGCTCCACGATGATCAGCCAGCGGGGCTTTCGGCTGTTGAAAACTGTTGGCGTGTTTGATTCGACATCATTCGAGGTTTGAGTTGCCTAGTTTCAGTTACAAAGCGGTGAACCAGACGGGTAGTTCTGTGACAGGTGTTGTCACAGCGGAGAACTATCAGGTTGCATTGCGCATGCTCGAGGAGCAATCGCTTTTTCCGGTCAAAGTGACCGAAAGTTCTCAAATGGCTGGTGGGGGACTTCGACGCCGTCGCGTCAAAACAAAATACGTTACCGTATTTTATAGCCAGCTTGCGGATTTGCTTCGAGCGGGCGTTCCGATGCTTCGTTCATTGGATGTTCTCTCCAGGCAGGAGTCGCACGGCTCCTTGACGCAGGTTCTGCGAGAACTTCGCGAAGACGTGGCTGGTGGTAATGCGCTTGGTGATTCGATGGCCAAGTACCCCCATGCGTTTTCGCCACTTTACGCCGCGATGGTTCGTGCGGGAGAGTCGGGTGGGTTCCTTGAGGACGTGTTGCAGCGTATTGCGATTTTCTCTGAGAAGCAGGATGAGCTGCGCAACAAGGTTCTTGGTGCGCTGATTTATCCCGCTATTCTGGTGTGTGTGGGAACGGGTGTTGTGGTCCTGATTATGACTGTGGTGGTGCCGAAGCTGCGAGAACACCTTCGTCCAGAGACCTTTAATGCATTGACGCACATTGTGTTTGGTGTGAGTGACGGGATTTCTAACCATTATATGAAGATATTTCTGGCAATCGTATTTATCCTGCTATCGATCAGAGTGTATATGAATACGGCGAGCGGCAAGCTTGTTATGGAACGCGCGAAGCTTCGCATGCCCGTTATGGGTAGGATTCTTACGATGGTCGCGATTTGCCGGTTCTGTCGTATTCTCGGCACGATGCTGCACAATGGCGTTCCGATTTTGCAGGCGTTGAAGATTGCGAAGGATTCGGCAGGCAATCAGGTTCTCGCGGATTTGATCGAAGAGTCTGCGGATAGTGTGAAAAAAGGTGCTGCGCTTTCGACCCCGCTTGGCGAGTCCGGGATTTTCCCCCCTGCGGTTGTCGATATGATAGCCGTGGCAGAGGAAAGCAATTCGCTCGAGACGGTGCTCGTTCAGATAGCCGATACGAACGAAGCGCGAACGGCCCGAGAGATTGACCTTGGCGTTCGGATTCTTGAGCCGATTCTATTGACGATTATGGCCTCACTTGTGCTTTGCATAGCGGTAGCGCTGCTGCTCCCGATTTTGACGATGGGGTCAGCCGTGCAATAACGATAGTGATGGGAAAATGAAACAGCGTGTATGGGAATGACTGCCGTCGAACCGCATCGCACGCGAGTTTGGATCTGAAAGGGAGACGTGTCATGAGACGGAATAGACGAAACAAAAAGTCCGGTTTTACATTGATCGAAGTGCTTTTGGTGGCAGGGATTCTTGCGCTGCTCGCGGCGTTTGCGATTCCTAAGTTGTTCGGCCAAGCTCAGCAAGCTCGCATTCAGCTTGCGAAAGCAGGCGTCGGTCGAAACGGCCCGATTGGCAAAGCCCTCGAAGCCTACAAATGGGATATGGGCCGGTATCCTGATTCGGACGAAGGTCTGAGTGCCATGTTCGTGCCCGCCAAAGAGTCAGACGACCCGAGGTATAAGGGCCCCTATCTGGAGGGAGTCTACGAAGAACTCAAGGATCCTTGGACGGCTTCATTCGAATACCTCTCACCAGGCGAGGTGAACGAGGAAGGATACGATCTTTGGAGCAAGGGCCCGGATGGGAACGATGACGGCGGAAAAGAGGGAAGTGATGACGTCAAGAACTGGATCGAGAAGTAATCCGCGTATTTCGTTCCGTAGCTCTTGAGGGGGCTTACAGTGCCGCACTCAAGACTCCATATTAAGCCGATTCGTTGTCGTTACGGCAAGCGAAGAGCGTTTACGCTGATCGAGATTGTTCTCGTTTTGGGTATTATTTTGGTCATCACAGCGATGACAGCCCCTTCGTTCTTTCGGCAGATGAAAGAGGCGGAACTGCCGAACTCCGCAAGACAGCTACGGTCACTTGTGACGTTGGTTCGTGCCAATGCTGCGTTTGACGGCATGCGTTATCGCATTCGATTTCCGGAAGATGACGAAGAGGATCCGCTGGGGGGCGATCGCCAGCCTTTGATCGAGCGAGAAGACGATCCGATTGAGGAGCCGGATACATTCAATCTGGTTACGGCGCCATGGGCTGTGGGTCGAACGATTTTGGGTGATGTCTGGTGCGCTGAGGTTTGGCTTGAAAGGCCAACGATCGAGCGCATGCAGGATCGCCGAGACACGATCCGCGATGCCATGGAAGAGGCCCTCGAAGATTTCTCCGTTGAACGCCCGCCTTTGGTTATTGAGCCTGATGGATCCAGCGATTGGGCTTCGATGATTTTGATTAAGTCACCCCGCGATATTGGGCCTGACGAATTTGAGAATTATCCCCGTATTGAGCTGATTATGGATGGTGCGACGGGACTAGCTTGGTTGCAAAGGCCTTTCTATGACGAAGAGCTTGACCTGTTCGAGGAGAAGAATTGGCCGGCTGTGTTGAGGCAGGATTTCCTGGACCCGCGTGTGTTGGGCGAAGATGACGTACTGGAACTTCGCGATTTCTCTGTTCGCTGATGATTGTCTCCTCGAACCATTTCGCCCGCCGATCCGTCATGCACGGCGATGCATCACCATCGCATCGTCTGCGCCGTCGTGGTTATCTTCTTTTGGAAACCGTGATAGCAACGGGCATGCTCATTACGGGCTTGGCGGTTATCGCTGCGCAGGTGCAAGGCTCACATAGCAGTGTCAAAGAGATGCGCCGTCGGATTCACGCCATGATGCTTGCGGAAAGTCAGTTAGCCATGCTCGACCTGGGCCTGGTCGAACTCGAATCGTTTGATGAAGTCGAAGAAGGCGATTTCGGCCCGCGATATCCCGACTTTGGCTGGGAGATGACGACCGAAGAGACAGCTATTCCCGGTGTTTTTTTGATTCAACTGGATGTACTGCACTCTTATCGAGAGGGTGACTATTCAGAAGATTCGTTCGAATTCGATGAAGCTGAGTCGGTCTATGCGCTTTACGCGCAGCGTGTCACACCTTTGCCACTGGACTTGGGTTTAGATTTCGGTGTTCCCGAGGAACAGCTTGAAGAGATTAGCGAAAAGCTGGCGGTTCTTGGTGTTGAGGGGTTGGATGCTCAGGCGCTCGATCCGACGATATTGGCCAAACTCGATTTTGAGCAATTCTTGGAAATCCTGCCGGTGTTAGCAGACGCAATGGGTATCGATTTGACTGATGCGCTCGGTGCGCTGCCGCCCGACTTGAAGAACCTGCTTGGCGATGACCCGCTTTTGGTTGGGCTTGGTGGGGACGACGCCGACTCCGGGCAAAGGGAGGCGCCGTGATGAATCGGCACTCCTCTTGGCGCCATTCCGCTGTCACTCTCTTGGAAGTCTTGCTGTCGATGGCTTTGCTCGTCGTTTTGACGACCATGACTTATTGGTTTTATGCGTCATCATTGGAGCTGCGCCGCGAGGGGACGATCGAAGCGCAGAAAATTCGTCTCGCTCGAGCCATGATGGATCGAATGGTGAGAGAAATTCGACAGGCCAGCATCATTACGACGGAAAAACGCGTGGGTATACGAGGATTGCCCGAGCGCATTTGGCTTTCCACTATTCGATTGCCTGACAGGGAGGTCGCCAAGAATCACCCCAACCGGACGGAATATGCTCCCGCTGAGTCAGACCTTGTGAAGATCGAGTACAAGATTGCAAGACATCCAGACGAGTTGACGGAGGAGGGTTATGAGCTGCCCTTGGGGCTTGCGCGGATCGAAATTCGTGTACCCAGGGCGGACAGCGCTCAGCTCGGTGAAGGGCAGGAGCGGGGGCGACGTACCTTTGGCGGTGGGTCGGGAGACGAGTCGGCTTTACAGGAAGACACCAGGCAGGAAGAACAGCTGTTGGAAGGTGAGGAAGAAGGATCGAATGCTGGAGGGGGAGACGCTGATATTGCCTGGGAAGAGTTGTACGCGCCGGAGATCAAGTATTTGCGATTCTGTTATTACGATGGCAGCCGGTGGTGGGATACATGGGAGGTGACAGGGGAGAGTCCGCTGCCACAGCTCGTTCAGATTACGATCGGATATGAGCCGGAGGTTCCCTTTGCAGAGGAGTTTGCCGACGACGCGGTGAGAGAATTTTGTACATGTTTGAACGAAGACCCGGAAGAATGTCTGCCCCAAGCGGAGGATCGGTATTCCCGAACGGTTCGGATTCCGCAGGCGGATCCGCTTTTTCGTTCGCGTATCGGTCGTGAAACGCAGGCCATCGCCAGCGAATTGGTTGGAGGGGAAGAGCAATGACCTGTCATCGACGCGCGGTGATTCTTCCCACGATCCTGTTTATTCTCCTTCTTCTTGGCGTGTTCGTTGCGACGTTTGCATTTCGGGTAAATGCAGACCTGGCGTCCACGCAAGCGGTGGCGATGCGTATCCAGACGAGACTGGCCGCTGAAGCGGGAATCGAAATTGTCAAGCTCTTGTTGGCTCAAGATCGGCTGGACGTGGATCGGTGGTACAACAATCCCGACGAGTTGCATCGTATTATTTTTTGGGCCAATGACGTCGATCCGACATCGTGGGGGACCAACGAGGAGTTCAATGATCCCGGAATCGTCTATCGATATAGCATTGTAGCAGACGATCCTTCCGACGATGAAGACTTCATTCGTTTCGGTGTAACGGATGAATCAGCGAAACTTCATCTCAACGAAGCCTCGGAAGAACAACTGCTCATTCTCGTTACAGCGGCCACTGCGACGGATTCCGAAATTGTTCCGGAAGAGATTGTGCATGCGATTCTGGATTGGCGAGATCCGGATTCCGAATCCCGAGGTGAGAACGGCGACACGGAAGGAGCCTATTATCTCGATCTCGATAAGCCTTACGCGGTTAAGAATGGTCCGTTTGAAACGGTCGAAGAACTGCTGTTGGTGAAAGGCGTTACGGGGCAGATTCTCTACGGAGAAGATTTTGATCGTAACGGGCTGCTTTCGCCAAATGAAGACGACGGCGAGTTAACGTTTCCGCCTGATGATGAAGATGGGGTTCTCAATCGAGGGCTTTATCCTTATCTGACCGTTCTTTCGATGGATCGCGGGGTCAGTAATGACAATCGTCAGCGCATAAATTTATTGGGCGAAACAGAGGCGGTGAGGGAACAGCTTGACGTTGAGTTCCCTGATGAGCCGTTGGTTATTGATTTCATCATGGGGGCAACGCGCCGACAGACCCCAACCGGCGGTGATAATGCTGACGGCAATGATTCTGAAAGCAATACCGAAGGTAACAATACTGGGGATACGGGTGAGACAGGAAATAACGATCCCAGCGAAGGCGAAGAAAATGAGGATGCCAATGCTGAGACAGTTGATCCATCTGACGAGGATAAAGACAACACACGCCGTCAGCGGCGCCCGCGCGACGATACGAACCAGCCGGAAGACGTCGAAGATGATTCGCAACCGAACGGCGGTGAATCTGGTATCAATCAGGGCGGCTCAGAATCCAATGGTGCTCGCAACGCATCAACGCCGATCCAAAGTCCAGCGGCGCTACTAAATGATGTTACGGTGGACGGTGAGTTTGTGCGCAGCCCGATTCAAGAAGAGCACTTGGTGGTGTTGATGGACCGAACCACGGTGTCGCCGCCAGATAAACAAGACGTAGCGGGGCTGATAAATATCAACACGGCTCCGGGGCCGGTGCTGCGCTGCTTGACGGAATTGACGGATGAGCAGGTTGGCGCCATCCTCGAAACCAGGCTAACACTATCATCGGAACAGAAGGAAACGATTGCCTGGCTGTATTCTGAAGACGTTCTTGATGTAGATACTTTTGTATTGGTGGCCCCGAAAATCACAGCCCGTGGTCAACAATTTATGATCGAGTCGCTGGGTTATGCGGATCATGTGGGAATGATTACTCGCTTACAAGTTATCATTGATTTGGCTGGACCCATCGCCCAAACCGTTTACTATCGTGATCTGACGAAGCTTGGCGCACAGTATCCGATTCGAGAGGAGGATTTGGACAATGTTCGCGTCCAATAGTGGCAGACGATCAAAACTGCTGGCTCTTGACTGGGATACCCGAACGCTTCGGATCGTCCATGCGTCGCTTGGCAAGCGTGGCGTGACGATCGATCGTTTGCTTGCGGTTGCGAATCCGCCGTCAATCGATATTTCGGATCCCAAACAGATGGGATCGCACATCCGAAAAGCGCTCGATCAAGAGCGGATTGTGACCAAACATGCGACGGTAGACATCCCGCGCGATCAGGTAATCCTCAATACGCTCTCGTTTCCAAAAGCCGCGAGAGAAGAGTTGCCTGGCATGGTGCAGATTCAGATAGCCAAGGAACTGCCATTTGCAGTCGGCGATGCGTGCATTGACTTTACCGTTTCCTCCTCCTCGTCTGACGAAGCGACGATAGAGGTTCTTGTCGCCGCCGTCCGTCGTGAAGTTGTCCAACAGTATGTGGCTACCTTTGAAGCGGCTGGGCTTAAGCTCGACCGCATTGGTTTGCGTCCGTATGCGAATAAGGTGGCGGTGTGCGAGTTGCTCAAGCATGGCATGCCGGAGCGTGTGGTTTTTGTGGACGTGAGACCGTCCCTTACCGAAATAGGCGTCCTTCACAATTCCGCGTTGGCATTTTCGCGTGCTGCATCGGTAGCTATTCCAAAACCAAGTGAGCATTCGGGAACGCTCGCCGGGCCGGAAAGTAGCGGAAGCGATAGTGAAAGCGGGTTGTCGTTGAATGTGAGCGGCATCGCTGACACGATTGCACAAGAGCAGGTTATTCAGCCTTTGGTGTCGGAGGTTGCGGTATCGATAGAAGCATACCGAGCCAAGGAGCCGGGCGCGCAGATCAACCACGTTGTGATAAGTGGCGACGTTGGCGTCGAAGAAGTTTTGGCAGAGGTGCTGCAAAAACGTCTGGGTGTAACGTCTGAGATATACAATCCTGCGTCGTCGTTCGGTTGGGAGCCGGACGAAGGTGCCAGTGCTGCGGCATTTTCAGCGTCATTAGGTTTGGTATTGAGTCACGCGTCGCTGGACGGACAGCATTTTGATTTTCTACATCCCAAACGAACGGAATCGGTTACGCAGAAGAGGCTGAAAATGGCGCCTTTGGCTGCTGCAGTAGCAATTTTCTTTGTTGCCGCCGGTGCAGTGGGAGTTGCCGGTTATACGAAGGAAGACCGTTTGTCGCTCGCGAGTATAGAAAAGCAGATTCAAGAGCTTGAAGGCAATGTTCGGCAGAATAAGAAATTCTTGAAAGTTGTGGATCAGATTACGGCTTTCGACCGTGAGCAGTGCATTTGGATTGATGTTTTGGCAGATATGTTTTCCGCTTTGCCTACGAATGAGCAGCTGGTCATTGAGCGAATCGATACGAATCAAAAGGACAGTTGGATTGCACTGGCGACGAGAGCCAAGACGAGGGAGGTAGCCTCGGAAGTGATCCGTGCATTGGAGGACTTTCGGCGAGAGGGAAAGGAACTACCGCTGTTTAAGGTCGATATAGGCACGCAATCTGAAAAGGCGAAGGAATCGTATCCGTTCACGCAGAAGTTCACGGTTCGTATTCTTGATGATGTGGCGGGCAGTACGTCGGCTTCCAGGAAGTCGAAAAAGAGGCGTTAATCTAATGGGTGTATTGGCCGTCGTGTTGTAAGAGCTAACCTCAGAAAGTCGTATGGATAAGAGAACGAAAATTCTTGTTGGTTCCTTCGGTCTGATGATTGCGTACGGCCTATTTTCGTCCGTGGTCTATCCGAAGTGGGTCGAGCCGTTGCTCACGATCGATGATCGTGTCGCGGAACGGCAGGAGGAACTTGATAAGCTCGAAGAAGGTGAAAAGAAAGTAGCCCAAGCTATATTCGCCTATCGCGATTATGCAAATCGGGCTGGTTCGATGGATGTTGGCAAAACTGAGCATGCGGTTCGCGAGAAACTCAATGCGCTGATCCGAAAATACAAACTCAAAGATGCCAATGTTGCCGCGAACCGAGGCAGCAAGGATCGTACGACGCTCATCACTAAACAAGTCATAACTGTGACAGCTGTAGGCACGTTGGAGTCGGCGATCAAGTTTTTGCGTGATGTCGAAGAGTTCCCACAATTGGCTCGTGTTGGCAATACCACGATTTATCCTTCGACTTCGTCGCGCAAACGTCGCAAGCAACGAAATGCGATCGAGATGGTCAATCTTCGCGTGCCGCTTGAGGTTTGGGTTTTGCCTCAACAGAAAATCGTCGGGCGTAAGCTGAAAGATGGTGATCTACGGCAACCCGAGAAATTCGTCCGACACAGTAATCGGAGCTATGCGGATATTTGGCAGCGGACGCCGTTTAGCGAATACATTCCGCTCGATCCATTGGTTGTGCGTGCTAATCGGACAGTCGCGTCACGGCCCGGTAAAACAGTGACACTTTCCGTATCGGCGACAGGCGGCGACGGTGAATATACTTATCTATGGAGTCCAGCCGATGGTCTGGACAATCCCAAGATAGCAAGACCCAAGCTAAATCTATCCGATGTTGGCAAGTTCGATTACACGGCGACGGTTTCGGATGGGAGTGGGAACAAGGATTCGTCGACTGTCTTGGTCGAAATCGTCGAGCCTCCCCAAGTCGCGAAAAAACCGCCCCCCCCCGTTCAACCTACGCAGCCTGCTCCCAAGATTCGCGGCAAGTCGAACAAGCGTCGCGATATGGTCTTGAGTGTGGCGCTGGTAAGTTCGGATGAGGAAGAGAGCGATGGCGAAATCGTCGTTTATAACACCAAGACGCGCGACAGTTCGTTTTATTCGCTTGGCGAAGAGTTTGAGGGCGGGGAGTTGGTTTACGTTCATCCGCACGGTGCGGTCGTTTCATGGGAAGGTCAATACTTCATCTATCCGATCGGCGGTTCGTTGGCTGAGGATGTCAAAGCAGATGAGGCGGAAGGATATCCTACGCTCCAGTTTGCTGCCTATCGGCATCGCGACGCTGCTGAAGTGATGGACGAAGAGGGGTCCGGCGATCTAATACAAGAAGGCGACGACGCGGTGGAGCTAGACTCCGCGCAAGATAAGTCCGATCCAGCCGACCCGAAAGCGAAACCTGCAGATGTTCCGGGTGTACAAAATGGGAAGGCCAAGGACGGGCAAAAGGGCAATCAGACGCCTGATAACAAGGAAACCGGCTCGCGACCGGCGGCTAAGCCCGCTGGAAATGCTGCACAAGCGCCAACCAGGGCGAATGCCAAAACGGATGGTAGGGCGAAGTCTGATGCCGGAAACCGTGGGAAGAGAAAGTCTCCCGCGCCGAATACCGCCAAGCCGAAATCGCCTGAAGCTGATGCACGTGAACGAGCACGCAAAGCAGCGGAGCAACGAAAGGCCCGGCAGAGGATGATCGAGAGGAACCGGCGGACAAGAAAGTAGCCCAGCCGAGGAACCAGGTAGTTCTGTCTGGAACTGCGTTTGGCTTTGAGCGTTAGAATGATTTTTGTATGCGAGCTACTGTGCTCGCGGGTAGGAGAATAAGAACGATGGCGACCAATACGAAAACATCCAAGCGCGTCCTGCCCATGATATTGAGCTTTTTGCTTGTACTTCTAGTCGGCCTGCAATCGGAACCGGCATGTGCTGCCTTGACCGATACGTCCAATGTCGCTCAGAAAGAGAAAAAGCGACCAAGAAAGAAGCCGGAAGAAAAACTGGAAAAGAAAGCAACGCCTAGGCCTGATGGCGGCAAGCCTGTCTCTCGGCCCAAGAAGAGGCCGGCGAAAGCGGGTAAGAAACCAGCTCAAAAGCCTGTCGCGGGGAAAAAAGGGGCTTCACCTGAAGAGGTGGTGATTCCCGCCAATATGCAGAAGAAAATTGACGACATGATGAAGAAGGCGCCGTCTCAGCCTTCAAAACGAGCGGCAAAACCAGCACGACCATCACCGAAGCGTACTCCGTCTGCGAGTGGCAAGACGAAACGACGTACGCCGACCCCCGCGCGTGCGGGTTCAAAATCTGGACTTAGTCGGCCTAAAGCGGGACGAAATCCGAAAGCGCAAAGAAGGCCAGCCGGTCGCGCCGCGAAGAAAGTTGGCGCGGAAGGCGACGCGGGCGAGCCAGTCAATATTGAGCCAACCCAAAAGAACGTACGAGCCGAGGACCGCAAGTACCAATTCAGTGTCGTGGATGCGCCTTACGTTGTCTTGATCGAAACGATCGCCCGCCACACTGGATTGGGTGTCATAGGAGAGGCACCTCCGGACGGGTTGGCGACGTTTGTCACCGAGGAAGAATTGAGCTTTGACGATCTTCTCTGGCGGGTTCGGACGCTTTTATTTAACTACAAGCCAATAGACCCATACTGGCTCTTGCGTGAAGAAACGCATCTCCGAGTTTTGCGCGTCGTCGATTATCTCCGAGAATTGCCGCTCAATAAAATGTTTTCGAGTATCGAGGCGTTTCAAGAAGCCGAGTTAAGGCCCGAAGATTTGGTTCTGGTCATGTTTACGCCGAAATCAGGTTCGCTTGCTGACCTCGAGATTGTGCGCGATTTTCTGCCTGACTATGTGCGTGTCATTCCCATGGAAGATACAAATACCGTTGGTATCTTCGCTCTCGTAAGCGACATCAATAAGTACCTGAGTCTCGTTGACATTTTTGTTGCACCAGGCGGCAAAGACCCGCGAACGCTCGAAATCATTCCTGTTAAACATCTCTCTGCATCTCAGGCGTATGAAAAGCTGCAGGTTTTGATGGATTTCGATAGTGCCCCAACTCGGGCACCTAATACGAGAGCGAGGCAGTCTCGCGGCGCAACCCCAAGCCCCCTGCTGGGCGTGCCGGAGCCTGATGTGAGCGTTGTTGCTGATGACGCGCAAGGCGTGCTGATTGTTCGCGCTATGCAGAACAAGATCGAAGAAATCAAGATGCTTCTTCCTTTGCTGGATAAAGATACGACCGAGCAGTTTGAGCCGGTGTTGATTCCGGTGAATCATGCGGATGTTGATTCGATTATCGCAACGGTTCAGCAGATTCTCAGTAACTCTCAGGATGCTTCTGTAACGTCCAAACCCAAGGCGAAGCCGCGACGACCTTCTCGGGGCAAGAAGAGTCGCAGCACTTCCCAGCCAAGCGTAGCTGTCAAGTCGGATGATGTCACGATGCTGGCCCACCCTGCGGGCGGAGCCATCATCGTCTTGGCCAAAATGGCGGATGTAGACCGAGTTCGAAAGCTCGTCGAGATGTTCGACGTTGCGGATAAGGTCAATCCTGTGCGCATAGCCATTGAGCATGCAACTGTCGATGACATTATTTCTGCTGTATCTCAACTTATTCCGGGTGTGGCGGGTGCCGTCAAAGGAAAGCCCGGCTCGGTCGGGCAAGGCGAATCCAGCATCGTTGCTGCTCCTTCGGGCGAAGCCATTTGGTTTACCGGTACGCAGCAGGATTTGGATGGTGTCCGCGAACTCATCGCGGAAATGGACAAAGAAGAGGAAGCGCCATCGCTTCACGTCGTCAAGCTGGAAAACGTCGATCCGTCATTTGTAGCGGGTATTCTATCTCAATTCGATGGCGGACAGGGGTCGACGAGAAAGTCGGCTGGCCCGCGCGGAAAACGTCGCCCCGTGAAAGCGACGGGTCCGATTGGCAGTGGCTCCAAGTTCACGCCCAATGATGATGACCGTGTTTTGTATGTGCTTTGCACCGAAGCTGAGTGGGATCGGTATCTTCCCGTAATTGAACAATTGGAGGAAGAGGGGATCACGAAAGCCCCGACGATTGAACTAATTGTCGTGAAACATATCTCGGCAAGCGAAGCGATCGAAAAGCTCGAGGCCATGTTGGGCCAGCAAGCCGGCCCGCCCGCCCGCAAAGGCGCGCAAGCTGAAAAAGGGATCACGTTTCAAGCAAGCGGCGAGAAAGAGTTCATCGTTTTGCGGGCGACCCCAAATGACCTGACTTTGATTCGCTCACTGTTGGCCGAGTTCGATAAGCCAACGGAAATCATTCAACGGTCGTTCACCATTCGCCATGCCGATCCGTTAGAGCTCAAAGCGGCCATTGAGACGTTGGTAGGCGGAACGGCGTCAAAGCCTGCCGGCCGGCCTACTCCTCGCAGGGCGGGTGCCAAAAGTCCAACGTCTGGGGTCGCGACGTCTTCCGGCACGCTAACCATCGTCCAGGTTGAAGACAACCTTGTAGTCAAAACTACGTCGAGCATCATGGTGCAAGTAGCGGAGTTCATCGCGGAGTTTGATGTACCAAAGGCTAAGCGTGAGATGCGCGTATACAACGACTTCCCGCCTGGTACAGACTTCGATGCAATCGTTGATGCCCTTGATGCCATGGCGGGGACAGGAGGAAAAGGCCCTGCACGTGGAAGCGCACGCAAACCCAAGACCCCTGGAAAGCAGGTAGAGGAAGGTCCGAAGTTCATTCCGCAAGCTGAGGCAGGTAGGATGATCGTAATCGCTCACCCCGATGAGTTTGCGGAAATCGAAACTTTGCTCGAAGTGCTCAAGAAGGATATGAACCTAGCGGATGTGATTGTTGAGTTTGTTGTATTAGATCACGCCGACCCGTTTGACGTTGTCGAAAAAGTCGAGCCGATTTTGGATAGAAAAGTCGCGCATATGATCGCGGCTGGCCAATTGGTTGGTTTCGATGCAGAGGCTGCCGCTACGCCAAAGCCAAAGGTCCGTCCCGGGCTTAAGAAAAATGCAACGGCATCGAATTCCAAGCCCTATCATCTCGCAGCCGATGGCGTGAACAAGCGAATCGTTATCGCCGCACAACAGATTATCATTGACGAGCTAAGGAATCTGGTAGCGTCGTTTGATGTGCCGGGTAGTGCGGCGGAGGAAATTCAGGTTGCGTTTATAGAGGTCGAGCACGCCGACCCGACACAATTAGTTGAAGCTATTGATCCTGTATTGGCAATGAAACTCGAGCAGTTTGTAGCCGAGGGGAAGCTGGCTGATCTCGACGAAGGCGAATCTCGTCCCAAAAAGCCAGGCAAGCCGACGGCACGAATGCCTCGCGTTGGTGCCAAGAATAAGGCATCTCAGAGTGATCGTTATCATCTAGCCGCCGATCCACGGCAGCGTCGGATTGTTATGGCTGGCCCGCCTATTCTCATTGACGAAGCAAGAGCGCTTGTTGCAGAATTTGATCACCCTGGCGGAACGACGGGCGTTTCCGTCGTGTTTGTGTCCGTAGAGCACGCCGATGTTGAGCGTCTTGTCGAGCTGGTTGATCCGTTGCTCGGCATGCAAGTTCAGCAGATGGTCCGCGATGGGATATTGGCATCGGCAGAGGATTCGATTGCGGCTCCTTCCGCTGGTGGCGCAAAACCGAAGGGCCGTTTGCAGGCCAGAGGTGCGAGAAGCGATAGTGACGTCAAGCGTTATCACTTGGAGGCTGATCCGCGCAATAAACAGATTGTTGTTGCTGCCCCCGACCCGCTCATCGAAGTTGCCCGCAAGCTGATAAAAGATTTGGACCGGCCGAGTGGCGATGAGCTGGTCTTTGAAACCGTTCCGGTAAGGCATGCCGACGCAGCGGAAATGGTTGAAACGATCCAGGCGATGATGGGTGTCGCAGCCAAACCGAAATCGATAAGAATGCCTAAAGGGAAAGGTGCCAAGACTGCGTCCGCGGCGGGCAAAGAGAGCAGGTTTACGATTGTCGAAGCTCCGGGTGGTGGTTCGGTTGTCTTGCATGGCCCTGCAGAACGAGTCGCAGAAGCGAAAGCGCGCGTCCTTCACCTCGACGCGATCGCTGTCTCGGGCCGAGATGTGAGAGTCTTCGAGATTCAAAACGCAGATGTTTCTCTCCTTGTTGATATCATCATCAACACGGTGGGCGTAGAGTCGCAGAAGAAACTACCAGGCAAGCGCGCGATACCTCAAAAGCCTCGCGGGTCTTTGGTGGAAGAGGAAGAAGACGCATTTGTCACCGAGTTGAAGCGCACGGGGACGGACATTTACCTTCATGCAGATTTGATTGCCAATACAATTGTCGTTTCGACTACGCCTGCGAAGATGATTGAAGTCGAAGGCTTGATTGCCCAATTCGACACGGAAGATACCAAGCCTTCTCCTGCATTACCCAAGCAGATGTATGTACTACAGTTCGCCGATGCCTACGACGCGGCGTATAAGCTGGAAGATCTTTTCGCCACAATGTGGGATCCCAATGACAAGCTGCCCGACGTGGATTACTTTGAATCGAGTAATCTCCTGGTTGTGCGGTATCCTGACGAAAATAGATTTCCTGAAATCTCCGAGTTGATAGAGAAGTATATCGACCTTCCGCCGGATGAAAAAGTCAAACGAGCCGGCATTCCCGTGCCGACAGGTATGAGTGCCAGAGATGTTGCATTATGGATCAAGCTGAACAATCCAGAGCTTGACGTCGAATTGATCGATATATCAACCAACGAGGGTGAGACGCATGGAGTCAATGAGCTAAAGCCCGTTGAAGTGACGTCCGCCAGGCCATGTGTGTTGCCGGCTTCATTTCAGGCACTTGCCATGAGCGCCATGCAAATGGCGGTTCTTCAAACGGAAGGAAAAGATGCGAAGAAGAAACCAGCGACTCCACGAGCGAAACCTTCCAGGAATCAGGATAAAAACAAGAAGGCTCAAAGCGATCAAATAGGAGACTTGGTGCGCGAAAAAATGCGCGGGATGAAGAAAGGGGAACAGCCCAAGACGAAAGGGCAAGCTGATGCGCAAAACCCTACAGGTAAGCCTGAGCGGTCGAAGGGGAGAAAAGGCGAAAAGCTCAAGGTCTATTTCGATCAGGTGACGGGCGATGTCATTATCGAGGGTGCGGAGAACGTTATCGATGATTCGACCGACTGGGTCGATGAGATCAAGAAAGAAATGGAGCACCGGAACTTCCCGCCCGATATTCGTATCCTGCGCGTTCAGTACATCGATGTCTACGAAGCGGAGCGCATTGTCAATGAGATGTTCAATGCAACCAGGCAGCAACAGCAGCAGGCGAGGCAGTCTCAGCAACGCAATCGTCAACAGCAACTTCAGTTACAGCGTCAGCTAGCGCAGCAACAAGCGAAAGGACAACAGGCAGGTCAACAGCCGGGCCGAAACCAACAGGGGCGTCAGCCAGCACAGCAGGCAACTCAACTGCCGCCAACGTCCGTTCGTGTTTATGCTGATCCCAGATTGAGGGCGCTCATCGTTCGAGCGGATACCCATCAGTATCCCGTGATACTCAAACTACTTGCGACGATTGATCGCCCCAAGCCGGTCAACAGTACGCATCGCGTTTATCAATTGAAAAAACTGAATGCCGCTGACGTCGAAGCGACATTGAAAGATTGGCTAGGCCTGGGTCAGCAGGCTAGTCAAAGGCGACAAGCTCAGCCTGCGCAGCAACGAAGAGGCCGAACCCAAACTGCCAGACGTGCGACGCCTTCATCGTCCGCTGCGAGCGCTCAATTGCCGGAAACATTGGTTCAGCCTTTACCCGGCGGCGAAGG
>JAJDEA010000140.1 GCA_029260035.1 Phycisphaerae bacterium
GGGTTTTCTGGAACAGCGCGTCATTGGCTGGAATGATGCGAGGCCTAGCAACAATAGCAATGACAAGATCGATGACTTCGGTTGGGGTGTAGCACTTTCCGACTATAGCTACGACGGTGCCATAGATACATGGGATGCGAACACGCAAATAGACAGTCCATACTGGTCCGGATGTTCTGACGGTCAAAGTTGTGCAAATCACATCAACGATCTCAACGGTACCGGCTCTTATACCCCCGCGCATCCGTCTCAAGAGACTCCGCCCGTGGTCTGGCCTCCGCAGCCGAGTGACCAGATCGTAACGTTGGCCCGCTCGTTCAAGCAGTACAACCAGGCTTCGACCCTCAAGCCGACGGATGATATCGTTTTCAACGACTTTACGGCTCAGCCGCCAGGATCTCCAAGCACGCCGGATCGTCGTGCCGTCGTTCGCAACTATGTTTACGACTTGGAAGACCGAATTGCGCGCCAAAGAGACCCGGACGGAACCATCACGAGGCTTCTTTTTGACTCCAAGCGGCGCGCAACAAAGATCTTCAAAGGCTCAAACGACACTTGCTCTGATTGGTTCCCGCCTGTGAACGGAACCGGTACGGACAATATGGTCTTGATGGAACACCGTCTCTACAACGACGGAACATCCGCGTGCGAACATAGTCCCATGGCAGGGGGTGACGATTGCACGACAACTACCGGAAACGAAGATTTTCCGTACGATGCCAACAAACTCGTCAGAGTACGTCGTTTCACAGATCATGCCGAAGCCTGCTCAACTGCTTATGAAGAAAATACCCACAGCCGAGACACACAAATTTCTTACGATTGGCGAGGCAGACCTATCGTCGAGCGCGAGCTCAGTGTTGGCTATGACGGCGGTACCGCAGGCAACCCACAAATCATCAACGTCACGACTGCAGTCTTCGATAACTTGAATCGGCCGCTACTCATCGCTACCTGGGACAAAACCAGCGAACCGTCTCTTGATCGCGTCGAGGCCTGGCAGGAGATGACACCCGACGCAGTCATCAATGAGTGTCTGACACGAACCGTGCAGGGGTTGCCGCAAACACTTTCGCAGACAATGTACGACGAGCGCGGACGCGTGTATGAGCAGCGCACCTATAACCCGGTGTCGTTTAGCAGTACGCCCAATGGAATGCCTCAATACACCTATATCAAGACGTTTCGTGACGATCTGGACCGCGTAATCGCTGAAATTACACCACAAGGCAAAACGGTAAGCCAATACGATTCGCTTGGACGCGTCATCGAAACGGCACACTGGTCACGCGATGAAAATGACGATCCTGAAACACATGAAGGAACCGAGTTGTCATGTACGCAGACGGAATACAATGCGTTTGGTAATGTGCTCAGGCAGATTCACTACGATGCCAAAAGTTCGGCGGTTGGCACTACGGGGGGCGCGCCCGCGCCAATCGTGCCCAAATTTACGCGGACACCATCAGGGCAGCTTGATGATCTCAGTACGCCGAATCTTCCCGCCCAGAACGGCAACGCCATCATCACCTATACCTACAATTGGTACGACAATGCAAAACGCCTGATCGCCACCGCCAACTTCGGCAATGCCAGCGGCTCCGACAATTTGTTCGTTAACGGCAATCCTCCTGCCTATGACAAGGACACGCCACCCGCCAGTTCCACGGCAGGGTACGGAACGGATGCAGGCGCCTTGGTCACCCGATTTGGCTACGATGCAGCGAGCCGGCGCATCTGGACCCAGGACCCGAAGGGGATCTTCACGCGCACCTGGCATGACCTACTCGGTAGGACATTACTCCAGGCGGAAAACTGGAAAGACGCGAGCGCTGAAAACTTGACCCCCTCGCACAA
Organism: Phycisphaerae bacterium; assembly: GCA_029260035.1. Classification (GTDB taxonomy): domain Bacteria; phylum Planctomycetota; class Phycisphaerae; order UBA1845; family UBA1845; genus OFTM303. The sequence continues at coordinate 1,858 of JAJDEA010000140.1, forward strand.
TGGCCCCATCCGATACACCGCCTACCACTACACCCGCGCCGGCCTGCAGGACATGATCGTGGCCATCGTGCCCGATCCCGCCGCGCAGCCGTTTGTGATGACACCCAATGACATTGTTTGGGACGACGGCGATTCAACAACCGACTTCGCCGCAGCAGGCATTACCTCCATCACCGGCAGCCCAGACTATCAGGCAACGAGCTTCGTCTACAACGCCACCATCGTCAACGAGTCTGACCAGGCGGCGGTTTCAGTTGGCACGAATCTGATTGCCGAGATTCGCTATCCCAACAGCACGACCGGCGAACCCGACCCAGCTGACGCCCTCAAGTTCAAATACACAATTGGTGGACACGTCGCCCAGCGCACCGACCAGCGGGGCGTGGAGCTTAATTACGAGTATGGAACGTGTGAAACATGCACGCCAGATTCAGACTGGCCTGGCGATATGCTGTCCGCTGTCAAGGTGGATTATACAAACGCTGACACGACCGTAGCACAAACCACCGACCGTCTCGCATTCGAATACAACGCGAGGGGCTTAATCTCGAGTGCCAAGGCTTTCCCCACGCCGGCTTCGACCCTGCCAACCAGCACAATTGCGTACGATTACGACTCGTTCAGCAACCTGCTCTCGGAAACGCTCGACCCCGATCCGGCCAACAGCACGACGGGGGGTGTTGCCAGAACGACATCCTACGAATGGTCCTGGCCCAGCGACGACGTCAACCTACTGGCGAGCATGACCTATCCCACCTCCGGCACGAAGTTCGACTTCACCTACGCCAGCGATATCCATCGCATGACTGGTATCGAATCAGGCGGATCGCCGTTCATTGCCTATGACACCACCGGCACGGGGAGAAGCGTCGAGAAAAACTGGGGAGTAACTATTGGCCCACTGGCCAATCCCACGACGATGTCCCCAGCGCTTGATCGATTCGGTAGAATCTCACAAATGCAGTTTACCAACGAATTCGTTGGCACGCCCCAGATTCTGGCTGATTATGAATATGGTCACGATAAGACCGGCAATCGCACGCACGCGAAAGTAAGCCAGAAGAACCACACCAACGACCGTTCCTATCTCTACCAATACGACGAGCTTAACCGCCTCGCTGTCGCAGAGCGCGGCGTGCTCGGCGCGACGAATGACTTCATCGCCAGCGGCGGAAAGGGGCAGGCTTGGCGCCTGGATCTGCTCGGCAATTGGACTGGGGAACCAAGCGTCGGTGACGGGCTGATAGACTACGATACCGGTGACACGGTGGTGGGATATGATTCTACGATGGATTCCCTTGTGCGCGCTCGCCGGCACGACGTTGACAAATCCAATCGAGTTACGGATTTTCTGGATACGTACAGCGGTGAACCCGGAAATCTGTTGTCGGTCACACACGACGCGGCTGGCAACCTAACTGACATCGGCTCGCGCAAGTATGTCTACAACGCGTGGAATCGGCTGGTTGAGGTCCTCGATAACAACGTCACCGTAGCGAAGTACGACTACGACGCAATCGGTCGGCGGATCGCCAAGACTGCCGGGAATGCGGCAGAACCCACCGAATATTTCGTCTACGACGGCCATCGCGTCATCGAGCATCATATCGCTGATGCGAATGGCGACTTCGGTGCGCCTGATGAATACCTCTACGGCCTGGATTACATCGACGAACTCATCTGGGCGAAGGCATCCGGCCCAACCGGGGGGAGTTACTTCGTTTTGCAGGATGCAGGCTATGACGTTGTGGGCCTTGTGAGTCAAGCCGCAGGGTCATTAATCGAGCAGCGTCAATACAAGCCGTATGGCGATTTGTCTTTTCTTGAAGACGGCGCGGGCGGAAGCATTGACATGGCCGTCGTCGGTCCGCAGACCATTCAGGGCTACAAGGGGATGCGTCACGACTTCGACACCGGCCTGGTCTCCGCCATCAACCGCGACTACGACCCTATCACTGGCAGATGGCTGCAAGCCGACCCTAACCAGACCGCCCTCCTCGTGCAAAGCGCGATGCTGCGCAATGCGCAAACGGCCTCTGCATTCGTGGGCCTGCCAACAGGTGGGCAGTACACCGACGGCCCGAACATCTATCAATTTGTCGGCAGCAATCCGGTAACGGGTCGCGACCCGAAAGGCTTGAGTTTTTCTGCGTTCCTGGATGCTCACCAATGGTTCACAGAACGAGCCGCAGCAAAGCATGCCATTTATGCTGCTGAAAATACCCAGAATGTACTTTGGAACGAAGACTTTGGTGATGACGAGTATTCTGATGCGATAGATGAACTACTCGTCAACCGCGATCATGCAATTTCTCTCTTGGACAATGTCTACAATAAAGCCGTTGGTGGAAAGTCATTAGCAAAGGGGTACGCTGTGGCAAGCGTAGACCTGCTTGCCTTATGGATGACATCTCTTGCGCCAGATGTTGGGGTATTAGGTTCAGCAGCGTTGGGCTTTGGACGTTTCGCGTCCCGCGTGGCACAAAGTGGAATAGGAAGTCGCTACGTTGCGGCAAGTACACGATTGCGCGGCAAGGGTGTTCGTGTCCTCGGGAGCAGAAGAGATGTCAGGCAATTCAAAGGACGACAAGGATACCGAGTCTTTGACGAGGGTATTGCCGATCCAAAACGGCAATGGGCGGCAAACAAACGGTTTTTAGAGGAAGGCTTGAAAAACGGTGAGATTTTTGTGCAAGTGACTAACGAAATAGCGCACACGAAGATCATAAGTGGGTTTGGCAAACAAAGTTATCTCATTGATGAGATACATTGGCTAAGAGATCATGGCTATACCCGAGTTGGCAGCATTTGGTATCCACCGGCTAGTGTACGCGCTGTTCCCTAAAAATGCGAGAAGTTAAAGGAAAACGAATAATTGAATAGCAAGTTGAAAGCATCAGCTAGTCACGAGTTCAATGAGTTACTTTCGCACCCTCGAGGCGCTGTGGTAGAACGTCAGTTGACAATGAATTGACAAGTACTCAATCGCGCGAGAGACTAAACTTCCTTGTTCGAGGGAATTTGGTGGATGCGCTACCGATCATGCGAAATGTGAATGAGTGTATGCTGGCACAATCTATGTTTTTTTTCGGGTTGGCAAATTGAACCCTCCGGATTGACACTTTATTAGCGCCTAAACCGTCGGGCTGCGTATGCCCGAGTCCGTTTAGTAAGTCATAGGCATCTTCGATGCTAATCGACAAGTAGAGGGTTGTTCAAGACAAATGGATATTACCGGAATGACACGAAATCAGCTACGGTGTAGAATGCGATCGTGGCTTCGTGAAGGGAAGCTGGCGTATGAGCCAACGATGCAGGCAACAACAGAGGCCGACCCAAAGGTTGTAATGCAGGCTATGGAATATAAGACAGGGCGCCTACTTTTCGACCAGATTGCGATGCTTAAATCTGAAGGATATGTACGAGTGAGTAACGTATGGTATCCACCACCGATTGACTAATCACTTAAGATTGAGTTGTCTACTTCTTAGAATGCGGAGCGTACTTGAGTGTCCTTTGTGTGCGAGGAGTTAGAACGTGAGCGGATTCGAGATTGATCCGTCGGAACGTATTTTCGTCCAAACCTCATTACAGGAATTTGCGTTTCTTCGCGAGGAATTCGGATTTGAAATGAGTTCTCGTTCGCCTTCGTGCATCGAGGCGCGTTCAAGCTTTCTCTTTATCGAGATAGAATTCGATGACATGGATGTTTTTGTTACGCTTGAACCACTTGAAGGGAAGGCTAGAATTCCTCGGAGGTGTCGCCCTATTGTTCCGATTGGCGTGAATACTCTCGTAGAATGCATGGACCCTTCTTGTAGCGTGGTGAACACCATTTCTTCAGATGACCGTTTTTTTCCAGAAAAACATATTCCGCAGTATGCAAGTCAGATTGCAAACTTAGTGCGTAACACCTGTGTTGGCTTTTTGCGTGGAGATTTTCAAGCGTGGCCAAGTGTTGGTACGCTACGAAGGTTTATCGCAAATCGGTTACAGTTGTTGAATTTCGATTACCAAGAGATAATCGTGCGTGGACTTTCTGAAGGGGCGCCGCACCTCTTGATGCCGGACCTGTCTGCATGAGTTTAGCGGTGTTGCACTCGTGCAGGTGTGACTAGTGAAATGGAGTCGATTCCGTCTGATGGACCAAACCCTGTAAGCAACACAGCCAATCTCAAGATCAGTCCTCTGCCTCGATCTCTCTATTTCATCACAAAAATGTCAAAAATCTGACATCATACGTTCGTCGTGTATCCGTAAGTTTCGACGTCAGCTACATCGTGTCCCTGATACCTGCGGAATAAACAGACTGGCTCGGATTCGGCGAACCTGATGATGCTATGGAGATGTGCTGTGCCTAAAGTGACGATTAATTCGGGAACGATCGAGTACGGTGGACTGACAGAATACAAGGAGTTATGCCTCCATAGCGAGAGCGACAATTCGTATGCTCAAGATCGTTGGTGCTTCTATTTGAACCGCTTTGCGGTGGTTTGTTGTGCTGACAGACAGATTATCCAGGTTGATGGCTACTTACCTCAACACAATTGGAATCGTGTAGATTCAATCTCCGTGCCTGAAACGTTGATAAATCACAACTTCGTAATCGACGAGCCGTTTGACCCATCGGGACGCGATGCCAATGAGACGGTCGCGCTCAGCGTCGATTACTCAGTTTCGCAACGGATTGTTCGAATCAACGATGAACGCATTAAGGACGAAAACGCAGATTGTGTGTTTGTGTCGCCACATGAAGACCTCTTGGTCGGAGCTATCAAAGCTGACACGATGCGGCTCAGTTCTTTTCTGCTATTGAATGTGCGCGGAATCGCAGCTGCGTAGCCTGCTCTTCATGTCCTAAACAGTGTCAAGATCGTCGACGGCCCCACGCCCGTTACGCACTACTATTACTACGATGGCCATCGTCTCATCCATCACGACATCGACGACGGCACCGGCGCGGCATAAACTGAAAGCAACCTGCTGATCGATCACGGCTTTCAGGGCATGATCTACGACCCGAAGGTCGGCCTGTTTACTTCCGAGGCCAATACTACCGCCTTGACATCGGTAGGTTTATGCAAAGAGGCCTCATTCAATCTGTCAAGATGCGTTCATTTTCAAGGCAAGTTCTGGGCCGCTTCATCCGATAATCACACGTCGGGGCTGCATAGTTACCATCCCGCGATTTTACGCCAAGCTCAGGAGTTTATGCTATGTTGAAACACACTTTCGTTGTAACGATTGCAATTTCCTTTCTGTCGCTGCTTGCATGTCAGACAGGCGTGCAGCCGACAGATGATTCGATGCCAAACGGCTCAACGGCGAACACCAACGACAATTCGAGCACGACGCCGCCGGCCGACGATGATACAACACCTGGAGATGACGGCGATGGTTCAGAAGATCCGACGCTGACCATGGCACAACAGGATGCAGCCCAGCTGGCCGTTGATGCGGTGGAAGCCGTTGCGGCAGCTGTTGCGGCTGTGTTTCCCGTAGTGGATGTTCAAGGCATCGTCGAGGGAACGTCAACGCCACCTGCCTGCCCGACGATCGACATTGCTGTTGAGGGTGCCATTATTGCTCTTACGTTGGATTATGGCACAGGCTGCAGCCCGAACCCCTTCGTAGGCGAAATGCTGGGCGGAACCAGCTCGGGTGATTTTTTCTTCAATGTAAATGCGTACGAGATAATCCTGAATGGCTTGCAGGCCAACGGCACTACTCTAACAGGCCGGGTCGGCGGCGGTTTCACCGTTTCGGGCGATGTCACAACCATGGCTGCCAATATCGATGTCATGCTAGCTGACGGAACGACCTTCAGCGGCGGAGCGACTGTTACCGTCGATGAGACTGCCGGATTAATGACAATCAGCGACGCGACGATTACCACCGGTGGAACTGCACCCGCTACATTCGTAGCATCTATCGATGATGCCCTAGCAAGCCTTGAGGCTGGCTTCACGCCGATGTCCGGCCGGCTCACCTTTGACCTTCAGGAAGAAGGCAACGACAGTGCAACAGCACTCGCTATCGAGTTTACCAGCGATACTCCCGTATCCGGCAGCATTCAGACGTCGGTCAATAACAGCGACTCCTTTCCGATTGTCGTGACAGAATAGCAGGGTTGAACAGGCCGCGCCCTCGACGACTATCAGCAATAGCGTGAAATAATGAGCAATTGTGATTGGCGCCTCTTTGTGCGAGTTCCGCATGATCGCGCCTGCGATGGACCAGCATTTCCATGCTGCACTACGGGCATTCCTCGCTCCGTATCGCTCGAAGCCCTAAACGACGGCGTAATTGGGTAGCTCAAGAACCGGGGTTCGGAATTAGGCCGCTCCCTTTCAGCGGCCATTTACGTAATCGGTATGCGCTTACGCGCGAACTAATGGGGACAAGCTCCGTCAAGGCGAGCTGTTCCTCGCTCCTGTATTTACCTTGTGCATCTGTGTAGTAAAAAAATCCTGACGTGATTGTGATCACCTCCGTTGCGTGCATCGAACCACGGACATTTGTTTGGACACCTGAAATCCAACGAATCGGATTTCATCGATGGCGTCTTCGATCTCCTGCCGATATAGCTTTTGTCGCCGTGCCACTCGAACTTCACGGATCCAGCGCCGTGCAATTCCGCAAGGATTACCAGTTATCTTGAGGCCAAGGTGGAGAAGTCTGGGATTCATCCCGGACGTTCGATTGGCGCGACCGTTGTCGCGTTTACTCATGTTGAGCACCGCTCTCTGACTTGTTGGCATGCTTGATCATATAGCCATATGCCTGAAGCAAGCACCAGATCGCTTGTGGTAGTTCGTTGCGGTTGTAGCTGTTAACGCTTTTCCAAACTCCGCTGCTATCCTTAAACCTTCGCTCGATGGAAGCGCTGAGCAACGGAATCCGTTTGCCGTCAGCTGTTGTGGTCACGTTTTCCCAAAGCGCGCACGACACCGAACCTGCACTGGTTTTCATTTCTGGTTTGTTCATTTTGGTTACCTCGGAGACCCGTTCTAACGAAGGGCCTCTTTCGCAACGCCTGTGGAAGAGGCCGATCCAAGCGTTATAACAGAGTCACATCCGAGGTGGATCGTGGATTGTGAAGAGAATCATGTGTTGAGTTTGCGAAGTTCGAATGACTCGATTTGTAGAAGTTGCAAGTGTCCTGAGGCAAGGTACTTAAATGTTGCTCCCGGCTTTGCCAGCGACAAAAACTCTAACTACAGCCAAGTTCAGTTAACACCCCTGGCCACGAACGATAGACTCGCAGTTCCGGATGACTGAACGAGGACGGTGCCCCGTGCTTGAACAGAAAGGGAAGAACACTTGCGCTGGGACAACTCAGAAGGTGGCGTTCGTCGTCATCGATGAGCGCCGTGATACTGTGCGCCTTACACGCGTCGACTTTGGCCCTCCTTCCGTCCCCTAGATTCGCGAGCCGTAGTCCTGCGGTTTGGCTGTATTGCTTTAGCCAGTCTTGAACAAGCTCGACGACATCGTTCGGACGCGTCGTCACCACAAGCAGCTCATGCACGTTCCTTATTGACTCGATTGCTTCCAGAGCACCGTCGACCACTCCTATGGCCAACGTTCGCTCTGCAGTGCAGAGCTCTGCGGACATACGTTCGTACATTTCTCTTCCAATGTGCCGGACGCAAGATGTCCTATCACAAGACCATGAAGGTAATTGTTGTCCTGTTTCTCCTTCGATCCACGCGCTCTTGAGGGTATTTGTGTCTGCAATGGTTCCGTCAAAGTCAACCCCGATTCGCATATGCACCGCTCCGTTCGTCTGCAATTAGTCTAATTCTCGGCAAACGAGTTTCCCTGTTTGTGTACCGTGCTCACGAGGAATCACTCATCGTATGCGTTTTTAAGGTCCTTCCTTTTCCAAAGGTCATCAAAGTCCTGGCGAACGGCCTCGTATAGCTCGGGCGCATCCTCTTGAGTCGCGATAAACGTGGGACCATTGCTGCCGCGGGTGTGCGCCATATAGGTGGACAGGAATAAGACCCGCCCCAGCCGCACGACACCTGAATAAAGCCCAATCGAATCGAACAACTTCAGTGATCTCTGCAGCCCTAGGCTTTCGATCATTCTTCGCGTTTCTTCGTATCGTGTCAGCACTCCCTTGTTGTCCAGTACGTGGGCTTGCCAACGGGCGTAGATTTTGAGAAGCGTACATCTCGGGCTGGGCAGAAGGATGCGAATTTTCGGGCGCTTCTTCCGAGCTATGCGCGCCTTGAGCACCTCTACGAAGTCGCGATCATCGAACCATGTTACGTTGAGGTTGACACCCAACATATCTATTTCTTCCGCTGTCTCTGCAAGCCTGTGCTGTGTGGGTTCCCCGAGCATTGTGAGCGTGCCTGGTACCAGTTTTCTGCGCATCAACGGAACGACCCATTCGACTCCTTTAGGAATGCGGGTTCTCCGAGGACTGGCAGGTGCATCCCCTGCTTCTTTGATGTCACCTTCTGGCACACTGGGAACCCGAATCTGAGATACCGAGATTCCACCGAGTGCCTTGGCAATAGCCTTCGCTACTCTTGGCTGGCAACGCTTTCCCACTGAACCGGCAGCAATTATCTTGCCGATCGTATCCTTATTTATTAGCGCCTCCGTTGCAAGCTGGTCCTGAGAAAACCCACATTCCATCATAAAATTCTCAACTCGCTCACCACAAATCGGAATCATGCTGATTTCCTCGGAAAGAATCTTTAAAGAGCTGCAAAGAACCGAATTCTCCGTGATGACTTTCAGCCGGGTCACCAGGTATTCTCAAACCAGTCATAACGACGTCGTTTGTTCATTAGTCCTGGCCAGGGCGAAATCCTTCGAACCGAAAGGAGATTGCCCAATGAATACTATAACAGAACACACGGCATCACAAAACGCCGCCAGCTTGAATCCGGCTATCGCAAACGGCTCAATCGTCAAGCCGCCAGAAATTCCAATGACGGCGGTTGCGGCTGACGAGCCGGAGCGGTTTCTCGAAACTGTCTATCGAAACGGATCGTCCGTCAACTCCACATTGACACTCTCCGAGGTGTTCGCGCTTGACGGAAGCGACGTTGACTGCGAAATCAATGAAATCACTGGCCGAATTACAATCCATCCTCAATCTGGGCCACTTCTGCGGTACTCGGGCAGCATCCCCGCCGTTGGGCCAAAGGTTGGGCGGCCGTTTCTCGAGGAGATCATGTGGCGCCCGGGCGAGCTTGTTACCGTAAGTGACCTGCTCCGAAACCCGCACCTTCAGTCCCTCATGTGTCCGACTGTGCGAGCTTCGCGTCTCAAATCGTTAAGACGAGGGTTTGGTGATACGGCGGCGGCACCGTGGTTCTTCGAGTTGGAACGCGCGCCGTGGCGCTTGCGGTGGTGCGCAGGCAGATCGTGGAGAACGATCGAACGGTTGGCCGTACCTTCGGTGATTACGCCGCGCAGCAGTACTGCCTGACACTGTACTCACCTTGTACATGGTGCCCGCGTTGAGTTGCCACTGCCAGGCTCGCGCGGGCACCCGTCTTGGTTTGACCGGGCATAAACCCAAAGCGACCACGCAAAGTCATCGGCCCGTTCTCCGTGCGCTATTCGAGGCACGTGACCTCGACTCCTACACCCGGCAATAATAAAGAAGCCAATGTGAGTGATTCCGTTACTGGAGTATGCGCGATGCCCCGACCCTGGATCGAAACCGTTCAACCCTGGCCAGACCTGAACAGCAAGCGGCTCTACCCTTGCCTTGTCAGTCACGTTGAGAAACATCGCAGACCAGATAGGATCGTTGCTTGCATTACTCATATCGAGGAGCCAAACAAAGGTCAGATACACCGAATCGAGTTGCCACTTCCGATTCGACCAAGCGGCCTGACAAACCAATTCGTCGCAGCCTGCGGGTTTGATGCTTCAATTGCCAATAACGTAGCACCCAACGACACAGAGGGTAAAGAGCTACTCGTACGGTTCACGCGTACCGACGCGGGCTTTCAGCCTTTCTCATTTGAACTACTGCCTAGGGAGCAACATGATGGCCAACCTTCCGTTTAATCCAAGTCCACCTCAGATGCCACCACCGGGCCCTCCAAAACCTGCTCACGTGTTTCACAAGTCGATTATGCGGTATGCGATCGCGGTGGGTGAAGCAGTAAAGGGGTTTGTCGTTTTGCTCTTTTGGCTGATCGTTGCTGCAGCGGCGATCTCTGCAACCTACCTCGCCTTAAGAGCGATATGGTCCATTCTAAATAATGTTCTGCGTGCGCTGGGAGTATAGTGATGGGGCCACAGGGTGATCCAATCCAGCAGGACCAAGTCTACGAATCCTGTTTTCATGGGCCCGATGGTGAGATCAGCTATTGGAACAGGGCGGGAACGTTTGGCGTGGTCTCGCCGGACGGCAGTACTGTCGAGCGGCGCCTGACAGACTACTTGCTTACGGTCGACGGTTTTCCCTGGGACCCCTCGATGCTGCGGGGCCCAACCCCGATTTACCTTGTGTCCTGCAACCGATGCCGACAACCCTCGCTGTTTGAAACGTCAAACCACGGTTTGTGCACACTGAACAATGCCCAGCGATGTGTTGCCTGTCAGGGGATTTATTGCCCTCGGCACAGCACTCCCTGTTCTGATGGCCAAACAAGATGTGTTAGCTGCGTGCGGACTCACCGCATCAAGAATCTCTTCCTTCCCCTGTTCTTTGAATCCAAATGAGCGCCATCCGCCTGCTTATCGATACAATCATTCGTTACCGCCTCGATCGTGACAAGCGGGTCGCCCTCATCCTCAAGCGTGCCCAGCATGCAAAATTCACCGAATTTCAGGCCACTGGCTACCTCAACTGGTTGGAGCATCGTGTTCAAAGTCAGATTGATGTCTTCAACCCCTTGCACAGACTACCTGAGCCAGAGCAGCTTTACGCCGACGGCTTTCCGGTTCTTGAACTGGGCGTGCTTTCCGAAAACCCAAACCTTCGAATCGGGCTACCTAATGACGGTGCCGTCTTTCCGATATTTTCCGGTAGTACCGGCACCGGCAAAACGACCTTGATGCGCGCGTGGATTTTAGCCATTGACGCCTACAATAGGGCGCACCCGGAGTGTCCTATTTGTGTCATCTGCATCCTTCGCAAGCCCGGTGACACCCTGGATCTACCCGATATGTTGGGGCGAGATCGCTGGTTGCTCTTCGATATGTATAAGGACCTGCAGCTTGGACTCCAGCCGCCTCCAGGCGTACCCGCCGAAGCCTGGATTCACCGTGTCGTGGCCTGTTTCTGTGCTAGAGCGCAGCTGCAATACAGTTGGGTTACCCTGGCGGAGGTTATGCGATGGCTTGCTGGCGTTCTGAATCAACAAAGTAGCGACAAACCGATTTTCCCGTCCTTTGAATTGATGTTGGACGTGTTCTACGCTGCTCCCAAGTTGCTCTTCTCATCCAAAACTCAATACAGGGACAGCGTCATACAGGCGTTGGAGGGCATCGAAAAAGCGTCCGGGAAACTCTTCAGGACTTTTCGCGGTCTTGATCTCATTGAAGATGTCCTCGCGCGGGAAAAGTGTGCCGTCATCTCGATGCCCAACTTGGAGCCGTATTGGCTCAGGCAGTTCGTGTGTGATTTGCTTCTCTCCCAGGTGTTGCTCAGCCGGATGCATCTATTGCAGCGTACTGACCGAATCGTTGCACTGTTCGCAATCGATGAGGCAGATCAGGATTGCAGCTATCTTGCTGATCAAGATTTCGGTGCTGGGCTATCCCCGATTTCACAATGCCTCAAGCAGGGCCGGGAGTATGGGATCAGTGTCGGTCTTGGTCTTTCCGCGCTGCGCCCGGTCAGCCGCATGGTGCTTGGCAATTCGACCCATCACTTCATCTTTGCCATGGGTGACGAAGAGGGCTCTGACGAAGCCTGTCGGACGTTGTTCCTGCCGCCGAGCGCAAAACCCTTGCTTGAATCGCTGAGGCCTGGCAAGTGCCTGTTTCGCCAGGCTGGCTCTTGGCCGCACGCCATGCTTGCAGACATTGATTTTGTCCCGCCAAACCGATCTCCGAGCCCAGAGGATTTTGATGCTCATCCGGTTGTACCCTCGATACGTCTTAAGGACTTTCCCGAGGTTCAGCAGGCGTTGCGCCGTCGAATCGGCGAAGCAGAAGGAACAAAGCTGCGACAAACAAAATGGAAGAAGGATGAGGTCTCAAAACTTGCTCGCGACTTTTTGGATGCGGCCAGCGCTCATCCCTACGAACCGGTAGCGCGGCTGTGGAACCGCATCGGCACAGTGCCCTTTGCCAGGCAAAAAAGGGTCCATGATGATCTCAACAATCGAAAACTCGCTGAGTTTCAGGAAATACGCATCGGTAGTGCCAACGTACTACTGACTTGGCTGAGCCCAAAGGCCTGGCAGATGCTTGGCAAAGAGCGACCAGCCAGGACCGGGCGAGGCGGTATCGCGCACCGTCATTTTGCCAATTGGATTGAACGCATTCTCCGGGAACAGGGTTTTGAGGCGCGCCTCGAATTCCCGGTTCCACCCACCGATCATCCACTTGATGTTGGCTACGAGCTGGATGGGTCCATTTATGGTTTTGAAATCTGCGTGACCTGTGTTGCCAACATCACCTCGCACCTGGAAGCGTGCTTTCTGAGTTCTGACTTGGTCAAAAATGTCACCATCGTAGCACCTTTGCGATCTCAGGTCGTGGACATTCAACGCACCGTGCAGGCCGCCTTGTCTCTGCAAGGCGTTCAGGATCGCGTTTATTACGAGGTCGTTGACCTCTACAGGAGTAAGCTGTTTCCAAAATGAGAATGGTAAAGTTCTTATCGATCCTTGCGGTGGGATCTTCAATTATCCTGTGGATCCGCGCGGGTGATGGCTTTCACATTGCCAAGGCGTTTCCGCTCCTTGGGGGTTACGGACCGGGCAAGTACGACATTGCCGCAGCCATTTTGTGTGTCATCGCCTACGTCGGCTGGAGGCGGCTTAGGTAGCGGCGAGACGCCCGTCGTTCTCCGCAAAACACTCGCTCGTCATCCATCTGACATCGCGGCGTCAGCCTATGTAAAGACTAAACCGAGACTGGTTGTGTATAGTTTATCTAGCGAAGGGAGCAAGAGTGAATGCAGCCAACTCATAACAACCAGCAACAAAAACCCGAGCGATGGCCGGTGCAACAGTGGAGGCCACCCAAGCTCCGTTTTCGGTGCCGGTTGTTTCTGATACCCGCTCTAACCAGTCTGACGCTCATGTGGTTTTTTTCGGGGATTGGCGATGTGGCTTTCGAATGGACGCACGTGCTCGAGTGGCTCGATGTCAAGAACACCGACCGGTATACCAAGCTCGCCGTTCTCGCAGCATTTCTCATCCTTTTGCTACTCGGTGCCAAAGTGTTGCGCTCAGACAAGAACTGATGACCACGATTGTCACCTTATTTATGTGCTCGGCTCATCGGGGAGTAGCTCTCGACAGCAACAGGTGGAAAATGCCATGACACGACTGTGCATGTTTAGCCATAAGGGACCACGGGAAAACCTGGAGGACGCCGCCCACGGAATCGTTGTGTGCGACGACCTGGTGGGCGCGGAGTATCCACTCCTGGACGTGTGTGATGGAGTGGGCGGAAACTGCTGCGGAGAAATCGCGAGCGCGATCGCCAGGGATGTGATTGTTGCGCTTATGGCCGCGTTTCTTGCGACTGCGAGATTACCAATGGACTCGGAATCCATTGCGCCAGACACCGTTTTCGATGCCATGACTCGGGCCTTTGCCAGCGCCAATTCGGCCATCACTAAGCACGCGAGTCTGAATCAAGCCACCCGAGGCATGGCCACAACGGCAGTGTGCGCCTGCGTTGTTGAAAACGTCTTATACGTGGCATGGTCCGGCGACTCGCGCTGCTATCACCATAGCCGTGGAACGCTGCGCCGCATGACCACGGATCATACCCAACTCCAGCAACTCCTTGATCTCGGACTCATCAGTGCGGCCGATGCCGCAGGTCACCCACTCGCTCACACGATTGACCGCTTTCTTGGAGCCAACGACCGCTTCCAGCCCGATACCCACATGGCAAGAATCAAATCCGGTGATGTGATCCTGCTATCTACGGATGGCCTGACTGACGTTGTGAGTGACCAGCAGATTGCGGGCGCCATCATGGCCTGTCAGGAAGGCGATTTTGGGCAGCTGGCCCGAAAGTTGGGTGAGGAGGCGCTGGCCGCTGGAACACAGGATAATGTCACCATATTGGCATGTGAATATCAGCCGTCAACGGGAAGAGAGCTTCTTCAACAAACGTGCACCGAATCCTATTTGGTGCGTTTCGCAGAATCCATGCAAGCCCTTACCCAGGAGGTTACGGTATGACCAACCAAGATCCAAGCAATATCAATGACATGAGAACACTCTCGAACGCCGATTCTCCGTCCCCAGATCCTTCTTGTTCCACATGCGGCGGCGCCCACGACACAGGGGCTAAGTTTTGCCCCCAGTGCGGTCGTGACCTTGCCCCTCTGGGTGGCTCGTCGCGCAAGCCGACTTCGCCTGAAGAAGCACGTGAAGCAAAACCCGATAGAACACCAGAGCTGCGTGAAGTAGAGTCGGCACCGAAGATCCCCATGGTTTGCCGTTCTACGACTGCGTCGAAGATGTGCATTTGCGGAGAGCGACTTGCGCCCAATGCCCGCTTCTGCCACATCTGCGGTTCGCCGGTTGATGCGGCGGTCGCCCGCTACCACCTTGTCAAGAGGACGGGCAAACTGCGATCAGTCCCCACCACTCTCTCGGGTTCTGAGCTAACGATTGGCAATAGTGCAGAGTGCGACGTGATGATTCCTGAAGATGAATTCACCTCACGCCGCCATGCCCGCGTTTTCCGCTCCAACGGAATGTTGTTTCTGGAGGATCTTGGTAGTTCCAACGGAACTTTCCTGCGGGTGCACCGGCCCGTCGCGATGGAGGACGGCGACGAACTGGTCATCGGCACCACGGTCTTTATGCTGGAGGATCGCCAGTCGTGTCTTGGTTAGGGAATCGCGCCGTCCAGCTCATGGCCATCGGTCAACTGGTACTTGGCCGCTACAAGATCCTCGACTTGGTGGCCTCCGGAGGTGAGGGGATGGTGGCCGAGGCGGTGGACCAGAGAACGGGCGCACGGGTTGCCGTTAAGCAACTTCTCATTAACGCTAGCCGATCGGGCAATGGCAACGCTGTTGCTCGATACGAACGCGAAATCAACTTTCGCATCCATCATCAGGTGGTCGTGGAGTCCCTTGATAATGGAAAGGAGCACGGCGCCTATTATTTGATCTACCCATTTGTTAACGGAACCGATCTTGACGCATTCGTTCATGCCCGTGGTGGCAAACTTTCACCTACCGAAGCCATCGGGCTTTTATGCCAACTTGCCGAAGGTCTGGCAGCCATGCATCGAAAGGGAATTGTTCATCGCGATCTCAAGCCCGCCAACATCCTGATAACACCAGAAGGGCAATTGCGCCTCGTCGACCTGGGCATCTGCCGTGACATGAACGCTGCCACGATAACACATGGGTCATCTTTTCTTGGCAGTGTGCCATGGATGTCCCCGGAGCAGGCCGTCAAGCCTTCCGAAATCGATGGCCGATCGGATCTCTATGCGCTCGGTGCTGTGTTCTACTTCATGCTGACCGGACATCCTGTTGTGCGCGGTACGACGGCAGCAGAGATTGTGCGTAGTGTTATTCAGGATGTACCATCCCCGCCGAATCTGGTCGACCCATCGGTCCCCCAGACGCCTAGCGATATTTGCATGCGTTTGCTCCAAAAGGACCCAAACGCCCGCTTTCAGAGTCCGAACGAGGTCCGGCAGGCACTTGGCGGGAATTCGCCGGTAACAACCATCGATTCAATGTGTGCGTCTTGCTGTGCTGCAATCGAAAGCAACGCCAAATACTGTTCTTGCTGTGGCGCTCAGGTTGGAGTCATTCATACAGACGTAATACGGTGCCTTGCGTGCGGCACGATTGTTGGACAGGCGAACTCCTGTCTCGGTTGTCATGGCCGGTTCAGCCCCTATGACCATACACTCGTGTTTGACCGGGGCGCTCTTGCCGGACGGACCTATCGCATACCCGAGGGCAGATACCCAGTTGGCCGAGAGACACTTCTCGCCCGAGATCAGTTCATTTCGAGGCGACACTTTGAAGTCGATTGCGTGGACGGAGTCGTTTACGTGCAGGATCTCGGAAGTACCAACAAGACTTACATCGGCAGTTGCCTAATGGACTGTCCTATGCGGTTATCCCCGGATCGCCCGTTTTGGGTCGCCGGAAACCGCGCTTTGTATCGCACCAAACAAGAAGGAGCCAAAAAATGAGTCAAGCCTGTTACCAATGTGGAACGGTCAACACCATGGGAGCCCGATTCTGTCAAAACTGCGGTGCCACGGTTGGTGCAACGTCTGCGCAGGGACGGACGCTGATCGCACCCTCGTTCACACCCGAGGTTGATGTCGCAACGATTGTGCAGCGTGCTAACGAGAGGTTTGGCAATACGGCGGTTATGCCGGGCCCTATTAACTCAGAAAAGGGAGATCAGCGCGAACTAACGTTTTTCGTTACGGATTACTCTTTGAGTATGGGAGAATCATTTGGGGGAGGTCAAAGCAAGCTTCAGGCGACCATGCGGGCTTGTGTCAACTTGGTCCTCAACAAAGCCAAGATTGATGCCTTCGATGAAATCGGACTGATTGTTTTCAACAGCCGTGCTCAGGTACTCCATCCACTGGCTTCCCTTATGACGCAGAAGCGGCAAATTCTCGAGCGTCTCCAGACCCTGGCGCCAAACAACGGCACCGATATTAACGAGGGACTCAAGGCCGCACGCGATGCCTTTGACTGGCACCGAAACGATGTCACACGCCGCATCATTCTACTCACAGACGGCCACGGCGGTAACCCGTTGCGCACAGCGGACGAGTTAAAGTCGCGCGGTGTGGTCATCGACGTCATCGGCGTTGGCGAAAAACCAAACAAGGTGGACGAAAAGCTTCTACGAAAAGTTGCCTCAGTAATCGAAGGAGAGACCCGGTACCGATTCATCAAAGACCAGCAGACACTGGTGGATCACTACACATCCTTGGCCAACAAAACAGCCACCTGCTGACAGGGATCAAACGTAATGGTTCATCTGAATAGTGCCACAACCCCATTTGTGTTGATTGTTGCGATCATTGATGTGTTCTTTGTAGTGCTATGGCTGGGCTTGGTTCTACCAAGGATCTCGGCCGTGCGCAACGGTCGCTTCTGCCATTGCTGCCAAGAGCTTGTCGATCCGGTGGTCCAATATGTGGACAAGCGGCTTTATAGGCATCGCCAGAGATCCAGCCCCCGCTGGGTACCCTGGACCATCGTTCTCGTTGGTTGCCTAATTGCCCGGCAAATGATCGTGACGATTGCTATTTGTTTATCGTGAATAGAAAAACACCCTGAACTGGAGAACAAAGATGACTAAACAAGCGCCTCAACAGCCCGTAAAAGAATACAAAGCCGGACCAGTCTCAGCCGCGTGCTGGCGCTCAGAAGTTGAGCAGGATGGTCGAACCATAACGCAGTGGAGCGTAAAGATTCAAAAGCAGTACAAAGAGAAGCAGTCAAATGACTGGAAATCTACGAACTACTATTTTGCTTCGGAGTTGGCTGACCTTGTGCTTGTAACGCAGCGTGCCTTCGAATACATCCGGCTTCGCGAATCCGAAGACGGGTCGGATCTGCCTACGGTCGCGGTTTAACTCTAGAAAAACCGCACTATGAAATGTCGACCGCAAGCCCGGGTCCAACCACGTGGCTTTGGCAGCGTTTCAGTGAAACGACAGTTTCGATTGGTTCGACGCCTGTATGTGCCTTAGATACAGGCTTGCATCACCGGCACGTCATGTGCGCACCATCAGCGGTCACCAACACTGTGGCATAATTGGGTTGGGAAGAGAATGTTTTCCTTTGAGGATTAAGGGAATCACGACGATGGCAATCAAGACAGCAATCGAATGGACGGACGCCACGTGGAATCCTGTTTGGGGATGCAGCAGGTGTTCGCCAGGATGTGAGCACTGTTATGCCGAAAGCACGGCAGCCCGATTCGCCAATCCCGGCCTTCCTTATCACGGTATCGCAAGGATGACAAAAGCTGGACCCCGATGGACAAATAGCGTCGTTTGCAAGGATAACTTGCTCCTGCAACCACTGCACTGGAGAAAACCACGAAAGATCCTTGTCAATTCAATGTCGGACTTATTCCATGACAACGTACCCTTCGATTTCATCCAGCGAGTGTTTGAAGTTATGGCTGGCGCGCACTGGCATGAGTTTCAAATACTAACCAAGCGATCCTCGCGATTGCGAAAGCTCTCGCGACATCTAATGTGGCCAAGAAACGTTTGGATGGGCGTTAGCATCGAAAATGCCGAATATGTGGCACGAATCGATGACCTGCAAAGTACTGGCGCGAAAACGAAATTCCTATCGCTCGAGCCGCTCCTTGGACCACTGCCAGATCTGGATCTGAATAGAATCAACTGGGTCATTGTTGGCGGTGAATCGGGCCCGAAGGCCCGCCCGATGAGCCCCGAGTGGGTACCGGACATTCGCGAGCAGTGCCTAATTTCCGGCGTTCCCTTCTTCTTTAAGCAGTGGGGCCGACTTTCAAATAACCCTATTCAACACGATCCAACTGACAGGAAAACTGGCGGAAATGCAAAAGGTGGACGCCGGCTCGAGGGCCGGACCTGGGATGAGATGCCCGCAATTGCCGAAAGTGGCCGATGACGAATGACAGTATTGCAGACCGTCAAGTGGCTACCGATCTCGGGGAAGAGGCCTCTACAGGTCCAGCAACTTGGCTTACCCCAGAGGAGGCCGCAGATCTGCTGAAGGTTTCTGCCGAACACATTCGCGCGTTGATTCGGGCCGGGCGACTAAAGGCGGTAAACTTGGCCATCGGCAAGAAACGACCGCTTTACCGGATTCGAGCCACGGCGATTGACAGAATGGTCGCTGCTCGGGGCCAATTGGACACAAAGCGACCTCCTAGGCCGCATTTCAAACGACTGCCGCCTGTTGTAGACCACTTTCCTCATCTCCGCTGAGCCCAGGTAGTAGCTTCTCTCGTGATCGCGTGACTGCAAGATCGACCTCAGCGTCCGGCGTATGCGTATATGTCACCTGCTGTTGCAGCTGAGAATGACGCATAAACTTCCGGTGCACATGGGGCGTCGCAACAAGTGACATCGCTGTGGAAGCGCAATGACGAAGCCGATAGAAGCCGTAGCAGGGTACACCGGTCTTAATGCAGAGCTTGCGGAATTGGCCCGCAATCGAGTTCTTGTCCCAAGGTCTCCAGTATTTCGTCACCACAAATCTCCCGTCATCAGTACGCGATCTTCCTCGTTTGGCCAGCCGGTCTATTAGAGCGCAGCGATCCTCCCGCACATTCTCGACGGCCTCAAGTGTCTCTGGCCACAGTCGAAACGACTGTGCAATTCCCGTCTTACTTCTGGCGAGCGTGACATGATCAGGGCCGAAATCGCTCCAGCGAAGGTCACTCAGATCCTTCGGCCCGAATCCACAGTTCAAGGCTAAGAGGATCATCGCCCGCATGTTGACATCCGCAACATCCAATAGCTGTTTAAGTTGATCCTTCGAATAAACTGGCCTGGCGATGCCGTTTTTTCGTGACGCGTTTTTGACACGGGCCAGTTTTGGTGTTCGCTCCAAGAGATCGGTGTCCTCCGCAAAACGGTACATCGCCCGTACGGCACCTAAGTAATGATTGATCGACTCAGCGGAGTAGCCTCTTTCGACCAACTCAATCTTCCAAGCTGCAAAGTGCTCAACAGTGAAGTCTCGCGCAATTAAGGACGGATGATCCTCAAGAAACCGTCGGAACCAATCGCGATAGCCTCGCAGCGTAGTGTCACGATTCCGCCAGTTCGCTTTCTGGGTCGCAATAAAGCGGTTTGCAAGATCTTTGGCGAGTATCCGGGCGACTTGTTTCTGTGGCTTTTCAATGGGGCGGTTTAACGCCAGTTGGTGGAACCGTGCGATTGCTTCATCGTGGTCAGAACCCAAGTACCGTCGCTTTCCTCCCCGCGTCACATAGTACTGACCGGTGGCCTGATGGTACGATACTGGATCTCTTGCGGGACGACTTCGTGCCATGACACTACCTCTCAAAAGTGTAGTCATAAGTGTAGTGCCACGTTTTCTTGAGCTGATGATGGGAGGATGATGCCCGTAAGTGCTTGTCTCACAGGCATTTAGAAATCGGGGCGACAGGATTTGAACCTGCGACTTCCTGCTCCCAAAGCAGGTGCGCTACCGGACTGCGCCACGCCCCGTGGCCATGCACGATAGCATACAACAGCCTGTAAGCCAACCTTCAACCTGTTCCGTTGGCAAATATAGGCATCCAGGGGGAGAACCGGGCGCATGGGGATTCGTAAACTTCGGCGCGGCCGCCGGTTGGGGCGGAACTGAAATGAACTACGAATGCGAGAGTCGTGAGATACTCCGAAGCAAGCATGATTAGGTTCGGCTGGCAAGAGGCCGTGCAGGCATGGAGAGCATTGAGTTGCGAGATGTCGAATCCTGCATACCTGCTTGACGTTGGGCAGTTTCCGCCGGACGATGTGCGCTATGATTCGGCAATTCCCATTCTATTCGCACGTGCGCGTTCATTATTCATCTTTCAGGCGCTCATTCGACCCGCGTCTTTCCCGGAAGATTGTCCCAATTCGGCGCGTTGCATTTCACGAAACCACGGCGAAGCTCTCGGATCAACTCACTCGTGGAGAAAATGTGATTAGGTCGCCACGCTGGCTCTCCTTGGCTTTGGCTTGTCTTCTTGGCCCAGCTTTGCTCGTTGGCTGTCAGAGAGCGGTTCTTCGGCAGGCGGATGCTTCTGTTTACCAGCTGATTGAGGATCGTCAGCAGGCGGCGATCGGGATATCTTCCGACGCAAACGTAGGCGATGAGACGGGACAGCTCGGCGGGGCCGCCGATATGTATCGGTTCAACCCCCACCCTGTAAACCCGGAGCTGCCAGCTTCGTTTCTTAAAAAGACACAGAATGCTCCGGCGAATTCGGACGATGAAACGCACGATCTTGAAGCGGTTGCTGGTGCGGAATCAAGTACGCTAGAAACGGGAGCGGAACAACATGCGGGAGGTGAGGCTTCCCTCGCGCCAGCAGCCGATACGGAGGATGGTAGTTCAAAGATTCCTGCCGAGAAGATCACCTCAGATATTTATACAGAGGACGAACGCGCAAATCTGCAGGTGTTCGGGCTTCGCGAATCACTAGCTTACGCAATGCGTAACGCTCGATCACTTCAGGACGCCAAGGAAGACCTTTACATCGCCGCGCTTGACCTGACATTGGAAAGGCACTTGTGGACGCCGCAATTCGTGGCGACAGCCAACCTGGACTATACCAATAGCGGTGAAGCTACAAGCTTTGACCAGGCGATGACAACAGTAAGCGAGATATCTGCAAGCCAAAGACTGCCCTACGGCGGAGAAGTTACGGCGCGTCTGATCGATACATTCATGCGGGACTTGACCGAGAATGTAACGACCGGCGAGTCGGGCAATTTCATCTTGGAAGCAGACATTCCCTTGCTGCGCGGGGCTGGACGCGTTGCTTACGAATCACGGTATATAGCTGAGCGTCGCCTGGTTTATGCGGTACGAACATACGAGCGGTTTCGCCGATCGTTTCTAGTGGAGGCCGCAGCGCGTTATTTTGATTTGCAGCAGCAGAAAACTGCAATCAACAATACCTACACCAGTTACTTGCGCCGGTTTCAGGATTGGGAGAAGGCGGATTTTATCAATCTCATGGGCCGGAGTGATACAGTTTTCGATGCGCCTCGTGCCAAGTCGTTGTTTCGATCTGCGGAGGCGGCATTGGTGAGCGCCAAAGAGCAGTACGAAACGACACTTGATCGGTTCAAGATTTTCGTCGGGATGTCCGTTGAAGAATTGTTGGACGTTGTCGATCAGGAAGCAGACGAAGACAGCAAGACACTCGATGGTCTACTTACTGATGCCAGCACCGGAACGTCCGTTGATGTCGCGATTCGATATCGGCTTGATTTGCGTAATGACGCGGATGGAGTTGACGACGCAAAGCGTGGTGTTGTCATTGCTAAGAACTCAATTTTGCCCGACCTTTCGGCGAGTGGCAGTGTATCTCTGGATAGCGACCCGGTTCGATTCAATGCGTCTACTTTTAATGAGGCGAGATCAACTTGGCAGGCAGGCTTACAATTTCAGATGGACGATCGGAAGACCGAGCGAAATTCGTATCGTCGGTCCCTAATCACCTTGCGTAGAAGCCAGCGGGATTACGAGCAGCAGGTCGATACAGTTCGTGCAGAGGTTCGGGCTGCGATACGTCGAATTGCCCAACAGTCAGACCTCCGCATGATTCAAGCGCTAAACGTCGAGGAAAACGAATTGCGATGGCAAGCTGCCCGAGCGCAGTTTGATCTTGGCAAGACATCAAACCAGGATGTGGTCGATGCGGAACGGGAACTGCTTACCGCACGCAATGACTTCGCCGGTGCGGTCGCTCAATACCGAAACGCCATTCTTGAGTTTCGGCTGGCCACGGGCACACTGCGCGTGGCCGACGACGGTCGATGGGATGCTTCCATTGAGCCGTAAGAGCATCGGCTAGCCCGATAATTGCCATTTTTCGACAAGTTCTGACCCATATCGCGATTGTGATGCACTTCCGCAATCGATAAGATGGACAATGAGCAGGAGTTTCGCACAAACGAAAGCGGTTGAGTTGCTCAAGTTTGGTTGTGCGCTCAAGTTTGCTTTCCCGGTTCGCGTGAACGAGGTTCAGAGATTATGACCACACTTACTTCCAAAGCCGATACAACTACGGCGAGAATCAATCGAAAACCGAAGACCGTTGTGCGGTCTGGTCGAACCGCGATCATCTTTGCCGTGATCGCAGTTGTGGTGATTGGGGCCGCGGCTACCTATTACTTAAGTTCGAGTTGGCAGGATAGCGCGGTACGCCTTTCCCAAATGGATAAATTTGTGGTTGCTCCTCGCACATTCAATGTTGTGCTCAAGGAGAAGGGCGAACTCAAGGCGTCGAAGTCTGCTGACATTAAGTGTGAGGTGGAAGGGCGATCCACGATCATAAGCCTCATCGACGAGGGGAAGCTCGTTACGAAAGGTGACATGCTTGTTGAACTGGCGAGCGACGAGATTGAGAATCGTATTCAACAAGAAGAACTCAAGGAAGCCAATGCTGTAAGCGCATTCGAAGCTGCGAAGGCTGAGCTGGATATTCAGCGCGACAAAAATGAAAGTGACAATAGGAAGGCATCTCTAAAGATCGAACTTGCACAACTGGAGCTTGATAAGTATCGCAAGGGTGATTGGATTCAACAACTCAAAGACGCCGAAATCGCCATTTCGCAAGCGCGCATTATGCTCGAACGAGAGAAGGAGGATTTTGAGGCGGCGAAGGAGTTGGTAGAACGCAAATTCATTACTCGGACAGAATTCAAGGAAGACGAATTCAACTACCAGAAAGCTCAGTGGGACTTGGAAAAGGCGGATCGTGCCAAGAATGTGCTCGAAGAATACACGCACATAGCCAATCTGCGTCGATCCGAATCTGATCTTGAGGAAGCAGGAAAGGAAGCCCTGCGAGTCCAAAAGAGCGCCGAAGCGGAAGAGACAAAAAAGGTGCGAGCGTTGGAGGGCAAAGAGAAGGAGCTCAATCTCACTCAGACGCAACTCGAAAAACTGAAACGTCAGCGCAAACAATGTCGAATCTTCGCGCCGACTTCAGGGTACGTCGTTTATTATAGTGGCGGAGGTGGCCATCGATTCATGTCCGGGCAGAATCAGATTCAGGAAGGCGCGGAAGTTCGTGAACGACAGATTCTGATGCAATTGCCCGACACTACGCAAATGGCCATTGTCCTGCGTGTGCATGAAGCCAAGATGGATAGGCTTGCGGTGGGCCAGAAGGCGCTCGTTGAAATAGAGGGCATTCCGGGAAAGCGATTCTCGGGCAACGTGTCAAAAATTGCGGTCTTGGCTGATACACAAAATCGCTGGCTCAACCCTGATTTGAAAGAGTACGAAACAGAAATCCTGCTCGATGAAACCGATGAGGTCTTGAAGCCCGGAGCAACCGCCCATGTCGAAATCATGGTCGAAACCGTTGTGGACAAGTTGGCTGTTCCTGTGCAGGCTATTTATTCGAAGGGCGGAAAGCGGTACGCATTTCATAATGACCGTGGAGCCGTTTCCCCAAGGGAGATTCAGCTTGGTGCTATTGGCATGGAATGGGCGGAAGTCGTCAACGGTCTCCAATCCGATGACCAAATCCTCCTCGCCTTCTCCGATGAGCAAAAGAGGATGATTCCCGACGCAGCGCCGGGTGCATCGCGGGGCAAACGTGCCCGTCCCGGTGCAAACCATCAAGGCCCTTCTCGTGGAATGAAGCGCACGAAACCGGGCCAGCATCCCAAGGGTGCCAAGCGTGTTAAGGCCGTCGGGCAAAAACCAGGCCAAAAGCAGAAAACGCGTGTTCTTTCCACGACCGCAGAGAAACCTTCCTGAGTAACCTCGTGTCGATTGTCACGTTCAAGAACATTTCCAAGACGTACGGCCAAGCGGATTCCGCTGTTCGCGTACACGCATTGCGGGATGTTTCGTTAGAGTTTCCGGCTGGCGAGTGCGTAGCCATTTGCGGGGCGAGTGGTTCTGGCAAGAGTACAATGCTGAATCTGCTAGGTTGTCTGGACCGCCCAACATCCGGTCAGTACTTGCTAGGCGATATTGACGTTTCCGAACTAACTGACGACGAGTTGTCAGAAATAAGGGGCACGCGGATTGGTTTTGTTTTTCAGAATTTCAATCTGATCGCTCAACTCACCGTGCTGGAAAACCTTGAAGTGCCATTGTTTTATCAGGGTGTGTCGCCATACGAACGCAGAGCCAAGGCGGAGGAACTCGCCGATATAGTGGGGCTAGCAGACCGATCGCACCATCGTCCGACGGAACTGTCCGGCGGTCAACAGCAGCGCGCCGCCATTGCCAGATCGCTCATCAACGACCCTTTGATTATTCTTGCCGATGAGCCGACAGGAAACCTCGACTCCGCGACAGGCGAGGCTATTTTAAGCATTTTCGATGATCTACGGGCCCGAGGCCGAACGATTCTTATGGTGACACACGAACCGGCTGTCGCCGCCCGTTGCGACCGCATTATCAACCTGAGAGATGGCCAAGTCGTTACGGATGAACGCTCTGAACATTCCTCTTTTGAGCAACAGCCATCCGGACCCGCCGAAATTCAAGCGGGTTGAAGAAGACTAACGCCGCCGCCAAGCACGCTGGTGCTGGCGAGAATCTGTCATTTCATGTGCGCAAGCGACGAATTGCAGGCCGCGCTACGAAATCGCATGCACGACGAGAGTGCTGGCTAGCCGGTCATGCAGTGCGCGTTTCTTGTGGTCGAAAGGGGTCATCAGGTAGCCAATCATGAACGTGAACACGCTGAGAATCTCTGCCAACGTGCGGCCGAATGCTTGGCCAAGCGTTGGATGTCTTCCGTCGATGCTGATGACTTTGACACCACATGCCCGTTTGCCGAGCGATTGCCCATTCCATAGACCGATCATGAACCCATGATACAAGGTTAGTGCAGACCAAGTGACGCCATCCTCGCCCATCCAGCCGACGGCTAACCCAACGACGAGTACGTCAATAAATGCTGCAATAAAGCGTATCCAGAAGCCCGCATATTGTAGATGTCCGGATGCCGCCTCAGCCGAAAGGGAAGGTGTTGCATCCTTCGGCGTTCCGACGGGTACTCCCGCGGCAGCAGCCTTGAGTGCGTCACCCGCCGTATCGGCAAAGTCACGAAACGCCTGGGCAATTCCTATTGTCGATACGGCTGCATGCGCCACGCCTTGTTGAGCTTTAGAGCCAGCATGCCGCGGAGGAATCGGAGGAGGTCCGTTCTTAGCGCGATGTGGGGTAACGATTTTCGGCGATGCCTGCCTCACGGCGTCGGTAAGGCTCATCGCATCAAAATTTGCCAGCCCGGTGCGAACCTCGTCCACCTCGAGCAAGTCCTCGGCCATCTCGTCAACTGTCTGATATCGATCCTTCGGATCCTTTTCAAGCGACTTGCCTATGACTCGGCCAAAGGGTTCGGGCAGGTCATCGAGTGCCGGCTGCGCGGTCAGGTGCTTCATGAGCACCTCGGCCATCGTCGATCCCTCATAGGGTACTCGACCGCGGAGCATTTCGTAGAGCATCACGCCCAGCGCGTAAATGTCGATTCCGCGGTGGTAGTTGCCGCTACCGACCTCGGGCGCCATATAA
>JAJDEA010000015.1 GCA_029260035.1 Phycisphaerae bacterium
GGGTTGCGTTTGTAGGCCATCGCGCTGGACCCAACCTGCGATTTTTCAAACGGTTCTTCGATCTCTTTCAGATTAGCCAACAGCCGAAGATCGTTGGCGAACTTGTGAACGCTGGTCGCGATTCCGCCAAGCGTACATACGAGTTGCGCATCGACTTTCCGCGAATAAGTTTGGCCGGTGATAGGCTCTACCTGCTCGAATGCAAATTGTTTGGCGACGTCTTCCTCCAGCCTTTTGACCTTGGCGTCGTTGCCTTTGAGGAGCGCAAGAAAGCTCGCCTGTGTTCCTGTCGTACCTTTGACACCTCGAAAACGTAAATTGGCTATTCGGTATTCGATCTCTTCCAGGTCGCGGGCGAAGTCGTAGCACCAGAGTGCGGCTCGTTTGCCAACAGTCGTTACCTGAGCGGGCTGATAGTGTGTATAGCCGAGCGTGGGATGGGAGCGGTATTTTTTGGCAAACTTCGCAAGTGCATCGACCGCATTGGCAAGCCAATCGGCGATGAACGTGAGCGCGTCTCGCTGAATGATCAGGTCTGCGTTGTCTACAATAAATGCGCTGGTCGCCCCAACGTGCAGAATGCCTTTGGCATCGGGAGCCAATTCGCCCCATGTATGCATGTGGGCCATGACGTCATGTCGAAGTCGCTTCTCGTGCTTGGCAGCAGCTTTGAAATCAATCTCCGTTAACGTGCGTTTCAGCTGATTGATTTGCTTTGCCGTGATTTTGAGTCCTGCTCGCCGTTGCGCTTCCGCGAGTGCGAGCCAGAGTCGTCGCCAAGTGAGGATGCGGCGCTTCGCACCGAACAACTCGCACATTTCTTGCGACGCATACCGTGAAACCAATGGCGACTCGTAGTAATCGTTTGTGTTCATGGGGTCCGTGTTGTAAGGTGCCAATTCGAAAGGGGATGGCGGTGCCCCGGGCAAGTCTGGTTTAACTCGTAGCGTAAGGAAGCACTTTGCTTCCAGGAAGTATTCGCGAATCGCCGCGACACATGATTGCCTGTGACTATAGTTTATTTCAGTTTGGGCTGGGCTACCAGTGGGTCAAATGTGCTAAGTGGGAATGCGTAAGACGGGAATACTAATGAATCATTCGATGGTGGCAGGGGGCGACTGCGCAAGGCAGCCTATTGTGAGATTCTGCGGGATTGGCGTAGCGGCTTTCGCTATGGGAGTTCTCCTGCTGGCTTCCTGTATTCCTGTCGCAGGACAGCCGGGTACCGGGGCAATGAGCACGCTGATGGTTGCGGCGAGTTCCAACGCGAGCGATATAATTGAAGGCGGAGAGGCTACGCTCACAGCTGAAGCATCCGACGGCACCGCCCCTTACTTCTATCGTTGGGATTTGAACGATGGACCGGCGGAGGTCGTATTTGACGATCCCACCAGCCAGACAATTTCGACGGGCCGACTGAGCGAACCGGGCCGATACGTTTTTCGTGTTCTCGTGACCGACAGCGGCGGAGAGAGCGCAACGGATTTCGTAGCGATTGAGGTAACGAGAGTGCTGAGTGCCAGTGCGCCGGAAATCGCTACGGTAGGCGATCCTGCGGTGTTGGTCGCGACGTTGGATTTGGAGGGAGCTGGTGCGAGTTTCGTCTGGTCAGTCTTGGCTGGCGATGCGACCATTGCCGAGCCGACGCTTCCGAACACGACGATTACGACGGAATCGGCTGGGACCGTGGAAGTTCAATTGGAGGTCACGATTTCGGTCGATGGGGCAGAGCCTACCGTGACGACCCGTCTGTTTGAAATCGAATCGGTCGTTGAACTTCGTCCGCGTGTTTTGGTTGAGACTAACTTCGGTGCGTTTACGATCGAGCTGAATCGAGAGGCCGCTCCGCGACACGCCGAGAATTTCCTGGCTTACGTTGATGATGGTTTTTATGACGGGCTGTTGTTCCATCGCCTTGCATGCACGGACTTGCAGGCAGGGGAGGTATGTGAGCCGTTCGTGTTGCAAGGAGGTGGGTACATGCGTGTTGCCGATGAACTCGAAATGGTCGAACCCACGCGTGAGCCGATTGCTTCGGAGGCGGGCGATGCGACGAGCAACGGAGTGTTGTATTCGGTTGCGCTTGCATTGTCGGCGGACCCGTTGACGTTCATGACGGACCCGGATTCGGGGACTTCGCAGTTTTTTGTCAACCTGACAGATAACAGCTTTCTTGACGAGCAAGGCTTTACGGCGTTTGGTCTGATCGTTGAAGGCACGGATGTACTTGAGAGCATCATTGCGATGGATCGCACCGATAATCCCATTCTCACAGGCGAGGTTTCGCTACCTGTTGAGGACGTTATCATTGAGAGCATCAGTCGAATCGGCACATGAGTCCAAGGCCTGCAACTGATCCTTGTCTCTGGTCTCGGAAAGTCTCCTGTGTACTTATGAGGCACCGTACGACAAAACTACTGTCGCTGATAAGCAAGATTGAAGAGCAAAGCTATGTTTGAAGATCCATCTTCCACTCTGCAAGACCTATCGGCCCGGATTGTTGCCATCCGGGACTCTCTTTGACTATCCGAAAAAACTCGAAACCCTATCGGCTATCGAAAAGAAGATGGCTGCGAATGACTTCTGGGACAATCCGGAAGCTGCTCGGGCCACCGTGCAAGAGCTAAAGTCTGTTAAGGCGCTTATCGATCCTGTTCGGGGAGCGATTCAACAGAATGAGGACCTTCGGGCTATGGTCGAGTTGCTCGCAGAAGGGGACGATGAGGACGTCCGCAAGGAGTTGCAGACCGGCTTGGTCGAGTTGACCAGGCAGGCGGATAAGGTCGAAACACTGGCGCTCTTGTCAGGCCCCAATGATGCGCTGAACTGTTATTTCAATATCCAGGCGGGCACTGGGGGAGATGATGCATGCGATTGGGCGCAGATGTTGCTGCGATTATACCTGCGCTTTATTGAGCGGACTGATTTTGATGTTGAAGAGTTGTCCATGCGTCATGGCGAAAACGCAGGGATTCAATCGTGCAGTTATCTCGTCAAAGGGCCTTACGCATACGGATATCTTTCCTGCGATACGGGCGTTCATCGTCTAGTGCGTATCTCGCCGTTTAGCGCGCAAGGCAAACGTGAGACGAGCTTTGCCTCTGTCGACGTTCAGCCCGAGATTGGCGATATCGAGATCGAAATCAATTGGGACGAAGACGTCCGCGAGGATACTTATCGCGCCAGTGGAAAAGGCGGGCAACATGTCAACAAGACGTCATCTGCCGTTCGCCTGACGCACCTTGAGTCGGGCCTGGTAGCCCAGTGTCAAAGTCAGCGATCGCAGCATAAGAATCGTTCGACAGCTCAAAAAATGCTCGCCGCCAGACTTTATCAAATGGAGCAGGCCAAGCGAGACAGTGAACTTGCGAAAATTTACGGCGATAAGGGTCAAATCGGCTGGGGTAACGCGATTCGGTCCTATTTCCTCTATCCCGAACAGCGTGTTAAAGATGCCCGCACGGGCCATCTGACCAGCGACACCCAGGGAGTTCTCGACGGCGACATTCAGCCATTCATCGATGCCGAACTCCGTAGGCGCACCGCAGCAAGGCATCAATAAAACAATGGCTTAGGATGCGCGGGCTTGCGTTGCCCATTCATCATGCCAACAGTGCGGCGCTATGGACTCTTGCCGTTTCGTACGATTTCGTGCCAGCCTCTTTCAAAGGGGCGCGTTCGATAGCCGATCGGTAGCTGTACAGATGACGAATCGATGAGCACTCTCCGTTTTGGTATGGCTCGCTCTGCAAATTCCACCCAGTTTTGCGCTTGGCCCCACTTGTAGAAGCGCAGTTCATCGGATCGCTCGACGATCGTTACGTCGGGTCGAATCGCCTCGACCTGTTGGAAGTAAAGAAGAGCCGTATAGTTGTACCAGTTTACGATGACGGCT
Source organism: Phycisphaerae bacterium (assembly GCA_029260035.1). Lineage (GTDB taxonomy): Bacteria > Planctomycetota > Phycisphaerae > UBA1845 > UBA1845 > OFTM303. The sequence continues at coordinate 3,896 of JAJDEA010000015.1, forward strand.
GAGTCTGGCGGGAAAGTCGGGAAAGACGAGCGGACGAATCCTGTGACGGGTGTTTCGCGCGTGCTCGGTATGTAATGCCGCAATCCCGACACAATAGAGCCTAGTACAATTGCGATAGGTAGGATCGTTTGCAGTGCTTGTCGGCCTTGCAATATCTGCGTTTTCAACGCGGCGCTAAGGCCGAAGGCGACCCAAATGCAAAATATAAAATAAGATACTGCGACCATATCCTGATAGTCCACCCAGGGATAGAACGTGAAATAGCCGAGATTCCCGGCAAGCATGACGAAGACAGGCCAAAAAAGTACCCGCGATTGCTGCCACATCGCCTTCACGCCGAAGATGCCTAAAACGAGCCCGATCCAAAGGAAGGACTGGCCCCAATGCAGCAAATGATCGCCAATTCGCCACAGGGCGAAATTCAAGTTGGGGATTGTAAATGATCCATACTGCACGCCAGCGATGTATGACAAAAACCCGCCCGGCGTATTCGGTATGAAACTCGTGCCAATGGGGATGATCGTTTTCGAGCGGAAGTAGCTCCAACTTAGGACCACGCAGGTGACGATAGCAAAGGTGATAATGGGCAATGCCCAATCGGCCGTGCGCTTAGGGCGATTCATTTGAAAAAGGAGGGCAAAGCCGGGAAGGATGAGCAAATTGGCGACGCTCGTTCCCATTGCAATTCCAAGGACCGTTGCGACGGCGAGGCTGCTCGTCCGCGTCGGGCGGTCGAGCCAGCGAATAGCCAAAAATAAAGCCCCGGCAATAACGCAGACGTTGACGTTGTAGACTTCCGTGACGATGGCGTGTTGCCATATAGTTGGCAGGAATGCAAAGAGAAGCGCTGCCACGCAGCCTGCAAACCGATCGCGGGTCAAACGAATCGCGATGACGCACAAAAAATACACGGCGGTGGCGGTACAAACAGCGGATAGTACGCGCGTTGCTTTGGAATGGTCTTCGAAGAACCATCCCGCAATCGCCCCGAGAAACGTGTGTGTCGGATATCCCGGCGAATGCGTGACGCCCAGCTGGAACGCCTGCAGGGCAAGCTCTGCGCTGTCACCCGTAGCGACCTCCGGCGACAGGGTGATGAGATAAGCCAACAGCGCAGCCAGAGCGCAGAAAAAGGGGGCCGCTGTTGTGAGGTGTAGTGTTCGGTGCTGGTCCCGGTAGTTGAGCAAATCTTCAGGTTTCACAGAAACGCCCATATTTGGCTTGTCCAGACAGGTTTCGAGAGCCGTTATTCTCGTTGACGCAGTTTCAACAGGCTTCAATCTTCTCGTCTTGGTGCCAGCCTGAATATTCTTGCCGCCTCACATCCACAGTTTACTTAACGTTACGAACGCCGCTATGTGCTGGACAGTTCCATTCCTTCACAAGGGCCTACAAGTACCGTTTCCAAGCTTGCGGTCTTTTTTGAACCAAGGACTTCGGCCAAGGCAGTGTAGAACGAGATAGAAAAAAAGGAAGAATTTTGTCAGGTCTCGCGCTTTCAAACGACCAACTTGTGAAATGCACGGCACAGTGCCGTGGGATACTCGATACCATTTTTTCATGGGGAGCCGTTATGAGAGGGATTGTCGTTGCAATGTTGTCCGTAGTGTCTGTTTTGGGCTTGGGTGCGGGTCCGCGCGGAAATCGCGCAGTTACTTACGAAATTACGTTCACGAACGTATCGCATGGTGTGATCCTGACGCCGCCGATTTTTTCGCTAAGCCAGCATAAGATCAACGTTTTCACGTTGGGAGAGCCGGCTAGTCCTGGTCTGCAGATGGTGGCTGAGGGCGGCGCTACGGGCGAGCTTCGGGCCGAACTCGAAGACAAGGGCATTCAGGACGTAATTCAAACGATGAACGGCGTTCCTCCGGGAGAGTCTGTCACGGTGAGACTGGAAGGAAACAAGAGGTCACGTCTCAATCTGGCATCGATGTTGTTGCCGACGAACGACGGCTTTGTGGCGATGAATGGGCCTCGCGTGTTCTCTAAATCACGGGCAAGAACGTTTCGACTCATGTCGTATGACGCCGGAAGTGAAGAAAATAGCGAAGAATGTGCTAGCATACCGGGGCCACAATGTGGCGGCGAAGGCTTTAACGCTGAGGATGGCGAGGGATATGTTGTGCCCCATGCTGGCATTCATGGCGAGTCCGAACTGTCGCGTGAGGCCTACAGCTGGGGCGATCCGGTAGCGATTGTTACGGTTCGGGTTGTCGGCGATGATGACCACGATGAAGAAGACGAAGACTAATGAATCTTCGGGTAGTCGCGTGTTGAGGGGTTTGTGTCGCAGAGGGTGTTTGGGTTTGATGATTGAATGAGTGTTGACCACGACAATGTCATGGTCGGTGCCGGACCACGCGCCGGCGCCGACCGACCGCTTGGACATGACGCCAATCCCGATCCCGCCCGGTGGATCGAGGAGCACGGGGATGCTCTGTTTCGTTTTGCTTTGGTGCGGCTGGGCGACCCAAATGAAGCCGAGGAAATGGTCCAGGAATGCCTGTTGTCGGCGCTCCGAGGAGTTGAGACGTTTGTCGGTCAATCGACGGAACGAACCTGGCTTACGAGTATTCTAAAGAATAAGATCGTAGATTATATTCGCAGGACGACTCGCGAGCGAAGCTTCAAAGAGAGTCAGCTTGATGCGAAATCAGGGCCGTTTGATGATCGCGGTTATTGGAGTCTCGTCCCAAAGCGATGGCGCGAGGACCCGATGGCGGCGATTCAACAGAAGGAATTTGGACCGGTGCTGCTCGATTGCCTTGGTAAGCTGCCGGCCGGAATGGCAGAAGCCATAGTTCTTCGCGAACTGAACCAAATGTCGAGCGACGAGGTGTGCGAATCCTTGGCTATTTCAGTGCAAACCCTTTGGCAGCGTTTGCACCGTGCACGCCATGGCCTTCGGCGCTGCCTGGAGCTAAACTGGTTTGACACGACCAAGAGAAACAGGAACGTGCAGTGATGAGGCGGATTTTCCATTTTCTTTTCATGCCTTGCGAAGGCCACACGGAACTCATCTCCGCCTCGATGGATCGCAACCTGTCACGATCCGAACGATACGCGCTACGATTGCACCTTTTGTATTGTTCAGGCTGTCGCCGATTTCGCAAGCAGGTCGCGCAGCTACGAAGGATGTTTGAGTGCGTTGACAAGGAAACGAACCACGCCGACACCTTGCGCCTTTCCGTGGAGGCCCGTGAACGCATCCTCCTCACGCTACGCCGTGACGCTTCATAAGTAAGCCAACTCCAGTCCAATCGATTCATGACCGATATCTCACAGTCTGAGAGGTTTGCGAAATGGAGCTCGGCGAGACGAGGCCAAAGAGATCGCAGAGGCTCCAGGCTTGGCTTTCTGCTGAATGAGGATGTTGGCTATGAACTGCCCTAACTGTGGCGCACCGATGCGGCTCGTTGCCAAACGCAATTACTTTGTGTGCGACTTTTGTACGACATTCAAATTCCCTGAGAAGAAAAAAACAGGCAGTGATCGTGTGCAAACGATTGGTGTCAAGAGCGAGACGCTTTGTCCAATTTGCGAAATGGACCTGACTGAGGCGCTTATCGAACGCTATCCGGTATTGCATTGCGAAAAATGTAGAGGGGTGTTGGCGACCAACGACGAATTTCTCAAGATCGTGAGAAAGATCCGCTCGGAAAGTAAGGATGTCCAGCGCGATCACGTTGCGATCAATCCAACTGAGTTAAAAAGGCAGGTCGGTTGTCCTCGCTGCTCCAAGACGATGGACGTTCATCCGTACTATGGCCCCGGCGCAGTGGTGATTGACACCTGCCCGCGTTGCCAGGTCATCTGGCTTGACCACGGTGAAATTTCCGTAATCGAAACCGCACCGGGACATCGATAAGTCGTACTATGTCATGCCATGCGATAAGCGACCACACTCGATCGTGTGTTGCCATAGCCGCACCCTGAATGGCCACATTTCCTATTTTCTCATTTCCGAGCGCGCTAAGTTTTCTCGGTGCATCCACGGCATTCTTGTGTATGGTGTACCGCTGGATCGAAGCAGAAAAAGAGAACGCTATTGGAATTCTTGGCGAGTAACTCAATGCAATGGAAAAAGAAAATCTACTGGCTGCATCGGTGGGTAGGCTTGATCGTGGGTTTGCAACTTCTCGCGTGGAGTGTGGGGGGATTCATGTTCGGCTTGCTTGGGATCGACAATGTTCGAGGCGAGTTGGAAAAAAATAGCGATGCGATTCCGAAACTTGCGATGGATCGCGTGCAGCTTTCGCCCCAACAAGCCATCGAGCGTTTTCATGTGGGTGATCGTGCTTTGATCATCGTTACTCGTGTCGTGTTGCGGAGTCGGCTCGATAGAGTTGTTTATGACCTATTTGATTACAGGAATAATCCCCTAGGGGCTGTTGATGCGGAAACGGGTGAATTTATCACTCGAATTTCGAAAGACGAAGCCGCAGCATTGGCTCTTTCCGATTTTGTGCCGGAGGCCAAGGTCGTGTCGGTGAATCTTATCGAGGATGATCCGCCTCTCGAGTTCCGCAAGAAACCACTGCCTGCATACCAGGTGATCCTGGACCACCCGAAGCAGCCACATATTTACGTTTCGGCGGTTACGGGTGACATTCTCGCGCGTCGAAACAAGCCTTGGCGAATCTTTGACTTCTTCTGGATGCTGCACATTATGGATTACGGAAATCGCGAAGATTTCAGCCATACGCTGCTCACGGCTGCGAGCATTTTCGCCATCGTCACGTCCTGCACGGGCATGGCGCTATGGTGGTTTCGCGTTCCATTTGGCAAGAATAGAAAACGCCGGCGTCAAATTGTTGTCATCGAAACTGCGACGGGGATCGACTAGAACGCACGTTAGTCAAAGACGATCGTTTTGTTTTGGCTCACGAGTATCTTGTCTTCGACGTGCAGGCGAACTGCATTGGCGAGCACCACACGTTCTAGATCGCGCCCCTTGCGGACGAGATCGTCTACGGTATCCCGGTGATCCACGGGCAACGTGGATTGAGCGATGATCGGCCCCTGGTCCAGTTGGTCCGTCACATAATGGCTGGTCGCACCGATGATCTTAACGCCTCGCTCGAACGCATGGTGATATGGTTTGGGGCCTGCGAATGCGGGTAGGAAACTGTGGTGGATGTTAATAATCCGCTCGGGATACTTCGCAACAAAATCAGGAGAAAGAATCTGCATGTATCTTGCCAGCACCAGAAACTCCACCTGGCACTCATCCATCAGAGAGAGCAGCTGTTGCTCCTGTGCTTGCTTATTCGTTGCAACTACGGGCAGGTGATAAAAGGGTAAGCCGACAACATCAACATATTCCTTCAGACCTTCGTGATTGCTCGCTACGAAGGATATATCTACATCAAGCTCACCCGTCTTCCACCGCCAAAGCAAATCGTTAAGGCAATGGCCCTCCTTGCTAGCCAGCACTGCCATGCGCTTGGTCTCGTTACCCCAATAGACGTGCCAGCGCATGTTGTAGCTGTTGGCAACTTTCGACCACGCGTCGTCGAACGTCGCGCGATTCAGAACGAACCCGTCAAGCTCGACCTCAACGCGCATGAAAAACTCCCCGTTATGCGGATCAGTGTGTTGGTCTGCTTCGAGGATATTGCCATGGTGCTCAGCTAGAAAACCAGCCACCGCGGCGATAATGCCTTTGGAATCCGGGCAATAAATAAGCAATCTTGCTGTTTTTGGTGTCATGTCCAATTCAACTGTTCGGTGCATCTGCGACGCAAAGTTCCGCCAAGCGCTCGTGTTCTCGAAAGCCCAATAGTCTTACGAATCGGCTGCGACCGCCATCCAACTTTATGATGGTTCGATTCTCAGTCGAATTTCGCCTTCCGTGATATCGATCGCGGAGATTCTACCTCGCCGTTTGCCGTTAGGCCAAATAAAATCGTTCGGGACGACGACACCCGCTCTTAGGTCTTCGAGGGATCGAACGTTGGCCAATGGATCGTACGATGAAGTCGTGTTCGATGTGTTGCCATCGATTTGCCATTTCGCCTGATTGAACACATCTTGAAGCAATCGATCGAGCACGCTATGAGGCATTTCCAGCGAGCCTCCTTTCGCTTCCATCAATGCCAGGCGGATCACACGATCTGTATCAACCACGGCAATACTTATTTTCAAGTTGGCAATCACCCGCCAGCCTTTTTTTTCGACGTGCGCGCCGATGCGTACAAATCCTGGTGAAAAATCCACGGCGATGTCGGATAGGCCTTTGGGTATCGCTCGTCTCGCATCGCGCCATAGATGCGGTAGTGTCGCAAGCCATTCATTGACGTCTTCCTGTTTCAGCGTCACATTGAAGGGCTTGCCCACAACCATCTGCCGGCCGAACTCATCAAGCATTTCTGTCGAAGTCAGCTGCGCGTGCTGGATCACAGCATCGTTGACTTTGACGGGCTGATACCACACGGGTTTATGCTGGAAGATCAGCCATATGACAAGTAATGCGCCGAACGTCATTAGGCTGATGCACGCCACGATCCGACGAATGAGTTGCTTGTTTCTTGTCCAGCCCTGTTTGCTCACGATGACACCATTCCGGAATCCAGCCGCAACGAAATCGTACCGAGTTGTACTGTCAATTGACCGGGCACGTTCCGATACCCTACAATCAATGCATCGAACGGCAAAGTCTGTCTTAGCCGTTGCATCACGTTTCGCTGGGGATAATGTATTGTTTACGCGGACTACAGGGTGGGTCATTGTGCCACTTTGGCTGTGCGCGATGGCGTGGGTGGTCGCTCACGACGTCGTGCCGGGGCTGACCGCGCTGGAACCGCCTCCGTTGCAGATTACGGATTGGCTGCGCAACGAGGGGCGCCAGTCGCAGTTCGCCATTTCGAACCAGGATGGTCGTTTGGGGACGATGTGGACGACCTACTTGATCGACAGGCATTCTGTGCAGCGAACGGACCTTATATGGATAGACCGATTTCCCGTTGCGGTTGCTCCACTTCGCATCAGCATCGACTCGGTGTTTACGGCAGACGGCAAGCTGGATGAGTTTACCGTACGCCTGGCCAACATCGATTTGGCTATGAAGTTGCACGGAGAACGTTTTCACTCAGATTTTTCGTTTTCTTTTGAAATGGGGCCTGAGCCGAGAGTTAGCAAGCTTTACAAGATGCCGTTGACTGAGGGAGAGTTGGTCTCCGGAGCGATCAGCCCGTTCGCACAGCTGATCGGCCTCGAAGTTGGGCAAACATGGCGCATGCAGGTATTTAATCCGCTTGCTGCAATGACTGGTTTCGGCAACCGTTTTCAATCCGTGTTGGTTGAAGTGACAGGAGAAGAGCAGTACGTCGTAGGGGATAGGGTCGTAGATTGCATGGTGGTTGAGGCGAACGGCGCCAAAGCGTGGATCGATGGTAACGGCTCAGTGCAAGCTCAGCAGGTGAGCCTCCCGCTTGCCGGGCAGGTGCGACTCGTTCGCGAAGAGCCATTTGATAACGGCGCGCGCGTAGAGGCTAAGAGATACCCGCTGATGACGCCGATTCGGACTAACAGATGACACAAGCCGAGAACGAAACAACCATCGTCTTAGCCAACGCGCGCAAGTGCTATGGCCGAAACGTGGCTGTTAAAGGTCTGTCCCTGGAAATCAAGCAAGGCGAGCTGTTCGCTTTCCTTGGGCCCAACGGTGCGGGCAAGACCACGACCATAAAAATGATCGTCGGGCTTTTACAGCCGAATGCGGGTGACGTTTACGTTTGCGGCCATCACATCGGCTCCAATGGGCTAGCAGCCAAAGCTCGGATGGCCTATGTGCCCGATCAACCCTTTCTTTATGAAAAGCTCACCGGGCGAGAATTCCTTTATTTTGTGGCGGAGATGTTCGGCGTTTCAGTTGAAACGCGCGACCACAGGCTTGAGTCTTTACTCAGCCGACTCGATATCACGGAGTTTCTCGACCAGCTTACCGAAAGCTACAGTCATGGCATGAAGCAAAAAATTGTCATCGCAGCGGCACTTTTGCACGACCCGAGCGTTCTGGTCATTGACGAACCGATGGTCGGGCTGGACCCGCGCACGATCCGAGCCGTAAAGAACTTGTTTGTCGAGCAAACCCAGCGGGGCGGCACGGTTTTCATGAGCACGCACACGCTCGATATTGCCGAAGCTGTTGCGGATCGAATTGGTATAATCAACAAAGGTGAGCTTATTGCGGTGGGCACTTTGGAAGAATTGCGATCGCAGGCAGCCCGTGAGCACTCACTCGAAGAGATTTTCCTGCAACTGACCGAGGCCAATGAGTACGAATAACCCGGTATCTTCTACAACGGGCAGGCCGCTTGTCGGCTTGCTTTTTCGTACAAAGCTCCGAAGCCTGCGAAACCGCGTATACCAGGCTGTCGATGAAGCGCCGTTGCGCGTGGCGGTTACGGTTCTGCTCATTTCGGTAATTTGGTACGGGCTGTTTCAACTGTTTCATCTCGTCTTTCAACAGCTCAAACGCTCGCCTTTAGAGGCGACGGTTGCGATTCCGCTGGTATTCAATTTCTTCTTCGTAGCGATGCTGGTCATGCTTACCTTTTCCAATGCCATCATTGCGTATGGGTCGCTCTTCGGAAAGAAGGAATCATCCTATTTGCTTTCGTCGCCGCTTTCCCCGCTGGATGTAGTTACACTGAAGTATGTGGAGAGTCTTGTTATTGCGAGTTGGGGGCTTGTGCTTCTTGGGTTTCCACTCATGATGTCCATGGCGGAGATAGCTGACAGTCAGCTTTTCTACGTCTTATTCCTTGCCTTTTTCCTGGCTTTCATTCCGATTCCGGCTGCGATGGGTTTGCTACTTGCGTGGGGATGCGCGCTATTTGTGCCGCGCCGTGTCACGCGATCCTTGGCTATTTTGATCGGCCTTACCGTAAGCGTTCTTGTCGTGCTTGGTGTCCGTTCCATGCAGGTAGGCGATGCAGCTGTCGAGCTTTGGTTGCGTTCCTTTCAAGCGAAGATGAGCTTCTTGCAGGCTGCTTTCCTGCCAAACAAGTGGGTAGCTGCGGGTATCGACAACGCGCTCCATGATCGCATGTCGCTTTCGCTTCTCTATCTTGGCGTAACCGCTGCAAACGCGCTGTTTCTAAGCTGGTTCGCTGTGCGCAAGGTGGCTGGTCGATTTACGCCCGCGCTTGATCGCGCTGCCTCGGGGCAAAGTTCCGGGCGAAGAATTGCTTCACAGGCGTCGGGCGGACTTGCCGGGTCGATCTTCTTTTACCTGCCATTGCCTCTCCGGCTGGTTGCAGCCAAGGACTTGCGGACGTTTATGCGCGATCCGATGCAGTGGAGTCAGCTTGCCATCCTGTTTGGCTTGCTTGCATTGTACCTGACGAACATGCCCACGCTTCGAGTCCAGCTATCAGGATGGGGGTGGTATCTTGTTATTCCGTTTTTGAACTTGTGCGCAGTCAGCTTGATTTTAGCGACTTTTACCTGCCGATTCGTGTTTCCACTTGTATCCCTGGAAGGCCAAAAACTCTGGCTTGTCGGCCTGCTTCCGATTCCAAGAGGGAAAGTTCTGTACGCCAAGTTTGCATTTGCCATGACCGTAACCGTTGGTGTAGCGGTGGGTGCTATGACGATGGCCATCGTCATTTTGGACCTGACCGCTGTTTGGGCGGCTGTTCATTTAATCGTCATTTTGGCCATATGCGTGGCACTCTGCGGAACATCGGTTGGGATTGGTGCGCGATTGCCGATGTTTGGAGAGATCAACGCCGCTCGCATTGCCAATGGGTTGGGTGGAACCACTAATTTACTCACATCTCTGGGCCTGACTTCAGTTCTGTTGGCTGCGATTGGGCTTGCTACATGGAGATGTCGATTCCTACCAATCGACGCACCGCCGGACCTTGGTTCGCTTCTGATATGTGTGTCCTCGGCGATCCTCGGCGCTTCTGCTGGAATTGTCGCCCTCCGCCTTGGGATTCGACATTTCAATCGCATAGACGTCTAGTTGTTGTTCAGTTCTTTGATCCCATAAGACATGTGTCTCGAAGATGGCGCTCCCACGTTTCGCTTGCAGGGTTCCCATAAAAAACAGGTTTGTGCCCAACAATAGGTTCGATCTATCTCTCTCCGTCTTTAGTGTGAAATGCGCGGCTCTCTCGCCTAGAATGGTCGGAGGGAAAGTGAAGGATGGAGAAGCCAGATAACAACTGTCAGATCTCGCGGCATCAGAAGAATTGCAAAAGTCCTTCGACTGCGAATGGCAACGAACGACTCGAAACAAAAGCCATTTTTCGCGAACTGATCGCGGATGAAGTTCGCACTGGGAGTCTTACGCCAGCCAGGCGACGTCGCATCATCCGTTACGCCGCTCAGTTGGACCTTACTGCCGTTCAAGTTGGCCAACTCATCGAACAGTGCCGCGACGAAATGATTCAGAGCGACGATCCCCAGGAAAGGCATCAAGCGCTCAAACTCGTCGAGCCTCCTCCGCAACGCTTAACGCATGACGCACGCATTTGGCTGGTCGTTGTGTTAGCGATCCTTCTTGATTACATCCTGGTTCGAGCGATCTGGTAGCAAGAACTGCCGTTAGAAAGGCGGACATGACAGCCGGTTCAAACGCTGGCTTTTTCGCCATCGAGGACGCGATGAACGAGTCGGCGGTGGGCACCGACAAGGTCTCGGCAGATCAAGTCAACCCGACGATTGAGTTCTCGCCGTTCACGGATGACCTTCCGAACCAGATCGCGCATTCGGCTATACTTGCGAAAGTGCTCACGGCGAATGGAATATCCGTGCAGGCTGCGTTCGATGGT
>JAJDEA010000141.1 GCA_029260035.1 Phycisphaerae bacterium
CCCCAAGAAACGATCCAGATCACCCGCCAGCCGACCCATTCGCCGAACATCCATGTTCCACACCTCCAGCCTGTTGTCACTGGAGGAAATATCGAACAAACTACGTCAAATTCTTGAGCCTAACCCGCGTTGTCGTGCTAGGCCCACCGCTGAAACCGTGGATCTTTCGGAACGCCTGCTCATCGTCACAGGGCAGACATGCCGTGCCTACAAGATGCCCTTCATCGTTGATTGCGGCTGCGCTGCTTCGGCGACCGCCCAGCGTGCCCAATACAATTAAATCATATTCGCTCAGCATGTTAGCTACCTGGCCCACCAAAAGTTGCCGTCGAAGCTGGAGAAGGGAGCGGATTGATGTTCAGTTTGCTTCAAGCCCCATGAAATACAGCAATAATTACGCCCGCCCTGATTCCAGATCTACCGCACGAGTGCCCAGATCCAGGAAGAGATCGACCTCTTCGTCGGTCATGTCGATCCCACGGCGAGCCATGACCTTCGTCGCTACATCGAGTAGTCGAGCCGGGTCACCGGCTTTACTGCCGGATTCAGTCAGCCAGGATAAGGAGGGGATCCAAACAGGTAATACCCGCGTCGTCGCAACGCTTGCCGCGAAGCCAACGTAAGCACCGGTTGGAATTGTCGCGTTGATTCCGATCTTGGCGTGGTCTCCAATGGTAGCGCCAAAGAATGTCATACCCGTGTCAACTTCGCCGCTCGGCTGTCGAACGCGGACGGAACCGTATGTATTCTTGAGATCGGAATTATTGCAGCCCGCACCGAGATTCACCCAGTTCCCGACATATGAATGACCGAGGAAACCGCCATGCTGTTTGTTTGAATAGCCGTCGATGACACAGCCGTGAATTTCCCCTCCCAGTTTGCAGACGGGGCCTATTGAATTCCCGCCGTGCAGTAGCGCATGTGGATGAACTTTTGAGCCGGGGCCGATATAGATAGGCCCTTCAATGACAGCGTAAGCGCCGATAGTCACATCGTGACTAATGAAGACGGGTGCTCGCTCGGCATCAAGTACCACGGTTGGATGGATCGTCGTACGCTGCCCAACATGTAGGCGCGAGGGATCCGTTATCAAACCAGAATCGATTTCACTTTCTACGACAGCGTCGTCCTCTTTCCAATCCGTCTCAAGGAAATGACCCACGTCGTTGACGACATCCCAAGGGTACTGAAGAAAGCGACCCTCAGCGTGGACGCACTCAACGCCCGCTAGTGCCTCGTTAACCTTATGCGAATCAAGCATTAATTCCGGCGTCAAGCGCGATGCAATTTTCTCGTCACAAACAATGAACGCGACATCATCGCCAATCCTGCCGAAGCAGGGCTTGTTCGGAAACTCGACGGGGCCATCAAAGACCCATCGTCCGTTTACCAAGATAGAGCCGCTGGTTGCGTCACTGTTCGCGGGAGCGCCGCAGCGCTGAGCAGCCACACTTGCAAGCCAATCGCGTGCCCATATTCCTGCGATAGGTTTTCCAAGCCTTTGCGCGGATCGATCAAGAAACACCTTGCGCCCCGCGCGCAATTCGAAGATGGACCGCCAATAAACCAAAGGCAGGAAATTCACCCAACGATGATCTTCAAACAATATGACTTGCGACATGGCCGAACTATACCCTATACACCGGCCCCCATACAAACCGGGCTTCAATTCGGTGTTGTATCAGAGCAACCCTTATTTTTCGGCAACAATCGAACCCTGGTTTCCGCTGGAAAATCAAGCGCTATCGAAAAACACGAAGAAAAGAAGATATCGAACTGCCCCATGCGTCCTCGCGAGAACAGACCACAAAAACAAAAAGGGCATGTACATGAGTACACACCCTTATGAGCAAAGTCTGAGCGGGCAACCGCCAGGTGCCGATGAAGACGTTGGACAGAACCCGAAAAACTTAAGGTGGAAGGCTCGGCGGAATCCAGACCGCCAACCTCAAAAGGGGTCAGTACGTCGTTTGATTCCGTTTCCAAGCGTCCCTTGGGTTCTTTATCGGTTCAGCCAAAATTGCCTCCGTTCAAACACGAAAGCCACACCGATCAGACACGCCAATTATAGCACACTGCTCTTCGTGAAAGAAACAAAAAATCAAAATTATCACAACAAAGAAATTCGTGCGCAATTCATATCATTTTTTTCTTGACAAGCAAAACGAAAAGTACCCCGCTTCTCCGGATGGTTGCTCACCGACAAAACAACTCTAAACTCATGCCTTGGATGGGTTTGTGTCTTCGACCAACAATCGCACTAGCGAGACTCTTGTATTTGTTTTCGTTGGTGGCTTGGAATTTACAAACCTGCCGTGAGTATAATCCCGTCAAACAGCACAAACGACTTGAAGAATTCTCATGACATCCGCAACCTCCAATAGAATCGATGAAGCATTCACGAACGCAAGAAAAGATGGTCGCCGTTTACTGCTACCATATTTTACAGCTGGCGATCCCAGTTTAGACGAAACACGCCAACTGATATGCAAGGCGGATGAGCTTGGAATCGGGGTCGTGGAAGTCGGCATCCCCTTTTCCGATTCGATCGCAGATGGCCCGGTGATTCAGGAATCGTTCAATCGCGTTCTCGCTCGCAATCAGACGATCAAAGAATCTCTCGAAATGATCGAAGTTGTTCGCCCGTCAGTCGAATGCGGATTGGTGGCTATGCTGTCCTACTCTCTTGTCCACCGACAAGGATCGAGCGGATTCCTTGAGAGGCTTGCGCATGTGGGATTCGACGGAGTCATTCTGCCGGACGTCCCTGCGGAAGAGGCGGAGACCCTTGCCAGCACCGCCGGGGCATTCGGATTGCGTTACATTGGTCTGATTGCTCCAACAACAAGCGCCGAACGCATGGCACCTATTGTTGAACTTTCTACCGGTTTTGTTTATCTGATCGCAGCAGCGGGAACAACGGGCGAGCGATCTGCATTGCGCGATTCGCTGGGTGCAGATGTGGAGTCACTTCGCGGCTTAACAAATCTGCCTGTTTGCATAGGATTCGGGATCAGCACGCCTGAACAAGTCGCTGAAGTTTGCCAAATAGCAGACGGTGCTATTGTTGGTAGCGCAATCATGCGACGAATCGGCGAGGCGATCGCGCAAGACATAGGGGATTCGGGCGTTGACTCAGCCACCACATTTCTGGCAGGATTGCAGCATGCCGTCGATCGCCTGCCATAAGAGTATCCTTTCGCTTTCGAGCTATTCCTGGCAAGAAACACGGACGCCGCGCGACATGAGGTAGGTGAATTCGTTCGAGTCGCGGAAGATTGCTAGAGGACATGACGGACGTATAATAGACACACGATCGAAGGTAGATCAGATTCCAGTGCAATAGCCGTGTGATAGCATAGCTGCACTTGTACGTAAACAAACGGCGGGAATGTCTAATGGCTGACAATCTTCCTTCTTCCGAACAGGCAGGCTGGCTTGAGAAAAGCGGTCTCCTTCACATTTTTCGCATCGTAGGTCTGGCACTTCAACCAACCAAGCTTGGACTGGCTTTAGCAACGCTCGTCCTCACGTTCATTTTCGGAAGCGCGCTCGACATCGTTGCATCCGTTGGTGACGGCGTGGATGGCAACGCAATCGATCGCTTTGTCATGGCGAAAAAACTCGGGCAGGCGTACGAAGCACAGGCCGGGGACTATGGCATTTTTGAAGCATGGCGTGAGCATGCCGAGCGATGCGTCTTTGGACTCATGGGTTCATCCGTGCCGGGATCGTCCGTCGCCGAGGGAACGCCGTTGGGAGATTATTTCGCCACGCACGCATCTCGACAACCTCTTCGCAACCTAACTGGAATCGCCTATGGCGTCTGGTGGATGATCGAATGTCACACGGTTTTTTTCGTAGTGCTTGCCATAGGAGCACTCTTTTTATGGGGTTTAGGCGGCGGGGCTATTTGTCGGGCGGCGGCAGTGCAGTTCGCTCAGGACGAAAAGACAACATTTTCGTCAGCCGTTCGATATGCGCGTGAATTTCTTGTTGGTGGGTTCGTGCTGGCTCCTTGTATCCCGCTCGTTTTCGCCTTGATCGTTGCCATCCTTCTGACGCTCAGCGGCGTCTTGCTGCGAATACCCTTTTTCGGCGATCTTGTTGGCGGACTGCTTTTCGTTGTGTCTCTCGTTGGCGGATTTATTATCGCAGTACTCCTCATCGGGTTACTTGCCGGTGGAAGCTTGATGTGGCCTGCTGTTGCTGCGGAAGGGCAGGATGCGTATGACGCATTCGCGCGAAGTCTGAGTTACGCATTCAGCAAACCCTGGAAGACAGCCATTTACGCAATCATTGCACTTGTTTACGCGAGCCTTAGCTGGGTGTTCATCAACCTTTTCACTTATTTCGCCTTGGCTACAACAAGAGCAATCGTAGGGTTCGGCACATCCTGGTGGACTCGCGTTGCAGGCGAAGACGGTGCGAACAAGCTCGAACTCCTTTGGCCTTTTTCCGGGCCCAGCGCGCTTTACGCATGGCCACAGTGGAGTCAGTTGAACTGGTGGGAATACATGTCCGCCTTTATCATCGGCGTGTATGTGCTTCTTATCGTTGGGTTGATGTTCTCATTTCTCGTGTCGTTCTATTTTTCTGCAAGCACCGTGATTTACTTCCTGCTCCGGCGTGATGTCGACAAAATAGACCTTGAAGAAATCTATATGGAAGAAATTGTTACAGATGACTTGGAGCTCTAGCAGTACTAGCTACTCCAAAAATCCGACGCTGCTAGTAGACTCCGCCATCTGCCAATCAGCACAAGAGCGATTGTCGCCCTAAGAACGCACGAACGTGCCAGACTTGCCGCCGGTTTTTTTCTCGAGTTGGATTGGGCCTATCACAATGGACTTGTCGACCGCCTTGACCATATCGTACAGCGTAAGGGCTGCCGCGCTCACGCCCGCCATAGCCTCCATTTCCACTCCGGTTCGACCGACACACTTAGCCGTGCATTCAATGTGCACGCGGTCGCTTCCATCACGCGTGAAATGAACCCGAACCCAATCAAGTGAAAGCGGGTGACAAAGCGGAATCCAGTCGGCCGTCTTCTTCGCAGCCTGAATACCAGCGATTCGTGCTGTCGCCAAGGCATCGCCTTTGGAAAGCGAATTGTCAAATAGTGCATCCAGCGCGTCACTTTTCATCGTAACCCAGGCGGAAGCCATGGCTTCTCGAACGGTCGCCTCCTTGTCGGATACATCCACCATCCGAGCATCGCCATGGGAGTCAATGTGCGAGAACGGCTGTCTTTCTGTTGGATTTGTCATAGTCCCGATATTGTCGTCGGTCCGAATAATTCGTGCAACCGACGCGCTTGTTATCGCCACAAGCGAATGCAATAAGACCAACTATGCCTTATGGGCTTCGACTCTCTTAGCCCATTCGATAAGGTTCGTATCTGTCGCATCCGATACGGCTCGTATGTCACTCGTGCAACAATCCATGTTTGATGCCTTATGCACCCGCTCACAGCCTCCGACTCTCTGGCAGCGACTGGCAGACTGGATCGTTAACGCGCGTTCTCATCGGGTCATATGTATCGTAGCTGGAATCTGGATACTCAACGGCTTCGACCTGGCGCTCACCATCATGTCGAACGAGCATGGGATGATTCACGAGGAAAACCCAATTGCCCGTCAAGTGCTCCTTATGGGGACACCGTCCATCGCGCTTTACAAGATCGGCCTGGTTCTCATTGGCAGCTATCCGCTGCTGCGGTTTCGTAGCGCCCGCATTACTGAAATGGCCTCGATGATCGTGCTGCTTGTTTACGCCGGTTTGGCGGTTCGCTGGTCAACTTGTTACGAATGGTACTACGTTGCTTTTTCGGGCAGTACGGAACTATTGCCGGAACACCTATCCTCCACGATCACCATGCAATAGCACCGTCAATCTGTTTTGGTCCAGCGTGGCGGGACACACCCACTCCGTTATACTCACCAGCCGTGCAACGAGAGTCAAGAACTTTTTCGAAATCAGAAAAATGCCTATCTATGATATTACGCCCCCCGTCGACGAATCGCTTCAGGTATGGCCTGGCGACACGCGACCTACGCGCGAAATTCTTTGCGAAATAAGAAAAGGATCGACAGTGACGCTCTCGACGCTTCATGCGACGGTTCATCTTGGTGCTCATGCTGATGGCCCAAATCACTATGGAGATGGAGCACCGTCTATCGATGAACGCGCAATTGACTATTACCTGGGAAAGTGTCAGATCATTGCGGCTGACGTCAAGAAAAATGAACGTGTTGGTATGCACCAGATTGCGGAGCCGATCCGTGAAGAGCGAGTATTGATCTCGACTAATACTTTCGAGCCGTCTCACAATTTAGATACAGGATTCGCCGCGCTGGAGCCGAGCTTGGTTGAGTCCTTCGCTGAGCAAGGTGTCAAACTTATCGGGATCGATACGCCCAGCGTCGATCTCTTCGACTCGAAGGACTTACCCTCGCACAAAGCTTTTCTCAAAAACGACATGGCTATTTTGGAAGGGCTGGATTTGCGTGGCGTACCGGCAGGCACCTATGAGCTAATCGCATTGCCGTTGAAGCTCGTGGGCTTCGATGGCAGCCCCGTTCGCGCAATCCTGCGATCGTTCTGATTCGCGACTCATGACCTGTCCGCTGTCTTCGCACTTCTACGAGAACCACCCACGCTTGGTTTTGGCTTTCGGCCGTTGAGGCTTTTTGGGTTGATCTTTTTCCCGCTTGATTTGGTCAAGCAGTTCGTCCGACGACCGACCCGGGTTCATACGACGAAGCAGTTTAAGTTTACGAGACGTCTCGGGATCCAGGTCGAGAGAGACCTCGGGCTTAACAACCGTATCTGGCTGACCATCGGCGCTCTTTCGACTCGAACCTCCAACCATGTCGCCCGTAAACTTGAGCGGCGCATTCGCATCTGACAATGGATCATCGTCATCAATGGAATCGGACCCTGGCACCGGTTCGTCATCCGAGTCCAGTTCTGCCTGCGCCGCCTCCTTCGCCGCTTGAAGCACAGCCTCCTGACTGAAATCCAACTCCTGCTCTTCGGATTCTGCGTGCACTTCGTCAATTCCTTGGTCGAGCGGACCATCTAAATCGATTTCAGGATTGCTGCCTTCTTGCGCCAGGTTTGATTCTCCATCGAAAAGCGCGGCAGACTCCGTAATACCGGCATCCGCAGGCATGTCATCACTCGACGTCTCTTCACATTCGAAGCTGTTCCAAAATGCACCCACCGCGCTGTGTGCAGATCGGCTCTGCCCCACAATGGCTTCACTTGCGGGCACTTCGGGGCTCACGGTCTCGCGCGATTCGGCTTGCTGCGCCTCCGCATGCACCAATCGTTTCTCACGCTCTTCGATCTCCGAAAGCAATGCGATAACCTCTTCTTTTTCAGAGGCAACCTGTTTGGCCTGGGTCTCAACCTTCGCCGTGGCGTCGTTAAGTTCCGCCTGAGCGTTTTCAAGAGACCCCTGTTCTGCACCAAGTTGTTTTTGAAGTTCGCTTACTTTATCTTCATTGGCGGCTAACGCCGATTGAGCGCGTTCCAAATCCTCTTTCATCTTCTCACGGTCTTGTTCTGCCTTCTCAGCCAGATCTTTCGCCAAAGCACGTTCGGCATCCGCATCGCCCTCGACGGCTTTCATAGCTTGGCTGGTTTCTTCAAGCGATTTTTTCTCCGCATCCAGCTCGCCAGCTTGTTGTGCAAACGCAGCCGCTTGTTCATCCAATGCAGACTCGCGCTCGGCAAGCAATTGCTCATGAATTCCAAATTCCTTTTCGCGCTCCTCTAGCGCCTGCGAATTCTTTTTCAACGTTGCAGCCTGCTCCTCGACCTGTCGAGAAGTCTGTGTTGCCTGGTCGCGATCTCCAGCGACTCGTTCTTGTTCCTTCTTTATCGCATCGCCGCGAGACTCAATATCCTTTCGCAGCTTAGCGCTCTCAGCCTCAAATTCAGCTTGCTTTTTCTTAAGACTCTCTGAAAGCGCATCAAGCTCATCTTTCGAAGAACCGATCGCGGCTTCTTTTTCGCCCAATTCGTTCGCACGCGCTTCCAGTTCTTCTCGTGTCGACGCAATTTTTCTTTCAGCCTCTACTTTGGCATCGATTTCTTTTTGCAGAGCACGTTCACGAGCTTCCAGGTCTTGCGTTCTATTGTCCAACTGAAGTGCTCGCGCCGACACATCTTCCAATGCACCCTCGATGCTGGCCTCCTTGTCATGAAGCGATGTATCGAGTTGAGAGCGATCCGCTTCGAGTTTTTGACGCGACGCCTGGAACTCCTTTACCATTCGATCCAATTCTGAATGCCTTTGATCGAGTTGGGTCGAACGTTTTTCGAGAGCAACCTGAGCAGATTCCAACCCTCGGCGTTGCTCATCAATCGCCGCCACTTGCTCAGCATGTTCGCCTTCTTGCCGTTTGCCCTCGTGCTCAATTTCAAGCCGTTGCTGTTTGAGCAGTTCGAACCGTTCATCACAAGTAGTCGACCGCTCGGCCAACTCGTTTGCCTGCGTGTCCAGTTGACCTTGCCGCGCTGCGAATTCTTCCTCGCGCAGCTGAAGGCCATCCCAACGCTGACTCCCTACCGCGTCGCGCTCATCCAATTTCTTTGCGGATTCTGCCAGCTGAGTTTCAAGCTGAGTCAATTCTCCAGAGCGTTTGTCCAACACGGAAGATCGTTCACTAATCGCTTGTTCGCGTTTTTGAAGTTCATTATCGCGAGCAGTCAAAGTTGCAACTTCTTGTTCCGAATTTGCCTGCTGATCGGCCAGCTCCTTGCGTTCCGTATCGAGTGTCTCACGCGCAGCAGCCTGCCTGGCATTTTCCTCTTGCGTGCGTTCATCCAGGGCATATTTAAGCTCGTCAATCTGTTGCTGACGCTTGGTCAGTTTTTCCTCTCGGGCTTCCTGCTCTTGTATTTGATTTGCCAAGTCGGAACTAAGAAGATCTGTCTGCGCAACAGCCTCCTCAAGCTCCTGTTTTTGTTGGGCAAGTTCATTGGCCGACAACTGCAAGGCCTGCTCTCGGCGATCGAATTCGGTCTGCCTTTTCGCAAAATCGGCCTCGACTGCATCCGATTGGGCAGCGGATTTCTCCACTTGCTTCCTGACCACCGCAAGTTCTTTCTTTTCCTTCTTGACCGACTCATGTTCGCGTTTTAACTCTTGCTCAGATTGCCTTACGCGATCCGTGACAGCGGCGAGCTTTTCTTCACGATCATTCAAAGCCGCCAATTTTTTGGCACTTTGTTCTTCACCCTTTTGCAGCGTGTTATTTCGTTTGGTTAATTCTGCCTCTACTTTGACTAAGTCGTCACGCTGCACGGTAGAGGCCTTGATCTGCTCTTCCAATCCCTGGCGCTCTGCCGCGAGTTTTTGTACTTGTGCAGTCAGGTCTTTCTGCTTTGCTTCAAACTGCTTCTGAAGCTCGCCCAGCTCTTGCTGGCGCTGGTCTTGTTCCGCGCGTTGCTGATCCAGTTTCTGTTGTACCGCCTGTTGGCTCTTCAGGGTAGAGGTGGCTTGCTCAGCTTGCTCTTTCGTTGCTTGGTCAATTTCTCCTGAACGATTGTCCAATTCGCCACGCAACCTAGCGAGCGCGTCTTCCTGTTGTGCGACACCTTTTTCTCGAGCTTCAAATTCCTGCCTAACTTGCGCAACCTCTTGCTGAGCTGATTCTATCGCTTTGCCGCGATTGACGATTTCAACAGTACGCTCATCGAGTTGAGCCTTCTCACCAGCAAGCTGAGTCTTTGCATTCGCAATTTCTTTTTCTTTTTGCTGAACGGACTTGTGATAGTCTCGAATCTCCTGTTCTTGTTTCTTGAGTCCCGCTGCAAACTGCTTTAGGCTTGCTTCCTGGTCAGTAATCGCCTGGTGTGACTTCGCCAGTTTTTGCTCGGACTTTGAAATCCCATCCTGCGCAGCACGGATTTGTTTTTCCGCTGTCGCCGTCTGTTTTGCTAATTGCTTTTCTGCCTGCGTGTGCTCGTCAGCCTGCCTGACAATGGCTTGTTCGCGATCGCTTAACTCCTTCGTTCGTTTTTCCTGCGCGACCTTAGCCTGTTTGAGTGCCTGCTCTTCCGATTCTAGCTTCGCAATCTGCGCCTTGATGGATTGCTCGTCCATCGCAGTTCGTTCCGCTTTCTTGCTCAATGTCTCCTGCTGCTGCTGTGCCCAGGAGCGAAGTCGGCCCTGATATTCCGTCAGTGCCCCCTCGAATGAGTCAACAGCTGAGTCCGCCTTGGACAACAACTCTTCCGGAAATGCGCTTGCTTGAACCATTTTGGTGAAACTCCAATGCAGGAGGTCTATCGAAGCGATGCCATCATGCGTGTTCGATTACTCTTCTTTGTGTCTTTCATCTGAACTCAGTGACGCGTTTCTTGACGCAATGCTGAAAACATAAACAACCCAAGGCCAACGCGTATTGGCATTTTCATTCCAGGCATGCAAACCGCTCGCTGCAACAGTATCCTGCTCGACGTCGAACATCCTCTTCAGATGATCGAGAGCGTAAACGTCATATAACGAAACCGGTCGGCTTCCCGACAAGTTTACATTTCACCAACGTGGTTCGGCATTACAAACGAAAAATCGCTTTGAACCGTCCCTTAATGGAGTCACTCGGCGGGCAATCAAGTGCGATCCGATAATGGCTGAATTGCGAGCCTATGCCGGTCAATTCTTATGGCTCTTTGATTCCATATTTGTTTCAACTTGCTTGTGTCGCGACGGCGTATTGTAGGCTTTCACTGATTGTTGTTCGGATCGGCGCCTGAGTCGCCGACAACATGAAAGAAAGGGCACCGACAAACAGTTGGAGGCCTATCGATCGACCCTGTGGCCTATGATGCCGCAAAGCCCATTGGAATGGTGGGAAATTGGCAGAGAAAAAAATAGACAATTTGAAGCTCGAGCCACCTGCGACGACAGACATTGATCGCCTTGCCCAGGAAGCTCGGGATGCGATTCGTGCGGCAAGGTCTCGCCTGCACATGGAAGTCGAGGCACTTAATGCGGATCGTCTCGAATTCACCCATGTCCAGGAACAATTGGCGCAGGAACGAAAGGCGCTCGGCGAAGAGCAGAAAACACTGGAAGCGGAGCGACCGAAACTTGAGGCATTAGCCAGCGAAAACAAACAAAAGCTGGAAGATATCCGTGCCGCGGAAGCCCGAACAGTAGAATCGCAGCGAGTTCTTTCTTCCAAAGAACAGGAACTTGAAAACTTCCGCGCTAGCCTCGATCAGGAGAAACAAGCTCATGCGTCAGCCGTCTCGATGCTCGTAGAACGCGAAAGCGCTATCGAAATCGCGGAGACGAACCTGGCGGAACAACGTCAGATAACCGAACCTCGATTCAAAGAGCTTGAACGCCGCGAGACTGAATTTAGTGCGCGCTCAAAGGAGATCGAGGCTTACGCAGCCGAACTCGACGGCACTCGCAAGACTCTCTTGACTATGCAAGAGCAACTGGAGCTCGCCCAAAAAGAGGTTGCGACGCAAAGGGAAGAGTTATTGCGTCGGCTCGGCGGAACCAGCCAAATGCCCCTGATCGCCAAGACACCGGATCGAAATGTCGGGCAAATCTCGGACCTCGAAATTGAATCGCCCGGCAAGCCCAAGCCTGCGGCCAGCCCAGCTGCTGAACAGTTCCGCAAACTGAGGCGAGACGCCAAGAGACGCGCTATCGGAGTGTGACTCACCTAGTTTCATCGAGTTGATACCGCCAAGGAAAACCATCAATGGCTTTGAAGCTTTTTTCTCGCAAGAAGAGTGGTCCATCGCAGACCAAGACCAATCGTACAAATTCCACGGATGATGACGAACCATCGCCCAAGAAAACATCCTATGAGCCAGCGCAGCAGCAGACGTTTGACAGCGATCCTTTGAAGCGATTGCTCCAACAAGGACGGCATAACGTTATCCTTCGCAACGAAGCTCAGTGGAAAGCCCACCAAAACGGTTCGGCGATCATGGCTGAAGCGCAACGCGAGATGGAAAGGCGTATGGCGCTCGTACCAGCAGGAAGCGTTTCGATCGCCCAGACGCTCGACACACAACCCGGTGCACCAGAGGCCGACGTAGAAGTACAGCCTTTTCTCCTCGATGTTCACGCGATCAGCAACGCGCGATACCAGGAATTTATTGACGCCGGCGGTTATGACGATCTTGACTATTGGCCCGAGGAAATCTGGCCTCACCTGATCGAATTAAAGGATCAAACTGGAGAACCTGGACCGAGATTTTGGCAGCACAGCCGACACAATAAGAAGATTTCCGATCACCCGGTCGTGGGCATTAGTTGGTACGAAGCTCAGGCATTCGCCCTGTGGATCGGCCAAAGACTTCCTACCGACGCAGAATGGCAAATGTCGACAAGTTGGCACATCAATAGCTCCGCGGACATCA
>JAJDEA010000142.1 GCA_029260035.1 Phycisphaerae bacterium
CGACAAGCGTCCGGCGGTGCAACGTAGTTGTTCGTGAGATTTCGCATCCGGCCTAATGCGACAGAAACCTCGCGATGTTCATCCTCCATGACACCAATCGGACCGCAAACGCTGGGCGTTGGCTCGAAATTAGAAGCCTCCGACGACGAAGCCGATGATTCAAGTTGTTTGATGATTGGAAAAAGCACTTGCTCTTCCTTGAGCATGTGGGTGCGAAGTTCTTGGTCCAAGCCGACAAAGACGTGAGCAAGTTGGTGCAATTGGCAATGCTTCAAGCCGTGTACTTTAGCCACCTTGGCCATCAAATCATCGAGTCGCGGGAGTTCTCGAAGTAGATACGCGTGGTGTCTTTCTACAATGTCGTCGACTAAATCACTAAGTGGAGCATTTGACCAATCGACGTCGTCCATTCGGGCGACAAAATAGTCGCATTCATTCAATGCGCGAATAACTCGTTGAAGTTCTAGATCGCGTTCGGCACACGCTTCTGCGAGTGATTTAGCTCCTCCACAACAGTAGTCGATACGAAATCGATCGAAGACGCGAACTCGACTCAGTTGTTGTCGTACGAGACTCCCAACTAATTGTTCGGAGAACGATGTTGCCATAGTAATACTCCTTCACACTTAGGCAGGCTTCTGTCGAAGGGCAGGATGCATTGCACACCCCTCGGCAACTTTTTATTGGTAGGTTTGGCAAGTCGATGTTGACAATCGCCAATATAGCAACCATATTATGGATGTCAAGGTCCAGATATCCACTACATGGAGTTTCGCTAATGATTTCGCAGACCGCCGAGTATGCTCTTCGGGCGATCGTGTACCTCGCCGACCAGAATGGACAACCGCGAACGACGGCCCAGATCGCGGAAGTCACACTTGTTCCGGCAGGATATCTCGCCAAGGTGATGCAAGGCCTGAGTCGTGCGCGATTGGTCAATTCACAACGAGGGCTTCGCGGCGGTTTTACGTTATCGAGTGGATCTGACGAAATGACTGTACTGGAAATCGTCAACGCGGTGGATCCGATTCGGCGGTTTCCCGAATGTCCGCTTGGCATCGCAGCCCATGGAAGAACGCTTTGCCCGCTGCATCGCCGCTTGGACGATGCAGCGGCTGTCGTTGAGGAGATGTTCGGCGACACGACGGTTGCCGAGTTGTTATCAGTACCGCGTTCGCGAAAGCCGTTGTGCCGTTTTCCGGCGGTCCCAGACGCGACCGTTTGACGCATCACGGGAAAGCCCGAACGAATCACGTTGACCTATTACCTCGAAAAGGAGAACCCAATCATGTCAATGAAAACGCCGCAGAAAACCGAGTGGGACGATTTGGCTGCTCAACACGACACACTAGGTCATCTACTTGAAGCGATGGGAAATACGCTTGTCGAGCGCAAAGCAAGCCGCGTGAGAGTCGAAGAATTGCTCGCCGAGCTACGAGAAGTTGTTCGGGCGCACTTTGTCGATGAAGAGGACGGCGGTTTTTTCGATAAAATTATTGCCGAGGCGCCCCGATTGGAAAGACAGGCGAAAGGAATTCTGCAGGAACATCAACAGCTTACGAAACGGCTTGAGCGCATGAGTGAGCTGGCCAGGTCGGACGGTAAAGCAGGAGAGTGGTGGAGCAACCTTGAAACGGAATTCGCCGGTTTTTCAAAAAGGTTTCACGACCACGAAGAGAAAGAAAACGGTCTGTTACAAGAAACTTACAGTCGCGACATCGGAGCCGAGGACTGAAGCCTTGCTTTAGGGTGAAGTACGTCGAAGGTCATACCGAGCTGACGAGTTTCTCGAATTCATCGGCGTCGAAATTGCGCATCGTTCTAGTACGAACATTGCCACCCTTGCCAAGTTTCAGAAGCAACGACGCTGCCGCTTCCTCTTGAGCTAATTCTTTTTAAGTGCAGTTCAGCCCAAATCTGTGAATTCTCTGATCAGGGGACAATCGGTTGGTTGTTCTGGCTTTATGAAAAGGAAAACAGGGCGGTTTTTTGACCGCCCTGCCCCGACTTCCTACTGGACCTTCTCTCCCACGAAAAGACCCACAGGAGTCGTTGACCGTGTTCGCAAATCACGCACCGATACAATCGGGATCTACAAATTCAAGTTCTCGATTCGACGACATCGAGCGTTTGCGAGCCGGCTTGATCGATTGGCAATCTGGATCGGCCAGGTCCGAATTGTCTTCGTTTGGTCGAGTTTCCTGATCGATGTTCCATAACTGCCGCAATAATTCTTGTCGTTTGGCCGTCCGGGTCTCCTGTTCCAACGCGGACTCTAAATCTTGCTTTTCTTTAGTGGGCATTTCATGGCTCCTGTTTTGTGAGTTTTCCGTTTTGTCATGCTGACCTACAATTTTGGCGGTGGTTTTCTGGCGGCACCGGCGGCCTTTTCCTCAACCTCCTTCTTTCGCTTGGCTCGCGCAGTTTTCTTTTTTTCGAATGCCACTTTGGCTTCCTTTTCAGCGTTGGTGAGTGCTTCCCAGGGTTTCTTGTCCCAAGGAAGGGGCACGCCCTCGGGCGGTTCTTTGAATGCCTCTTGCCATTGGAATGAGAGAGGGAATTCCAATTCGGCTAGGGCAATCACCGCCCAGGGCGTGTCCGCGTGATTGGCAATGACGCGCTGCAAATACTCGCGAGCCGCATCGGCAT
>JAJDEA010000143.1 GCA_029260035.1 Phycisphaerae bacterium
GATTCAGCTCTTCCAGAGAGGTGAACTCATTGATTGTCATGTCGTTCATTGGGATTCTACATTTCCTAATAAACTTGACTTGGCGATAATCAGATAATCGCCTATTCAAAAGATGCTTCTTCGACGTTTGTCTCGGCGTCCACCGCAAGGAACAAAGTCTCCCGGCTATTGTTTTCTCGGCTTGACGGTAAGAGTGGCCTGAGTAGAAAACCGCAACGCTTGAGTTTGGCTGAACTGAAACTCTGCTACGCCATTCGATTGACGCAGGATTCTCTTTCTATTGCAAACAAAGCGATCATTATTGCTCCTGAGATCTCCGAATGGGAATCAAGCTACTCGCATTCATTTGTCATCGATAACCATTCCTAACGAACTCTCCGCTCTTTGGCCGATGGCGGCCTTAAGCGGTCCGTAACAAAAGCTTGTCTTCTTTGCGTATTCTCGCCTGATGGTTGTCGCAGCGCTCTGCCTCTTTAGGATTTCTCAATATCCCGACCGCCCAAGGGAGTTGAGTGCTTCACGATGGCGTTCTTGCTTGAACCCGTCTCTGGTGGCCATTTCGTCTTTTCAGTTTCCAAACGAAGTAAAGACTTTGGTTGGCTGGCAATGCAGAACCGACCCATTCGTAAACTTCATAGCTAGGTACACCTTGTACGAATCGAACATTGGGTGAGATCGGGATAATCACTGATTTTTCGCGTATGTGCCCAACGAAGCTTTCGACTCTTGCGTGCCAAAAGTGGCCTCGCACATGCACGTTTTTCGGTCCACTCTTAGGATGTAACGCCAATTCGATACGGTTAGCATCGCGTCTAACTTTGTACTCAATCTCGATGTGTTTATAGGTGCAATCCTCCGGAGAACGATTGCCAAGGTTCACCTTAATGTGCCGGGGAATGTGTTCTGTGACGTCCGCCACAAGTCGGCCGTGCTCGTCCCTGGCCTCGATTTTCAATGCTTCATCCCAGAAAGACAGTTTTGTGCGAAAAACCGATTTTGGCGACGAGCTTTTGATGAGAAACGTCTCGCGCACCGTCAACTGCCGCTTTGGTACGAATAAGAACTCTACACGGCGGTATTCTTCAAAATATGGCTTAGTCTTTCTGCTAGCCATTGTCTTGTGTAGATGTCACGGGTTTTTAAATCCTTTCAGCGTTCCACGGTTCAGCATTCGATACTTTTTACTTTCACCCACACGCTCAGCGAGCGGGACACTATCGCGGTGGGCAACACCCCATGCCTTTCGCGAGAGGGTATCATACACGTTTATTAACGACGAATCTCCTGCCACAGTACGACGGTCACCTCGGGATTCAACGAATTTGCGGAGAGAGTGACCACCTTGACGTTTGACGATCAGTGCCAGAAGCCCCGTCACCAACGCGCTGTTACCCCAGCAGCAGTAGCGTGCTGCATTGACAGCATGCGAGTCACCATTGAACGAAATCGCCACACCTCCCTTGCGGTCGACGTCCTCCAATACTTCAACATCAGTAATGCTATCGCCCAGGAAGAATAAGTACCGTGGCTCGACATGTGTACGCGCAGCGATATCATCTACCGCGTTGACTTTATTTTGCCCCCCCATTGTACGAATTTCTCGTAGCATTTTGCTCGAGCAGGGAAGATGCTCAGCCATTTCGCCCCAGACGAGATGCTCAATGTCTCGAAATGCCTTTGGTAATTTCATATGCCGTGTGTCATTGGGTGGCAGCTCTGGGATTTTGGGTAGATCCGCAATAACGCTTGCTATCTGTTTAAGCCGCTTCACTTCCGGGTTTGACATTGTATACTTATCGAGTGCGAATGGAGTGCAGTAAACGAACTCGCTGCGCACACCTAGGAGGCGCGCCACATGCTTTGCAAAAGGGCGATAACTCACGGTGATCTGGAAAACCGGTATCCTCTCTTTTCTGAGATTCGAGATGTTCACTTTTGCATCAGGGATCCATGCAAGCCGACGCTGTTGAATTAGGTCTGTTAAGCTGGCGTCGGTTACATCGTAGGCCTTGAGAAATGGTGCTAAGAGACGAAGCGTATCGCCAATGTTGTAGGCTGGCCTGTGGCGCACGCGAGCGGTGTAATCATCAAACTTGCTAAGTTGCTCGAACAAACGTAGCCCGTCAGGAATCGTCAGGCTGGCAGTTTCAAGTGCATTGTCGTTACGGACGGCAGGCCCTTCGCAGTCGGTTGCAAATACAATTCTCCTATCACGATGCGACATCGTCACTATATCCTTCTATTGACAATCATGAATGGAGAAGGGAGAACGAGAAAAAGCTGGCGAGGTGTGATGCGGATAGCTAGGACAATCGCGCGCGTGAACGTCAAGGGAGGAAGACCGTAATCGACGGCTTTTGTCATAGGGCTATTGACGCATTTCGAGTACTTAAGGTTTCCGATAAGCATGTCTCCAAAACACGCCCGCGAGGCGTCAGCCGCAAGCATTAAACGCAGACTCACTACAGTGAGCAGGAGTCTAGGAGGTATTTGAGCGCAGCAATAGCACTTGGTCAAGAGGGCACTTAAGCGATATTCGAATGAACCTGAGGGATTGGCGAGCGTTCCCCTTTGAATCAAGCGCGGGTCGCGCGTATCACCGGCTTCAGCTTCCTTGAAGCGTGGCGCGCCATTCCATCTCATCAAGAAACCACGTCAAGCTTCCCCGGCGCCCCGTTCTCGGCTCGCTGAGATTCTCCATTTCCCCAGTTTAAGTGCCTCTAAAGCCAATCGCGTCTCTCATGGTTATCCAAAACCCATCCGATCTCTCAGTATCACTTGCACTCGATTAGCAATCAGCAATCCCGCCTCCCCCAATTGCCGTTCCACCTTAGCCATTGCCTCGTCATCCGTCGCCACAATCACGATCCGCTCAAACTTCGACAGCAGGTTGTTTTTGACATTACCCACCACGTCGGATTTCCCGGTTTCCACCTCAATGGCTACGCGTTCACGTTTTTTCAACGCCAGCACATCCACCCGACCACCAACTCGCTCTGCTTCAAGCGCCACCCGATAGCCGTCGGCTTCAAACCGCCGAGCGTAGTAACGTTTCCAATACTCGTGTGCGATCGAGCCACGCGGTGCTGCTTCTTCGACGCCCAGAATGCGCCGCGCTTCCGTCGTCAATCGCAAGAGCACTTTGCGCGTACGTCCCACAGCGACGATCTGTGCCTCCAACCAACCACCATCGATCAGCGTCTCTTTGAGCCTTGTCCCGACGCCGGCGCTCAGGCCAAGACGTTCATAGCGTTTTCTGACTCCATCTTCTTCATGCTTATGAACATCTTCCAGGAAACGCAATGCACCGCCAGAAAGAACGGTATCCCACATCGAAACCCGCGAAACCTGCCCGAATTCCGGCGACAGGGCGCGCTGTCGCCCTGTACCTGAGTTGTTTCGGCCAATGTACCGCGCTAAAGTGGTATCGGTGACGGATCCTTGCTCCGGCTGTCCAGACCCGCTGATGAAGTTTTCGAGAGATCCAAGGCTGATAAAGGAATAGCAATTCACTCGGACACACAGCAAGCCGGGAACGGTCGCTACGAGTATGAAACCCGAAAACGACCGTCCGGCTCTGCTGCTTGTCCGTCGCATCCCCTAGATTCGTTGAACCAATTTCCACCAACAGGATTTACCCGACGAACGAATCGGAGGGAATGTTTCGCCTTTGCTGAGGGGAATCTCCATCTCCTCCGGAGTTGGCGGTGGGCTACTGGTCCCATCTAAGTAGCCATCGAACCTCCATCGCCCGGATTCCGGGCATGTCTCGCCTGTCTTTCGTCGAGCACCAACTGCTGTTGCAGTCGTCATAACGATACCTCCAAATAAACAGCCATCAGTTGCGCCGCCGCATCCCTACGGCTTCGAACGCTTGTGCGGTTTCACTCGCACTGTTTTTGGCCCCGGCTTACCGGGACCGTGACAATCTGGGCCTGGTTTCGACCGTTTATGCCCGTCTACGGGTACCGTCTTTGGGCCAGGCTGAGTTCTTCCTCCACATTTCTTTGCCATCCGTTATCACCTCCCTTCGCTGGCTGAATTAGGTTCATCCAGACGACAGGATCTCCGACGGCCTGCCAAGTCAATATCCCGCCCTGGATGTTCGCAATACAATATAGTTCGCATAATAGGATGTCAAGGGCGCCGCTTGACGAGTTTTCGCCGTTAGCGATACTACTCAGTTGGGTGTGTGCGGCGGTACAGTCTGAAGGCTGTTTCGGGGCCTTCGGTGGGAGCAGACGGGGAGGAACAGATGGCGTTGTTGGGTGGACGGATCAAGGAACGTCGGCTTGAGTTGGGCTGGACTCAGGATGATCTGGCTGTGAAGGCTGGGTTGAGCAAGGGATTCCTTTCCGATCTCGAAAACGGGAAGAGAGGGATCGGTGCTGATAAGCTCTTTGACCTGGTGAGGGTCCTCAACCTGTCACTAGACTCAATTGTAGGGCGGGTTGGTGAGGGAATTGAGCTCCCGAAAGAGATAGAGATTCCTGCATCGCTCGCTAGATTCGCGAGCGAAGCTGACCTCTCGTTTCCCCAGACGCTCATGTTGTTGGATATGCGGCGCCAGATCATTGCGCATCGTAGCAATACGAAAACCGAGAATCTCGAAGAATTCGACTGGCAGCGGTTCTTTGAATCCGTGAAGGAGTTCCTATGACAAGACTTGCCGACGAGCCGGAGATTGTCACGCTTGCGTCCGAGCTTGGACTCGATTGGCGGCAGAATGCCGTGGCCGAGGTGGTGACTTTCTGTCTTGCGAAGATCGCGAAGTGGGCGAAGGAACATGGTCCCATCGTCACCGTTGCCCAGCTTGAGCGAGTTGTGTGTGAGAGGCTTGGGCTTGTCATCGAAGAAATACGGGAGGATGCCGACCTTGAGCGGATCGTTCAAAAATATGTAGCGCTTCGCGAGTTTGGTTTTGCGGGGCTCCGTTCCGATTTCGATGACTCCACGTTTGCAGCCGTGCTCCGTAGGAATAACGCTACGGAGAATTCACCGGACCGTTTCGTGGCTGTGGTTGATTACCGTGGCCCCAAGGCCGCGCGAGCTTTTTTTTCGCGTTGGCATGAGATTGCGCACCTGTTGACGCTTCCTCACCAGCGTCAGTTTATTTTTCATCGATCAACCTCGAAGCGGCCTCCAACGGAACGACTGATGGATGAGATCGCCGGAGCGATTGGTTTTTACGCTCCAATCTTCCAGCCTGCAGTTGCTGCGGCGATCAATGAGGCCGGCATGCTTTCGTTCGAAATAGTGGAGGCTGTTCGGGCGGAACAGTGCCCGGATGCGAGTTTCCAAGCGACGCTGATAGCGTGCGCCTCCCAATCGCCCTTGCCTGCAGTCTACGTCGAGGCGGAAACCCGCTACAAGAAGCAGGAACTTGCTCACATCCGATCGGGGCAAAGTGATCTGTTTCCGGCCGATCGGCCGACACCAAAGCTCCGGGCGTGCGTCGCTGTGCCGAATGACAAAGCCAGGGCGGCCGGATTGCGGATCGATCGAAATATGCAGGTCCCAGAGGAATCTGTAATTCACTCGCTATGGGTGGCTGACTCAGAATCCGATGACCTGGCGAATGCGGAAGCAGTGGAGAGTCTGAAAGACTGGAAGCATTCCGACGGCCATGCGGTTGGCAGCATTGAAGTGCGTATCGAAGGACGCCGGGTACCTGACAAAGTAATCGCATTGGTGACTGCAGCCTAACTGGTCAGTCAGGGGCCTCCGGTGCCAAAACTGGACTGGATTGGCAAAAGGACGGTTCTGAATCATCACCGGCGACTTAGCCGATGGGGTGGCGCTAGCGGCCATTCAAGGATTGCATGAGACGGTGAAGGGGCAGAAGAGATTGACTGAGAGGCAGAGCGACCGGATTACGAATCTTGAGAAACGATTGACTGTGTTAAAGCGGACAACGAATGAGCCATAGGCCAATCGCCTGGGTTCTAAGAGTTCTTATTGTCGTAGGCGATTCCTTTGCTCTTTGGTTGACAATCGACTCAATAGGCCTGCAGAAAATGCTTGTTTTCTCGACCTAATTCTGTAGAATAGGGGCTGCCGCAGCGCTCTGCCTCCTTGGGATTTCTCAATACCCCGACCGTCCAAGGGAGTAGAGTTATGCGGCATTTCTTGTTGCCGCTTTCCATCAACATTGTTTCATTTTTTCTTCCTGAAAACGCGATTCTTGGCATTCTGATGATTCACCGAAAACTACTTAAGCGTCGGTCATCTGGCAGCAACATGGAGCACAAACGATCTCAAAAGAAATCGAGAAAGCAAGTGGCACGGGAGTTACGCGACTTGGTTATGAACATTCAGCGAGATCCCATTGCGATGGCACAGGCAAGAAAGCTAATTCTCACAAGCTAAAGGAAACTACGTTTCAGATCATCGTATGAAAAGAAGTTGGGCGTTCGGAGTCGTCGTTTTAGATTCTCAACTCTATATGCCTGCAAAGCGACCGGGTGTTGCAATGTCCTTCGATCATCTGAGCAAACCAAATCGCATCCTTTAAGCGTGGCACAAGCAACGATCATGAAATCATTCAGAATCTTTCGTTTACTCTGAACGCCATTGTTTGCTTTGTAGGTTGCGAAATACGCCTCGGCAAGACGTTTGATTGCTTGGCTCTCGTCGATGATTCGGCGAGACACGAGTTTGTCGTAGACCGGCAGAAACCTTGGAGCTCTTCTGAGTTCTTTGCGAATTACTCGGAAGTTGACAACGATGAATGCCGGATCGGCGGAGATTCGCTCAACCAAGTCTGCACCGTGTATCCTGTCTTCCACGATTCTCCCATAGATGTTGGTTTCGAGTATGACGCTGACCATGTATCGATAAGGATGGCCTCGGTTTTATAGTTTACGATTGAGAAAAGATGATTCTCGAAGCTCTTTTGAGAGGCAAAAACTACTTAAATCCTTTGCGACTGATTGTCGCATGGCAAATAGAACTATCAGGATTACCGATGATGCTTACGCCCGACTTGTTTTTCATCGAAGAGACGGAGAGAGCTTTTCAGACGTGATCATCAGGCTTACCAAAAAACCGAGCCTCATGCATCTTGCCGGAACTCTTTCCGATGAGAGTGCTGATGCCATGAAAAAGTCGATTGCTGAACTACGCAGAAGAAGCCAGGCCGAACTTACTCAGAGACATAAGAGGCTTACGCGACAGTTTTCCAAATCGGATTAGCGGCTGACGTCGAGGGCAAGGCAAATTGTTCACTGCCTTTATGCAAACAGCAACGGTGCCGCCATGGAGAACTTCGCACCGCGGCAGCGACGTGTAACGGGTCGCGATTAGTTGACAAGAACAACGTCAACAGTTCTATCGCTTATAGACGCGGCCTCGCTTATCAAGCACTCGAACCTTCAACAGCTTTGCTTTGGTATCCACATCGATCAAGACCCGGTATGTGCCGATTCGCATCTTGTAACCGACACCTTCATAGTGCTCCAAATAACGGAACGGATCAGTTGTTATGGATTCGACTTTGCCCTGTAATCGGATCGCCATTTCTTACGGTAGCTTATTCAAGAAGCGTGTTGTCTTCGGCGTCCACTCGATCGACCATGTCATGCGTCAAGAATCAACTGCCTCACTTCTTTAGAATTCAGCAATTCAGGATCAGGAACTTCTCGTGCTTCTTTTAGCTCATTGTTTGCCCAATCGGTCAATGCTCCTTCGTCAAGCAAGGCGTTCTTGATCAATGCGACGTCGTTCTTGAGCTGCGTTAAGTCGTCACGTGGAACTGCGACTGTTTGTGTTTTCATGTCAAATATTTGGCAATCACTGCTTAAATAGTTTTCGCAGCGTCTCCTTGCGGGCTCGCTCCCGGATTCGTTCCTTTGCCTCTGTGACGGACAGGCCACGGAGTGCTTTCCCTATCTCCGTAAGATTCGCCACCGGATCATCTGGCACCGGTAAGAGCAAGATCCCGGACCTGGTTTCCATGGCAAGAAACGAGTCGCCGAATCGCGAACGGAGTGTTTCATGTAGATAGAA
>JAJDEA010000144.1 GCA_029260035.1 Phycisphaerae bacterium
TTCTTAGGCCAATCCGCTGACGGCTCAGATATTCTTATCTTCTTCCTTCGAGCCAAAAACTCCAATCAGGACGACGCGGAAGCAATTTGCAGAAAAGTTCTCCAAACCCTTGCGAAACAGGAGGGCAGCATTCTCGGAGAATTTGGCGAGGCATCATCGAAACCGATCGGAGACGAAAAAGGCGTCGAAATGACGTCGCCGGATCGCATGACCCTTGTTCGATCAGTCGTCTTGAATTCAGGCCCAGCATATGCAATCTCGCTACGGACAGCCTTGCCAACGCGCATCAATGACGACCTGACCAACCTACTCGACCTAGCCTGCCGATCCATCATCTTCACGCATTAACCCATCCTAACGAAAGGCAAGTAGATCGCTCTGTTCGATGTTGAATCTGAGCCGGCTCGCTATGGTTCGAGGCCGCGCGCATTTTCGATGGCATCTGTCTTGGGATTCGCTCTAAAGTGATTCAAGAAAATGCTTCGCCATGCAGCCCCTTGTCGCTATGATAGGGCAACTCCCATCGGTCTGACGCTTTGTCATTGAGTTGTCTAGAGCAGAACGTGGAGGTCGGGCATGTTTCAACATAGAAAACGACAAGCTGGCGTCGTTTGTCGCAGGCGGAATGCAGGCAAGCGGTACGGTACGACCCTTCTGGAAGTTATCCTGGTCATCAGTATTGTTGCATTCATGCTGTCGTTGCTCTCTCCGATGCTTCGCAAAGCGCGCGAGCAAGCGCGAAGGCTGATCTGTGCAAACAATCTCAGGCAGTGGGGAAATGCATCGCAGTATTATCGCGAAGACTTTAACGATTTCATCCCCACCGAAGGAACGTATCTCAAGATCAACAAGCCCTACACCTGGTTCAATGTCTTGCCGCCTTATCTCAATGCGCCGGCTTACGTTGATATCGAACGGCAAGGCAAGTTGATAAAGGAGCTACCCTCGCTCAATTCCTGGATTTGCCCATCGAAAAATGTTAGCAAGTATTTCAAGAGCAGGTCGGGCAAGAACCAATTTCATTACGGAATGAATCGTGTGCTTGACGGCGTGGATAGCCGTGACGCCCCCACTTCGTCCGACCAGGGCGAGTTGCCTATTCGGGCTAATCGCTATGCTCGAAAGCCGACGACGGTTTTCATGTTCGACATATTCCCGAACAGTCCGCACGGCATGGCTGACGACGTGGGAACAAGCTACCATTTTGATTACGCAAACGTACTTTTTCTTGATTCAGGTGTGGGCCATTTTCGCGCCAGCGATTTTGTTACAGATGGCGATTACCGCAACGGGAGCATCATTTGGAATCATCCCGGCTTGTATTGGGGGTATATGCCCCCAACCGTGGCAGCCCGTAGCCCCGCGACGAATTAGAAAATGCTCTATTCATTTGTCATGTAGCGTTCGAGTGCATGTTTCTTCGGTGATATGTTCGCGACTGCCGCCATCCTAATCGCTTGTGGCGATCGCAGCATCCTCCTTGTTGAATCCTCGTTTAACGGAGCCTATTCACAGCCGAAATCGAACCAGCCTTCTTCTCGATCGCTGGCAATTTGAAGTGAAATCAAGATGGCCAACACTCGCATCCTGGAAAGGCTGTACGACGTTTTTTCGCAACGGCCATTTCTGACCCACCGCGAGAGCAATTCGGCACACTGAGAATTGTTGACACAATTCGCCTATCTTATATATTCGTAGCAGGTTTAGTCATCCCAATCGATCGACAGGAGGTCATCACTATGCGACGGACTGCAATGCTCATTTCACTGTGTGCTTTTTCCATCGTTTCTCTAACAGGCTGTGCAACCTGGAACAAATTGTTCGGCGGTAATAAGGCAGAGTTCCAGGAGCCAATGGCGTCCGCCAATGACTATGGCACGTCAATGGATCGATACGAGGAGCCTGCCCAGCAAGCAACAGATGTAGCTTCGAGGTATGAAGAGACCCCGCGCAGCTACGACCCCTATCCGACGTACGGCTCACAGACTACACCGACGGCTGTTCCACTCACTAGTACGAACACGCGTTATCATACGGTAACTAAAAGCGACACGCTTTATAAGCTGGCGCGAACTTATTACCATGACGCGGCGCGCTGGAAAGATATTTACAAGGCCAATCCGGAGATTTCGGATCCGAACAGGATTTTTGTTGGCCAAAAAATTCTCATTCCGTAGAGCCTTGCCAGTTTGAGTTGTGTCCGCTGTTTTCTTGTTGAGCGCGGGCGCTGCATCGCCAATGGCCACGGCTGAAGGAGCTGGATCGTTGGCGAATCGGTTGGCACTTGATGACTCCGTTCAATTCGTCCGGGGTGTTGGCCCGGTTCGCGCCAAGCACTTCGAGACGTTGGGTATTCGAACGGTCAGCGATCTCGTCGAACACTATCCCTTTCGATACGAGCTACTACCGAAATCCGTTTCTATCGAACAACTCAGCCTGGGAGAAGTTGTTACGATCGTCGGCGAAGTAGAACGCATTCGCGTACGCGGGCGTATGCGCCAGCAAGCCATTCACGCCCTCGTTGCTGACGGCACGGGCGAATGCAATGTGCGTTGGTTTCAATCGCCCTATCTCATCGATCGGCTACACGAGGGACTTACGGTTCGCCTCTCGGGCAAAGTGGACTGCTACAACGACCGGGCCTCCCTGACCAATCCCAAGTTGACGATCATCGCCGATGAGCAGGACCCATTCGCCAACGACATCGATCGGCATGAAGCCGTATACCCCGCCTGCGCTGAACTTTCGAGCAAGTATATTGCGAAAATTATCGCGAGCGTTTTAGACGACGCGTTGGAACAGGTCGGCGAGACCTTGCCGAGTTCGTTGCGGGCTAAACGCAATTTGCCGCCCCGGCGAACGGCGATCCTTCGAAAGCACAAGCCTACCGACATTAACGAAGTTTCCGTTGCACACGAGCGACTGGCGTATGAGGAATTTCTTCTGTGTCAGTTGGCTGTCCAAATAAGCCGTCACCATACCAAGCGGTCTCAACATGCGCAGCCAATCGTTACAACGAAGGCGATTGATGTACGAATTCGCCGAAGGCTACCATTTAAGCTGACCGCAGAACAAAATCGCGCCGTTTCCGAAATCTGCGCCGACCTGGCTATGCCAACTCCGATGAATCGATTGTTGCAGGCGGATGTTGGAGCGGGCAAGACTGTCGTAGCCATTTATGCAACTCTGACCGCAATCGCCAATCGCAGGCAAGTGGCGTTTCTAGCGCCGACTGAAGTGCTGGCATCGCAACATCTCGCAAAGATAAAAGGCTATCTATCCGGGAGTCAGGTCAATGTCTCTTTCTTGTCAGGATCATCCTCAGCATCTGAGCGAAACATCGTGCGACAGTCTCTCCTGACGGGAGAGTGCAATCTTATCGTCGGCACACACGCCCTCCTGCAAAAAGGGGTCCGTTTTCGCGATCTGGGGCTTGTTGTTGTGGACGAGCAGCAGAAATTCGGCGTCTCGCAACGGGCGGCACTTCGCGCAAAAGGGCATGCTCCTCATACGCTTGTGCTAACCGCGACTCCGATCCCACGAACCCTCGCCATGACCGTGTTTGGTGACTTGGATGTGTCCATAATGAGGGGACTCCCGCCAGGCCGAAAACCGGTTCAAACAACACTATGCACAGAAAGCACACAGCCGAAAACGTGGGAATGGATCCGATCAAGGCTAGGCCAAGGTGAGCAAGCCTATATCGTCTACCCACTAGTCGATGAATCGGAGTCATTGCCGCTCAAAGCCGCTCGTGTTGAATCGCAAAAATTAGCCGCAACGACTCTTTCAGGTATTGAGGTTGGCTTGCTTCATGGCAAGATGCGTGCGGAAGAAAAAACGCAGGCGCTGGAGCGATTTCGAGCCAATAAGACGTCGGCACTCGTTGCGACGACAGTTGTGGAAGTTGGCATGGATGTGCCGAACGCAACCATGATGGTAATTCAGCATGCGGAACGATATGGGCTAAGCCAACTACACCAGCTTCGAGGTCGAATCGGCCGCGGTTCAAAGCCGTCGCATTGCTTCTTGTTTACAGATTCGGACACCGAAGCCGCAAACAATAGGCTGGGCATACTTTGTGCTACAAACGACGGCTTTCGGGTCGCCGAGGAAGACCTTCGATTACGCGGGCCTGGCGAGTTACTCGGCACCAGACAACATGGCCTGCCCGCCTTCAAAGTAGCTGATGTCGTAAACGACCTGGAGATTCTTGAGTTGGCGAGGGATGATGCAGCCGAGATTCTGCGAACGGACGACCGACTAAATCAACCCCAGCATCGTCAACTCAGGTCGGAACTCTATCGGCGTTATGGCCAAGTCCTCGCCTTTGCCGATGTTGCATGACAGACACTTAATCAATCGTGGCTATGATCGCAAGAAATCGCGCATCATCCTGGCACCATTGAAGCCTTAGCAATCAATGAGTGGCGACGCATAGGAAAGTAAGAGGAATTCATGTGGCTGACGCAACGGCCTTAAAGATCAAGACGGTCACCAATGGGCAACCACGCGTCTTGCGCATCGCGTCTATAATAGTTTCGATCCTCGCACTTGCTGCGATGGTCTCGATTGCGCTCGAGTTCGGGTTTGTCACTCCGCCGTTGCCTGAGGCGCTCCTGGTTTCTGTCCAGGTTGTCGCAATCGTCGCCTATGTGTGTTTGCGTGTTTACCAAATCGTCCGCGCCGGTTTCCGCTGGGAAGCGATTCGTTCCTGCATGCCCGATTTCGTTTTGCTTGCGATAGCCGGTCTTGTCATTGTCTTTGTTCAAGTTGAAGCAAGTCATCAGCCTATTATTAAAGCTTCGGCGCTCTATGTAGGCGTAATGCAGGCCCTGCTTCTTACGCGATTGTTGATTGCGGGCGTTCGCCTGAATCTTGCTCTTTCGCAAAGCCATTTACACCCTGCGCGCGTCATGGCTTTGGCATTTTGCGCTTTGATCTTACTCGGAGGATTAGCGCTTTCGCTGCCCAAAGCCACGAACCCCGGACTGCTCGAATCATCCGGCATGTGTGTTTACGAGCACATTCTAAACTGCATGTTCACCGCCATCAGTGCCTGCTGCGTCACCGGCTTAGCCATTTACGACACCGGGCAGGATTTCACGCTTTTCGGGCAAATCGTCATCCTGATTCTTATCCAGGCTGGGGGCCTAGGAATCATGATCTTCGGCGGTGTTTTCGGATTGCTCGCTGGTCGACAGCTTTCGCTAAAGCAATCCCTGGTCCTGCAAGATTCGCTGAGCCATCGTACGATAGGCCAACTGCGATCAATGGTAGCCTTTGTCGTCATCCTAACAATCGTTGCAGAAGCCGTCGGCGCGGCGGCTCTGTATCCGTTGTGGAGCCATTTGGATTCCGTGTGGTTGCGAATCTTTTACAGCGTCTTCCATGCCGTCAGCGCCTTTTGCAATGCAGGCTTCGCTCTTCAATCGGACAGCCTGATCCCCTACCGCGGTGCTTGGCAAGTCTACGGTGCCATCGTTCCGTTAATCGTCGTCGGCGGGCTAGGCTTCCCAGTTTTGAGTGACTTATGGCAGCTGGCAAAGCTGCGCCTGCAGCGGTTTCTTGCATCAATCAGCAGGAATCCAGCGCATCGCGGGCCAGCGAAGAGACGCGTTTTGTCGCTTCACACAAGACTCGTTCTTCTCGCGTCTGGGGTTCTTATTTTCGTGCCAACGCTTCTCTTCTTCATCCTCGAGTCCGATCCGCTCCTTTCATCAGGCCCGGGGACTGTTCCGCCTGAGAGTCAGAAAATGGTAGACGGCGGCGTGATGGACAGATTGCTGGATTCGTTTTTCCTATCAATCACCTGCCGCACAGCCGGATTCAATACGGTTGAAATGAATGTCGATTCGATGACGTCGTCCAGTCATTTCCTGGCATCGCTACTCATGTTCATCGGCGGATCGCCCGCATCAACAGCTGGTGGAGTCAAGACGATCGGTATTGCGGTATTGATACTCGGCGTAACGGCGACACTTCAAGGTAGAAAACGAATCGAAGCGTTCGGCAGAACGATACCGGAGGATGTCGTGCGGAGAGCGGCGGCGGTAGTGTTTGTCATGTTTGGTTTAGCAAGTCTGAGCACTCTGTTGCTTTGCAGTCTGGAGGATTGCTCTTTGCGGGAAGCGCTCTTTGAATCGGTGTCCGCGTGCGGAACCGTTGGGCTGTCAACCGGGCTTACTCCGCATTTGACGCTGGGCGGAAGGATCGTCATCATGGTCGTCATGTTTGCGGGCAGGCTCGGACCTTTGACCTTATTGGTCGCGCTCGCGGGTCGCCGCAAGGCAGCACAATATGAATATGCAATGGAGAGCGTAGTCATAGGCTAGTGCAGCTTCAAGACGGCGCCGAATATCAGAGATACGTCATGGAAAAATTTGCAGTCATCGGCTTGGGGCGGTTCGGTCAAAAACTTGCGCGATCCCTAACCGCTGCGGAAGCCGAAGTGATTGCGATCGACCTTAACGTAAAGCTCATCGAACAAATGCGTGATGAGGTCGCTCTTGCGGTACGTTTGGACGGCACGAACAAGGACGCATTACATGCCCAAGGTGTGCATGAGGTTGGCACCGCGATTGTCGGCATCGGTCATAACTTTGAAGCGGCTGCGCTCACCGTCGCCAACCTGAAGGAACTCGGCGTCGGTCGCATTATTGCTCGCGCAGAGTCGGACATTCAAGCGACGATCCTAAAACGCGTCGGTGCCCATGAAGTCGCTCAGCCTGAAAACGAATCGGCACTGCGGTGGGCACATCGACTCGCACTACCGAATCTCAAGCAATATGTGGAGCTTGGCGAAGGCCATAGCATGGTCTATGTCAAAGCGCCTGATACTCTTCTTCATGCGACATTGAAGGAACTGGATTTACGCAATCGACATGGCGTCAATCTGATCGCCATCGAACGGCGAATAACGGTCCAATCAGGAGAGGGAGAAACGCCCGTTTCTTCTCTCGTTCTTGAGATTCCCAGTGCCACTTCTAGGATTTTGCCGGACGACGTGCTCGTACTTGTCGGCTCTAATGAGAGCTTAAGGCAGATTCCGCAGGGATAGTCCGTTCTTCCATTATATATCCCAAAGGAATGGCGTTCGGCGCACGGATTGCAGTCCCCTTTTGCTGTTTCCATTGTGCGCATGCTGGAACGCGAACGGTTTTAGGACTTCATGCGGTTCTTCGCATGATGATCAATGATGTCCTAATGCTTGGATATCGGACGCCCGGGTCCTTGTAGAAGCTGCGTAGTCGATGCGCTACAATGCACTAGGTTTTTGCATCTTCCCTGTAGGAGGGGACGCGCAGAGACTATCTTCGGCGTTAAGGGGGGAAGCAATGAAGCGGCGAGTTGTTTTCGCAGCCTGTCTATTATCCACAGTCATGGCACTGTTGCCGATATCGCTTGCCTTCTTCGACGGAGCCAGCGAAGGATATACCGCCGGGCCAATAAGCCCAAACGGAGTTGGTGCCGATTGCACAGCTTGTCACTTTTATAATGACGGCGGGGGGCAAGTAGAGCTATTGGGCGCTCCAGAACGATATCGCGCTGGTGTCGTTTACGACATGACCGTCCGCGTGGCGGATCCAGAGCAAATCGGTGCCGGATTTGAGATTAGCGCTGAAAACCTGTCAGGGCACGGGGGTATGTTTATTGCTGATACTCAACCGCCAATTCGTACTCAACTCGCCAGCAGCAATCCCAACTACCTCACGCACACTTTCTTTAGTTATGCAGACTCGCTTAATCAATGGGGCAGCAATGGCGGCGCGTACTCCTTTCCGATCCAATGGCAGGCACCCGTAACCGATGTCGGAAGGTTGACGTTTTTCACTGCAGGCAATGCTGTTTTTCATACGCAGATCAATCCCCCTGCTACGAATCCTGACATTGCGGATGATCGGTATTATGCCGCCCGCAAGACAATCGGATTCGCCGAGCCAGGCGACGCAGACGGCGATGCCGACCTCGATCTTGCCGATTTTGCATCTTT
The DNA here is from genome assembly GCA_029260035.1 of Phycisphaerae bacterium. Classification (GTDB taxonomy): domain Bacteria; phylum Planctomycetota; class Phycisphaerae; order UBA1845; family UBA1845; genus OFTM303. Next base: position 7,994 of record JAJDEA010000144.1, read on the forward strand.
CCAAAGGTGCTACAACGATGACATGCCTTCGACGGATCCTGGCTGTGAATACCTGTATCTCGACAGCGATGATTCCGTTTCATTGGATGACGCGGAAATATTCATTGGCGCCCTGGACGGACCGATCGCGTTGGATCCCGGCTCCTATGTGATGGCGGACGAAATGAAAGGTGGGTTGCTGTACGATAAGTGGTGGCGGGAAGCTGGGCTTGCAGCCCCGACGACAGACCATCCACTATGGGCGAGCCGACCTGACCTAGTGTCGAATACGCGATCGGGATCAACAACATGGCGATGCAAAGAGTGCCATGGTTGGGACTACAAGGGAGTCGATGGCGCTTATGCAACTGGTTCGCATCGGACGGGTTTCCCGGGGATTCTTGGCACAACCCTGCAGCCTTCGCAAATGTTCGAGCTTCTCAAGAACCCGCCGTCAGTGGAATTAACGAACGGGCATGATTATGCTTCGGTTGGATTATCTGATGCCGCCATCTGGGATGTCGTAAAAATGGCACTTGTAAGCACCACGGATGTAGCAGGGGTGATCGGCGCCTGCAGCACAAGTGCTACGAGTTGCACAATTGACAATGAATGCCCAATGGGAGAGACATGCAACGCAAAAGGATTCGTCGGCAATGCTCTATTTGGGCAAATCGACTATGTCAACTTATGCAGTTCCTGTCATGATCCTGCCAGTGGACTTGGCGGCTTGGGTACGGGGATCAACTTCGGATCGGACCTCTCGCCGGTGTATGTGGGAACCGTCGCGGCTGGAAACCCGTGGGAGTTCATTCACAAGGTGCGCTTTGGCCATCCGGCCAGCCCAATGCCTGCAATGGATCTGTTGGGATTCACGTTGCAGGACGCTGCAGACCTGGGGGCCTACTCGGCGACACTTCCTATCAATTGAAACGAATTCGGGCTTCGTTAGTCGTATGTCTTGATCTTTCGACATCGCATCCAATGGTTAGCCGTTAGTTGGCCTGATCAAAAAAGCGTTCCTGGCGGTAGCATTTTCGCGATAGCTTGGCAGTACACAGCAAGTTCCCTATCACTGAAACAGAAGCTCGGGTTGTTTAGCAGGCGAGCACACAGTATAATAATGTGCCTTAAGCCGATTTTGCGCATACCAGAAGTATGATCATGGGAGATGAGGGGAAATGTCAACAAGCTCAAGGCTGATGTGTAGGGCAAGCTCGCGTCTCGCCATCATGTGTTTTGTCGCCTATGGATGCCTGACTTGTGTCGCAGACACCGCGTCTGCGGATCCCGATGATTCGATTCGATTGCTTCGCAGTGAAACGATTGATGACCCATACCTGGCAGGTCCCGGCGCACCGCCCACGACATTTGTTCAGCGCGCTGGCGCAGTTGTGCATGGGCGCTTTCAAAGCGTGCAGGTCAACATTGACGCACTGGGGAACAACATCCCGGGCGACGCAGCGAACGAACCTTCCATTGCTATTGATCCCACAAATCCAGACGTTATCGTCATCGGCTGGCGTCAGTTCGACAACGTCGCGTCAAACTTTCGCCAGGCGGGGTATGCCTACAGTCACGATAGAGGGCAGACGTGGACATATCCTGGAAAACTTCAGCCCGGCCAGTTTCGCAGCGACCCGGTCCTTGATGCGGACTCGCAAGGCAACATCTACTACTACAGCTTGAGCACCATTGTCTCAGCGGAATTCTTCAAGTCATCAGACGGCGGCGTAACGTGGGCAGGGCCAATTCCAGGACATGGAGGCGACAAAGCATGGATCGCAATCGACCGCACAGGCGGAATGGGTGATGGTCATGTTTATGCCACCTGGAATAGAACCTTCAGCTGCTGCCCTGGTAGTTTCACAAGATCTACCGACGGCGGCCTGACGTTCATGCAGCCTATCAGTGTTCCGCAGAATCCGTTTTGGGGAACCATGTCGGTCGGGCCGAACGGAGAGGTTTATGTGCCGGGCACGCCATTCAACGGCTTCGCTTTTCTAACGCGATCATCCAATGCTCAAAATGCGTTCGCTACGCCAGTTTTCGAGCATTCGACGTTTGTCGATCTCGGGGGACTTACGGTATTCGCCACCGGCCCCAATCCGGCAGGCCTTCTCGGCCAAACCGGGGTCGCGACCGATCATTCGAACGGCCCGAGCAGAGGAAATGTCTATCTACTTTCCACCGTTTCGCCATTCATTAGCTTCGATCCAGCTGACATTATGTTCGTACGAAGTTCAGACAATGGCGTCACATGGAGTGCTCCCGTTCGTATCAACGATGATCCCACCAACTTCGCCGCCTGGCAGTGGTTTGGCACGATGTCCGTAGCTCCAAATGGCCGAATTGATGTCATTTGGAACGATACGCGAAACGCTGGCGGGGATTTTCGTCTTTCCGAGTTGTTCTACAGCTTTTCCCTCGATGAAGGCCAGACATGGTCGCCCAACATCACCCTCTCGCCTCAGTTCAACAGCCATGATGGATTCCCAGGTCAAAACAAACTCGGCGATTACTACGACATGATATCTGACGATAGCGGCGCGAGCCTGGCCTACTCAGCTACGTTTAACGGCGAACAGGATGTTTACTTCTTGCGAATAGGCTTCGACTGCGACGGCAACGACGTAGCTGACGAGGACGAAATTGCAGGCGATCCCTCCATGGACTGCAATGACAATGCTGTATTGGACTCCTGCGAAATCACTGACCAAGTGGTGTCAGACTGCAACAGCAACTCAGTACCGGATGAGTGTGAGCTTGACTCTGACGGAGATACCATAATCGATGTGTGCGACAACTGCCCTCTTGATGGAAACTTAGATCAGGCGGACACAGACGGTGATGGAGCTGGCGATGTATGTGACCTCTGCCCGAACGACCCGTTAGACGATCGCGATGGCGACGGCGCCTGCGATTCCGACGAGCAATGTCCAAATGATCCGAACAAGTTAAACCCGGGTGAGTGCGGTTGCGGCGTAACGGATACGGATTCGGATGGCGATACCGTAGCTGACTGCAACGACCAATGTCCGAATGCGGACGACCTTGTCTTTGCACCAGAGTGCGTGGGAGCCATCCCAACTGTTTCGGAATGGGGCCTGGTGGTTCTAGCACTCCTGCTGTTAGTGATTTCAAAAGCGTTTTTCAGCCGACGAGTGCGGCCTATCTGACACTTTTGGATATCTCTTCTAGCGAATCACAAACGATGTACAACGTCTTACTGGCGGTGTTTTTGCATTCGCGTCCAATATTGGGGTAGCAAGCAAACTCTATCCAATTGTAGCATCCGAAAGCACTATGCTTCCCTTGAATACCCGCGATTCGCCGCTACACTTACCACCTCGAAGCTATGAACCTTCTATCGGAGCGATAAATCATGTCCGAAATCCCACCGTCATCACCGTCGGAATCACCAACGCCGGACGAGCTTCGCAAGGCTCTCAAGGCATTCAAAAAGCGTCTCAAGCTCGCCCGCCTCGATGCGGAATCGGGGCTCGGCCACGGGCCAACGTCGGGCGGCAAGTCATCGGGCATCGTAGCCGTCATGCCACCAAACCAATACCCCAAAGCTGTCTGGGATAAGCTGGTCGAACAGGGTAGGCTTGAATATGCGGGCCAAGGGCTTTACCAAATGGTCCCGCAATGATGGCACTGATTCCAACCGTATCCCCCCGTTGAACGCTATGCCAGTCTCGTCCGAAAGGATTTCGGAATAGATCTCTGCTCATACACTGAAAACAAAGTAGCTATGAAACTAACCCGCGAAGTCCGTTGCTTTCCGTTTTCCAGTGCCTGTGCATCGCATGAAAACAACACATGGGCAGGGATTCCTGAGCGCGCTGGTCGCGAGCCATTTTGGATCATTCGCGTAACCATTCAAGGACCAATCGACAACACCACCGGCTACATCTGTGACATTAGACTCGTTGACAAAATGGTCCGAGATACCGTAGTCCCAACCCTTCAAGATTGTTTGACTCAGGACGACACAAGACAAGCAACCGTCGAGTGCGGACTACAAAAGGCTTTGGGTGCAGCCAAGAAACTGAGTCCAACGGGTTGCACGGTAGACCGCCTGGAAATTGCCGTTTCGCCCTTTCTTACATACGCTATTCGTTCAGGAGATAGCAAGATGGTTCGTTTGACTCAATCGTTCGAGTTTTCAGCTGCTCATCGCCTTTACTGCGAAAAGCTCGACGAAGCAGAAAACCTTCGAGTCTTTGGCAAATGCAGCAACCCCCACGGCCATGGGCATAACTACGTCGTGGATGTTACTTTGGAGGGTCATGCTGATGACAGTTCTGGTACGATCGTCGATCTTCCGCTTTTCAACGGAATCGTTCACGAGCGCGTAATCCTCTACTTTGACCACAAAAACCTCAACGTGGAATGTGCCGAGTTTTCGGCCCTAAACCCCAGCGTAGAAAACATCGCGCGTGTTATCTGGCAACGTCTCGAAGGAGCCTTCGATCGATGCAGGGTCGCGAGCATTCGGGTTTGGGAAACACCCAAGACTTGCGCAGAATACACGGGCGAATAATGATTCGCGTAGCACCGGGAAGCGAACGCTTCGCAACCTCAGAAAAAGCCCATTTCCAAAGGCCCCTTTCCACGGAGTAATCTCCACGGATCTTCGGCTTTAGTCCCTAGGCTCTCAATCGGTAGTGCCGAATAACGCCAATAGACCACATCCACCGGGCCGATAATGCCAGCTGATTTGGCTGCCCAACCCTGTCAACATAAACGATATCGTAGCTTTGGGTGAAAGATCAGGGTTTCTTCGACTTCACCATCGAACGAGGGTCAAGCAGTTGCGTGAGCCATCTTCCGAGCGCCCGAAGAGCAACCACTCGCTCATGTCGTCCTTTCTGAGGAAGACGTGCCAGGCCCACGTTCATTTGATAGCCGGATTCATCCTTTTGTTTTGCCTAGGCAGTCACCAACTCCTTCAGAGGCAAGCCGCAGCCGACGCCGTAGAAAGGGCCCAGATCTGCGCATCGGTACTGACACCGGACGCACAAGGACAACTCGCTCCCGCCATTCTCCAGCTACTCGACCGTAACCCAGGCCTATTGGCGATCGGCGTTCAAGATGCGCTCGGCCAAATCGCCGTCGTCTATCCGGAACAGGCGGATTATCGCGACACAGCCGTCGCCGCAACGAAAACATTTGGCTCGCCGCTTACTTCCAGCGTTGAGGTTTTCGGCATCTCACAAAAGGTATGCGCGATCAGCCTCCCTATAAACGGCAATGAACACCGCTCGGCCCAGCGAGTGGTCTTCGTGATGCGAATCGATGAGGGGGTACAAGCATGGGCGATTGCAGTAACGCTCGTCGCACTGGTTGTGTTTGTATTGGTCGGCGCGACCGTAGCCTGGCAGTCTCGCTGGCTAACGCACCGAGTCAGCACTCCTCTAACGAAGGCAATTCGCTATCGCTTCCGAGAAGGCAACGAAGCGGAAGCCGGCATCGAAAAACCCACAGACCTGCCGGACGAGGTGCAGTCAACGCTGGGAAAAATTGGTAGGCTAAGCCAGGAACTAGCCATTGCGAATCGAAAAATTCGCCGGATCGAGCGATTGGCTGAAAACGACTTGCGCGACACAGAAGCTGGCTTCAACCGCAAACTACGCCGAGCGAAAGACCAGGCCATCATCGACCCGCTGACGGGCCTGCATAACCGCCGATTCCTACAAGAAAACCTGGAGCCAATCTTCGCAGAGTGCGCAAGCCGGCAGAATGACCTGTCAATCGTCATGTTGGACGTAGACAATTTCAAGAACTTGAATGATACCTTAGGCCATCAAGCGGGCGATGACCTGCTGGTGTTCATAGGCCAACTCTTGCGCAGCACGATTCGCCCGACAGATTGCGCGATTCGACTCGGCGGCGACGAATTCGTCCTCCTTCTTCCCGAAACCGACGCAAGGCAGGCAGCCCATGTCGCAGAGAGAATCACAAAACTCTTCGCGCAACATGCTAAGGTGCTGCCTTCGATTGATACCCCACCTTCGCTCAGCGCAGGTGTCGGCTCACTCAAGACATTTGCCACCGATGAGGGTTCCAAGCTCCTTTCCCACACAGATAAGGAACTCTATCGCGCGAAAGCCAAGGGCAAAAACACCGTAGCGTGGGCGCATTCATAGCTACTCGGAAAACAACTGCTCGCTAATATATCTCAAACTTTACCTCCTCCTGCTGCTGAACGAGAAATTGAACAATCTTTGCTACGGTGATATGCTCCTGATCGTTGAACATACCATTTGACAAGAAAAACCAAGCGATTTCGTGTTTTGGCGCACGAACGCTGCATGGCTTTTTGTGTCGGGAGCGACCCGTTGCATACACGACCTTCACGATCCCCTCTTTCGATAAGCGTTTTTTTCCCTTGCCATAACGAAGAGGGCAACGTCGAGAACACAACACTTCTAGCGCTGCGAACTTTTCGTCGCTGCGCAGATGATTTTGAGATCATCATCGTAAACGACGGGAGTCGTGATGCGACCGGCCAGATTGCCGATCGCATGGCGAACGAACACCCTGAGGTGCGTGCGGTCCACAACGAGACAAATCTAGGCTACGGCGGAGCGCTCCAGAGAGGATTCCGGGAGGCAAGCAAGCCCTGGGTTTTCTATACAGACGGGGACGGGCAATTTGATTTCAACGACATCGAAAAACTCATTCCTATGCTCGAAGATTACGACATTGTCAGCGCTTACCGCGTGGAGAGGAGTGACTCGTTTGTCAGAAGAACAAATGCCGCGGCGTGGACACTTTTCGTCAACGTTCTTCTGGGGCTTTGGCTTCGAGACATCGACTGTGCATTCAAGATTTATCCAAGATCGCTTTTTGACGAAATCAAAATGAAATCAACCGGGGCGCTGATCGATTCGGAAATTCTCGCACGTGCAAAACGCCTCGGGTATTCCGTTGGACAAGTCGGCGTGAGCCACCTTCCGCGACTGATGGGCGAGCAAAGCGGAGCGAACTTGAGAGTCATCGTCCGAGCTTTCAAGGAGCTATTTCTGTTGCGGAGCGACATCAAGAAAACCGGTACCTGACGGCATCCTTCGACCTGTCTACGAATCCTCCGCCGCAGTCTTAGGAGCAACCGGCGGAGCCTGTTCGCCAGCTTCATCTTGCGGCTCACGTCGAACATCGTCCGGACTCATCACGATCGGTATCGCCGGGCTAAACCGATAGACCATGCCTTTACCCTCCGGGAACCGATCCTTGGATAGCTGTTGAATTCTACGCGAGCACCAATCCCGCTGCGATCGCTTGTCCGGTCCAACAAGGTGGTTCTGCCAGGATTTGATTATTCCAAACTGCACAGCGGCGATCGCCCGAAGTGCCTTCTCGATATTCTTGTCACGGGCGAACCAGGTTTCACTACGCTCTTCCATTCGAGTAAGAATCGCGAGCGCAGAAGCGTACGCACCTTGTCGTGCCATAAGCCTGCACCGCAGCAACCGGGAATAAAATGCAAACGGGAGTTCCTTACGCTTCACGTCGGCGAGCGCAAGAGGCAAGGTCGACAACGCTACGCTAACATCCTTGTCGCGACTTCGCAAAAGCGCGTACCAGAAAGTAGCCGCAGCTACAACCTGCTCATCATCTTCCTCCAACAGAATCGCAAGCTTGGACGCAGCGCGACGAGCGGAGCTAACAGATTCGGGATTATTCTCACCGAGGAGAGCCTCTCGCATTGCGCCTGCAAACGTATCGACGATCGATAATCGCTTTTCGGAATGTAATAGCCAACCCTCCGAAGTCGAATCCTGGCCAGCCGCTTTTTCGCGGAGGGAAGTCGCTTTTTCGAGAAAATTATCCGCACGTTGAAAAGCGTCGCGGATCAGCCGATCTTCGTCGGCTGATTCATTATCAGAAAGACCCAAACCCAATCGAGCACATTGCGACTCCATCTCTTTCGCAAGAATCAAGTTCGCCGCTGCCAAATATATGTCGCACTTCGTTGTGGTTGAATTTGTCTGTTCGACCTGATCGGCAAGTTCGTCGGCCTGCTTCGAGATCATTCGGGCATATTCTGTTTTGTCTTCGGGATCATTCTGCGGTACGACTATGATTTGCGGAAGTGATTCCGCTACGACAATCTTTCCGACAGCCGAGTCCTCCGAAGGCTCTTGCCCAACTACTTGCGAAGCGATTGTGGCTACCAGTACAAGCGTCCATATCCGGATCGCGTCGAAACATGCCATCCTCAAAACCCTTCCAACAAATCCCCAGCAATCTACGCAAGGTCGTCTACCCGTAGTGTCATGCGGACATCAAACAGCCGTTTACTTCAATAGACACCATCACATTCGATGATGTGCATCCATAATAGTACACAAAGGGCCTATCGGGAACGCCTGAGCTTTCTCTCCCCCGTCCCCACAGGTATGTTTTCGTACGGAGAGCAAACCGTCCGTTGACCAACCTTGAAATCATGCCTACACTTTTGCCGTGGGTACACTGCAAATATAGCCCTGAACGATCAGGAGTAGCGGCGAATCGCTGGTATTCACTGGAAGAATCATCGCTTTCGGGTGCTACGTTTGATTTGGGCCAACTCAAGAACACATTCGGCTGGCCTTGCAGGCTCGCGATTCACACCGAATGGTTTTGCGACTCTCGAATGGGAGCGTCTCAACCCGGGAGCAAACTAACCGTGCCTTCGGAATCAGCCTCAGAGCCAACCTTGTCGCAATCATCCGCAAAGAGCCGAAACACGCCTTCGATGTACCTCACAGGTAAGGTAGTGGTTGGTTCCTGGCTGGTGTCAATCGTCGTACACATTGCGGGATTGCTGGTCATGTTCGCGCTCGTGTTTCCACTTACGCGCGATACGAAACCCGATTTGCCGGTCACCCAGGCGGAAATCCTGGACAATGTAAAGTGGAGTACGTTTGTCCCATCCAATGCACCCAATCCACTAAAGCAGCCAACCCAGCCCGATCCACTACAAAAAACGTATGTGCCGAATGAGTTTACGCCGCTCTCGGAATTAGCGTCGAACAAGAAACCCGATCTCTCCATTATCGGAATTGGCGCAGGTGGAGGAGACGCTGCGAAGTATGGCTTGTCCGCTGGAGGCCAACAAGGACCGCAGTTCTTCGGGCTTGGAGGCTCGGAACATGGAGCGAGGAAAATCGTTTACGTCGTGGACCGAAGCGGCTCCATGATTGACACATTCATTCACGTTGGCGTGGAACTCCGCAGGTCCATTTCCGCCCTTCGACGCAGCCAGAAGTTCCACGTCATATTCTTCAACTCCGGCGAGCCTTTGGAGAATCCGCCAAGAAAACTTGTAAGCGCAATTGGCGCACAGAAAAAGCAATTTTTCAGCTTTCTGAAAGATGTATTCCCTGAAGGCAGTACGCACCCCGAGCGTGCCATGCGACGTGCGCTTTCCCTGGAACCCGACTTGATCTATTTTCTAACCGACGGCGAGTTTGATGCAGGGCTAATTCCCAAACTCGATCAGTGGAACAGCGGTCGAAGAGTCAAGATTTTTACAATTGCATACTTTGACCCGGCTGGAGCAAGGCTTCTCAACCATATTGCGCAAGAGCATGGCGGCGAGTTTAAGTTCGTTAGCGAAAACGATCTTCCGTAAGAGAGCGGAGAGCAAAACCAAATGAACAACAAAGCCTTCGCATCAAATAACCTCTCAAGATCCGCGTCACGTCGCTCGTGGGCGCACCATGTTTTCAGGGCCGGACTTCCCCTGTTAACCATATTCATCACTTGCAGTTCGGGCCGCGCGGACCAGGTCGTCCTGGAAAATGCGAATTACATTGGCGCGGAGATTGTTGATTTCAAGGAGGGAAGTGTTCGATTCCGCGAGGCGACGGGTGGCTATCGAAAGATTCCCGTAACAGAAATCAAATCGATCATTGTGGATCGCGCCCGTGGCTTTGATGATTTCAACCATGCGGAGCGCTTTCTGCTGCAAGGTGATTCCGTTAAAGCGGTCGTTCGATATAAGCGTTCAATGCGGATGGCTAAGGGGTTTTGGAAACCGCTTATCGCCGTGCGCCTTATTATCGCGTGCGATCGCGCGGGACGGACAGATGCCGCAGCCGCGGCGCTGATCGAAATTGTCAAGGACCCGGCTTCTCAACCTGCAGCAGGCCTACTGATTCCCCGCAACATTCCAAAACTGGCTAACTCTCGCTTCGCCGAAGCGGTTCGGCTTCTTAGCGTAGCTATGCGCGATAGCCCTGCACCAACGCAAAATATGCCATTGGCGATGTATCGATACGAATTGTTTCGCCGAACCGGTGACCGACGGGAAACAGAATCGGCGATAGAAATTTCATCCAGAGAAATTCCAACATACTTGCGAACCGATCGGATTTACTCGATCGTACTTGCAGCATTGATGAAGCGACGGTCAGCGGGTACAGAATCGGAATTGATTCCAGACATCAGTCGGGCAATCCGCGACTGCCCGATGAACAAACTCCCTGACTTTTTGCTGCTGAAGGGGCGAGTGCTTTTGGCTACTGCGGAAACGCGAGATGAGCTAATCCGAGCGAGTTGGCCTTTTCTTCGCGTAGCCATTCACTCTTCAAAAGACTCTCGAGCTGCAATCGGCTTGCAGGGCGCCGCCGAGGTGTTGGAACAAATGGAAGAATATGCCAAGGCGAAGGCCTTGCTCAACGAATGTTTGAATCACGAAAAGGTAAACTCGGAAACCGCAACCACCGCAAGAGCTTCGCTTGACAGACTGAAAAATCGAAACACAGCGGACAGCTAACAGGCTACGCGGCTTGACAATCCGCAACGAGGGAGGACGTTGAATTGACCAAACGCACCGCAACAACCATCGGGCTATTATCCTTTACATTCATACTGTGGCTAGCTGCCAGCGCCTTCGCGCAAGCCTCCGACTCCGGAGAAACCTTTGCAAACGCGGATGTCAAGTACTTCGATTTCTTCGTCGTTAAAGGCGGCCCGATTGCTTTTGGACTTATCGCACTGTCCATTGTCACCGTTGCGCTGACAATCGAACATGCTTTGACCATACGAAGAGCCACGCTCGTGTCCCCGGAATCACTTCGGGAGGCAAGCAGCTTGATCGAAAAGAAACAATACGTCGAAGCCATACGCTTTACAGCCGAAGACCCGAGCATGATTAGCTATGTATTGCATGCGGGACTGACCGACGCGCCCAACGGCTTTGGCTCTATGGAACGAGCAATCGAAGATGCTCTCGACGAACGCTCTGCCCGGCTTTTCCGAAAAATCGAATATGTCAACATCATCGGCGCCGTATCACCCATGATCGGCCTATTCGGAACGGTTGTCGGCATGATTATGCTATTTGCGCAAATCCACGCTGAGGATGCTTTTCCGGGTGCCCGTATCGTGGCAGACAAAATTTCCATCGCGCTAATTACCACGTTCTGGGGCCTTGCGGTTGCCATCCCCGCAATCAGCGTCTATGCAGTCTTCCGAAACCGAATCGACGTCCTCACCGCAGAATGCGCCATCGCTGCAGAGCACGTCTTGCGAGCTTTCAAGCCAGGCGCGACATCGCAGGATGCGGCAGATCCAGCACTTCCGCAGGAACATCGGGTGGGCACCTAACATGCGATATCGCACAAGTCGAGCGGGCACAAACAACCTTGCACACTTCAACGCCACCCCAATGGTGGACGTCATCTTCATGCTGACGATTTTTTTTATGCTCGTCAGTCGATTCTCCTCGGCCGAACAAATTCCGCTGGAAATCCCAAGCCCGAATGACAGCCAAGCGGCTATTCTAAAAATGCCCGAACGAGTGATCATCAACTGCCAACTCGGCGCGTTAGGGCAAGGCGGGAGATCATCCGCCGTCTACAGCATAGGCCCCAACCAGCCCGAGTCGCTGGCTGTGATTGCTGATCGACTCAGTCTAATGAAACGCGAAACACCCAATATCCAAGTCGTGGTCCGAGCGGATCGCCGATTGCAATACGCCGATGTCCGGGCACTAATGCTCGTCATCGCGCAGCGAAAAATCGAAATGCTAAACATCGCCGCACACGTTAGCGCAGGTGAATGAAATGAAAAAAACACCTTCAATGTGGCGCGAACGAGTAAGTGAAATAGATCAAGCCGAGCCAACAGAAAGCTCGCGCGAACGTCGGCGAAAGCGATCGAGTCGTCAACACGGCCCGCTTACCGTAAACCTCGCGCCCATGATCGATATGACGTTTCTCTTGCTGATTTTCTTTCTGGTAACAACAACCTTTGAACGGGCGGAGGGAATACTGGCGTCCAAGGTTCCGAGCGACGGACAGGCTTCATCCGTCGCACTACCCCTAAGCCCGATCCTGGTGAGACTAAGCCAAACCGGACCAAGCCACGACGATTTCTTTATCCATGTCGAAGGCATAGACGAAAGTCCCGCGTCATTCGAGGAACTCTCGAAAGTGTTAAAGGGTCTGCAATCACAGCCCGGCTTTGATCACACCACGCCTGTTGTCATCCTGGCTGGTCCAGACGTGCTTTGGGACCACATCGTGGGTTGTTGGAATGCAGCCGTCGGCGCAGGCTGCACCAAAGTTGCTTTCGGCGAGAAATAGGATACATGCCCACAACACCTAGACACCAACAGCAGCAAGCGACACCTGATATGCTTTTTATGCCAAACAAAAGGCACTTATTTACGATTGCTGTATTTATCCTCCTTGGGATCAGCGCTGCGACCGCTTCGCCAATAATCGCCGCCGAAGCAGGTTCGCCCGCTCCGGAAGAAACGCGACTCAATACGATGATCTTCAGAAAAGGCCTGAAGGACCGAGGCTTAACAGAAATACTAGCATTGCACCTGCAGGTCTATCCTCCGACGAATTCAACAACCGTCAAACTCCTGATGCGTGACGCCAAGCTCGCAGAATTCGCCGACACCCAACACTCAACCGATGAAAGACTCACCGCCATCACGGAGGCCAATCAGATTCTTGAAGAGATCATCCAGGACAAGCCCGACGACCCCAGGCGGTTCGATTGGCTCTTCACCTTGGCGCACTCCCTCGTATATGACGAAGCGGAACCTTTCTTCACAAACGTGCTCTATCGAGGAGGTAGTCGGGAGGATCGGCGACGAGTTCTCGCCGCTACAGACAGAGCGATCACCACATTGACCAAGCTACAACGTCAGCTCGGCAGCGAATTTCAACGGATCGATCAACTCGGTATCGACGAATTCGAGCAGATCGAAAAGACTGGATATGTAGACGCTATTGATGCGATCGAACCCAAAGCGGATTACCTGCTACTGTGGGCGCTCTTCTATGACAGCCTCGCGCGCAACGAGCAGGACCCAATTAGAATTCGGCAGCTGAATCAGCTTTTGGCCAAGCTCGAGAGCAATTCGCTGTTGCTCGAAACCTCGCACATAACAAGCCGTGTACAAGTGCAAGCGCTGCTGCTTGCGGGGATGGCCAATCGCCTGCTAAACGATCATATCGCCGCACGCCAATTTCTTGGGCAGGCATTGGAAGTCGCGGCTCGCCTGACGGACCTGGACGAACGCGAGCGAGTCCGGTGGGCCGTGACGCTGGGACATCTGGAGCGCGTTCGCAATGAGCGCGATGCGGGCCAATTCGAACAATCGCTCCGCGATCTGCAAGACTTTAAGAATGAGGAAATCAAGAATTCTGCAAACGAATTTGGGCTTATGTTGGTCGCGGAATTAGCGCAGCGATCGGTCTACTTAGCTGACGCACAAGCTGCAAAAAAGATCGGACGAACTGACCTCGCGGCGCGCCATCGAAAAGCCGCCTGGCAAGTTCTGCAACAACTCGCCGAAGCGCACCCGGATCGTCGAGACGAAATCTATGCGACGCGTTATGAAACGTTTGACAAAAACGTGGACCACACCCTGCTGGACCCTTTCGATCAATGCGCTCTGATCGCCGGGCTATTATTTGATTCGAGCCAAACAAACAAAGACTCAGCCGCTATATTGGCACGCATCACGAGAATTGGCGAAAATTTCCTCTCGCAGCAAAAAAGCGAAACAACAGCACTGGTCCCCGAAGTTCTCTACAACATAGCTGCTGCCGAGTTTCGCCGCGGGCGATCCGTCAAATCAGTCAAACGGTTTCTCAAGATCGCTCAGGATTTTCCAGGCTATACCCATGCACTGAAAGCAGCGACGTTCGCTACGGAAATCTGTACCGATTTGAATGAGGACCCCGAACTGCGTGCGCATCCTGAATTTTCAGCCTTGTATTTATCCGCTTTGCAGACACTCGTGCAGCAATTTCCAAATAGCGTTGCCGCAACCTATTGGCGATTCTACTATGCACAACTCCTCGAAAATACAAAGCAATTCGATAAGGCCGCCTCGCAATACGCCCTTGTCGATCGCAGCCATCAATATTTCGACGAAGCTTCATTTCGACACCTGCGAAGCCTAGCCGAGGCTACCATGGCCATCGCGGAGAGCGACACCGGACAGACGATCGATGTTCGCCAGCGGGCTAACGATTTGTTTGAACTACAGAGATCGTTTCTAAGCCAAACAACAAACAAGCTCTCCAAATCATCAGACACCAAGCGAAAGGCCCACCTGAGAAGCTTCATCGGCAGGGCAAAACTTCTTGCGGCTGAGGTTCAGGTTCTTCCCACCATCGGACGCGCATCGCAATCTCTGGAAAGTCTGCGTGACTTTGAGAAAGACTACCCTGAAGAACGTTCGATCGCTGGTCGCGTGTGGCGGGTTCGGCTGCTCGCCTTTGAGCAACTCGGCCGATTGGACGAAGCCGCAAAGGCAATTCCGCACTACATCACTGCCGACCCCGAAGGGGCTGGGCCGATGCTTCAAACGATCTACAACGCGCTTTCGGCAGAGTCGGAAAAGCTGCTCTCCTCCGCAGATCCAAATGGCGCCATGACCAAGGCCCAAGTTGCGTTGATCGTCGCGCAGCAAATCAATCAATGGGCGGCCATCTATGCGGAGGATATAAAAGATGCCGATGGCAAGTCACTAACAATACAATTAGCTCAAGCCAATCTGCGAGCAGGCCAATACGCCCGCGCAGAGGAATTATTCCAACCGCTAGTCACAGAGATCAATCAAACATCAACTCCAAGCGACACACAGATCGACCCACAGGTCAACTATGGGTACGCGGACGCTGTTTTTCAGCAGAACAAATGGGGCATCGCACTCCCCTACTTCAACCAGTTGGCGACGAAAATGAAGCCTGACCAGCCATTGCGTTGGCGGGCGCTCCTTCGAGACCTTCAATGCCGTACGTCACTTGGACAAAACGCGGCGGACGTATTGAAGGTAATCCAACAACAAAAATTTCTGTTTCCGGAAATGGGCGGCAGTTCGCTCTCCGAACAATTCGACAAACTGATGCGCGAAAACCAACGCCGACTGGATGGAAACCCGTAGCAAACCAAGACCCGTTCAGCAAAATGGCACAAACGCGCGAACGCTAGCGCAAGCTCTATTCTGCTGTAGCGTTCGTATACACTTCTTGCTTGCAGAGTAGATCGATTCGCCGCTACGCTTGACTGTTCGCTGCTATATGTTGACGCAACAAGTATTGGTTCGTAGACTCCCTGCGGCAACAGTTCTGGTTTTCGTACAGCTACTTGGCTCCAATCGAAGATCGCTATTCGAAAAGTTAAGAGTCAAGAGTAATAGTAGAAATCACTCCAAGCCGCTGGAGATTACGGATGTTTCGCCCCAACCGTCTTGATGTCGATCGAGCTTTTGTCTTGGAGATCGACATTCAGGAAAAACTCCTTCCTGCTATCAGCAATAAAGAAGAAGTTGTTCGAGCTTCACAGAAACTCCTTCAAGGCGTGCGCATCTTTGGTTTACCCGTGTTGGCGACGGAGCAATACCCCAAGGGCATCGGCCCCACTGATTCAAGAATCCTCTCAGACCTGAAATCCTGCGAAGCCGCGATGTTTGAGAAGTCGACGTTCAGTGCTTGTGATGACCAGGCCGTTCACGACGCTATGCGCAGAATGGATCGCCCGCAGGTTATTCTCTTAGGCATCGAAACGCACGTTTGCGTTCAACAAACAGCTCTCGATTTGCGCTCGATGGAGTATGACGTCTTCATCTGCGCCGATGCTGTTGGTTCTCGAAGCGAAGCGGATCGCCTTTGCGCCCTTAGCCGAATGCGTCAGGAAGGCGCATATATAACCACCGCTGAGAGCATTTTGTTCGAGCTTTGCAATCGGTGCGATACCGACGCCTTTCGAGATATGCTCAACGTTATCAAGGCGTTTCCGCCAACAGAAAAATAACGGCGATCACTCATTCTACTCGCCAATCGAGGAAAAGTTGTGACTCATCGAACGGAATTCGAAGATTACCCCGACGAGGAATGGGTTGACGACGAAGACGATGATGACGTCGAATGGATGGTTTGTCCGGCCTGCCATCAAGACGTCCACGAGGACACGCAGCAATGTCCGCACTGTGGCGATTGGATTACTCCGACCTATCCCAAACGACCAACACGACAACTGGCTGGGGCGATCATCGTCCTTCTTCTAATCATTGCGCTTGTAGCGCTAACCATTCGATGACGCCATCGCAAACTGAATAATACAATGCCCCAATCGGGGGCAATGAAAAACACCTGTCGGGTCAGAAATTGCCATGATCCCGTCAACCCAAACAACCGATCAACACCCCCATTGCCCAGAGTGTGATTACGACTTGACCGGCACCGCTGGCCCACGTTGCCCATCGTGTGGCTGGTTCGTCGTTCAGGCCGAAATCGTGCGAGACAACTTCGCTGACGCAAGACTGAAACGATTCACAATAGCGGTCACGAGCTTCGCCATCGGATCAGCCACCTTTTGGATCGCAGCCAAATTGGTATTTCGTAGCAGCAACCTGCACCTGCTGGACGGCGTAGCTGTGCTCGCAGCACTTCTGGGCGCGTTCGGCCATGCAGCGCTTGCATTGCGAACTATTGATTTTCGAATGCAAGTAAGCCGATCCTGTTGGCCTAGGCGAAGGGACGAACTGAGCCAAATCCTCCAATTCTGCGGCGTCGCGTCAATCCTGGTAGGCTTCATTGGCGCAAGCAGCGCGCTGACCTTCAGGCCGACGACCCCTATCATGAAAGGCGTCGTCGCCAATGGCGTATTCGAATTCTTCCTTTCTGGTATTTTCTTTGCGATCCCTGGCGCAACGTTACTCTTGCTTCGAATGGTCTCTTTCCGCGAACCCTCGCCTATGCGAGAGAACGGCGTCGGACAGATGAACGACACTCTCCAAGACAGTAGCAGTAACCTTTCATATGGTATCGATGTGCTCGGACCCATCGATCCCGAACAGGTTTTGCAGCGAATTGTTTCAGAGCCTAGAGGAACAAGCGCCCGGATCGAAGCAGCTATTGAACAAACCTGGCAAGCCGAATTGGCCCTCGCAAGAGAAACCGGGACTCAACTATTCAACGGAAGCTTAGTCCGTGTCGTCAATTCCAAGATTCACGAATCACTCCTCGAACTAACACTCAGCGAAACGACCTACCGCGAATTCCTCGGCACGAATCTCCACAACCCGAACCTCGTGCGCGCCGAAGACAATAATTGCTTCGCAGACGCGATGGGAACAAGCATGCTTGTCAAGACAAAGGACGGACATCTGGCACTTGGAAGACGAAGTGAGAACGTCGCCTACCATGCAGGCTTGATCCACCCTTTCGGCGGGATGCTTGAGACGACAGATCGCAAGGCGGACGGCTCATTCGACCTGAGTGGTAGCATCCTGCGAGAACTGCTGGAGGAAGTCGGAGTCAAACAGAGCGAAGTGAAACATCTTACAATCCTGGGCATCGTTCGGGACCGCCATATTCACCAACCAGAGATGTTGTTCGAAGGGCAAGTCGAACTTAATCGCGTCGAACTCGAAGCCCGGTTCTTAAATGCCCGTGACCATTCAGAACACTCGCACCTCGAGTTCGTCCCGGATCATCCCGCCGTAATCCTTCGCTTCCTAAACGAAACGAACGAACTAACCCCGGTCGCCCAAGCTATGTTGACGCTCCATAGCCGAATCAATCGGGGAGAGGATTGGGACGAAACACTTCGTTAGGCGAATGCGGTGGATGTGGAGCAGAACCTAGCGGGGCTAGCCCGCTTGACCAAGTAGCTCACAATGTCGTCGTAAGAAAGCAGGGTCTGGCAGCCATCGCTCAGGCATTCGAATTTCCTGCCCTTCAAACCTTAAGAAATACTGGTCAACAGCGACCCGATCCCTTATCCGAACGACCGACTCAGCGATTGAGATTGTGCAGGTGTCATCAATGTGAAGAAGTCCGCGGTCGAACGCTCTATCGTGAATCGCGCACAAGCATAATCCGTTTCTTGGATTCATCCGATTGGCTACATCCACCGCCCAACCAACAATGTGAGATGCGACAAGTAGTTCTGAAATGGGTAGATCGCAAACAGCGCAGGCATGATGATAGCTTGTCAGGATTATGCGGCGGAAGAGATGTTGATTGACACGGATTCGAGTAACTGCAGTTCGGTCCTTTCCCTCAACTGTCTCCCAAACTACTTGGTTATCCTCTCGCGGCTTCCGCTTCGATGCATCAGCCCATGCAACCTCCGATTCAAACGCCACCGTCTCGGGGTTTTTGTGGAACTCGCCCCAAACTTGTTTGTCTAGCTCCGAAACTGCACGCAAACCTCGGATTCCGCGAGCATTCAATGTGGAATCCAAGGATGCCAGATTGCAGCATTTCATTGCTAAAGCACTGGGCGTTCGACCTATAAGGGCAGCGGTTTCAATAATCTCTGGATTGCGGGCGTGGAGACGCCCAAACGGAGTTTGCAGAAAGAGATTTAGTGCAACGAGAGTTTCTTCGCGTGTCCAAAGTCTCCGCTCGATCATCCACCCCCTTTACCCGCTTGAAGGATCACAGCTGCATACACCTCCGCGGCGCCAGCCTTGTGTAGAACCTTGGCACATTCTTCCAACGTCGCACCAGTCGTACGCACGTCATCAACAAGTAGGAGCCTGGCTCGATTCATACTGACCCCTCTGTGAACTGCAAATGCTCCCTTGACGTTGACCCGGCGCGCCGCATAACTAAGGCCAATTTGATGTGGGCCAGCCCGAACGCGTCGCAGGATTGAAAGATGGGCAAGATGAGCACAGCTGGCAAGCTCATCCGCAAGCGCCTTCGCGACATACCAAGGCTGTTCGATTCGTCTGGACCAATGAGAGGGCACCGCAACGACAGCGTCAATTTTATCCAGCCAGTCCACACCAGAAAGACGCTCTAAGAGTTCTCCGACGAACACGTCCAATAACTCCTCTCGCCCGTCATATTTTAACTCTTGGCCGAGCAAGCCGAGATGCTCGCCATAGGGTCCAACCCGCACCGTACCCCGTATTCGCGGCGGCGTATGTTTGCAGGCTGCACAATCCTGATCGTCCACAAGCGACTCGACTCTGCCCCCACATCTTGGGCAGGCGGGTTCTCGCATTTCCCGAGCGATTCGGCTCTGACATAAATGACAAAACCGTCCATGCTCCATACGCCGTTCCTGCCGACACGCGAAACATATTGGCGGAAAGGCCAGACTCATGGCCCCTTGCGTGAAGTTGCGTATTGCACGAGCTACAAGACCTGACATTTCAACGCCAGCCATTCAATAAGAGACTGTTTCACAAGACGCATCTCGCGAGTATAATACTCGCAATGAGTCGGAATTGCCCGCCTCGGGAATTCTGGCTTACGTTATTCTATGCCCGCATCGCTATGACTCGTCTTTCTTCCATGACAATCCGGCTGAGCATGTGTTGCCTGGCTTTGTGTGCTGGCAGCGCCAAAGCGCAACGTGGCCCTTCAAGAGTATCCGTCGCCGAGGCGAAGCTGCTTGACGCGGATGTCACGATATCGCTGGTTGGAACCGTCCGCGCAGTTAGACAGAGTCGAGTGGCTGCCGAACTTGCGGGCCTCGTGCGAAACATGCCCGCCAGAGAAGGAGACGCGGTCTCCGCGGGGGACATTATTTGCGAACTCGATGACAGTACTCTTTCGCTCGAATTGGCGCGAGCACAAGCCCAACTCGATTCCGTTTCCGCCCGCCGGCAAGAACTAATCGCTGGAACTCGCGAAGAAGAACTCCGGCGACTCAAAGCCATGTGGGACGAGTCGATTGCGGAACACGAGCGATGGAAGAAGGAAATGGCTCGGATCGAAAGGCTCTACCGCGACCGAGATTCCAATGACAAGGAAATCTATGATGCGCGGGCAAACCTTCTCACAGCTATGCACCGCACCGAAGCAGCCCGAGCAGCCTATGAACAAGGCGTCCAAGGCGAACGGGCAGAAGTGATTTTGCAGGCCGAGTATGACGTGAAGGAATACGAAGCAACAGTTCACAAGCTCCAAAGCGACCTGCAAAAGAACAAGATACGCGCACCATTTTCGGGATACGTTACCACACGAAACGCAGAGGTAGGCGAGTGGGTGCCATCAGGAGGGCAGGTCGTCGAAGTGGTCGATCTGTCAAGCGTTCTGGTTCGCGTCGATGCACCGGAATTTTCCTTGCCCCATCTCCACACCGGCGATACGGTGCGAGTTAAGGTCGACGCGCTGAGCAAAACGTTTACCGGCAAGATCAAACACATCGTTCGACAAGCAGACCTAACCGCCCACACTTTTCCGGTTGATATCGAAATAGACAACACGGACGGACGACTTGCTGCCGGCATGTTTGCCAGAGCCAGCATATCCGCCGGGCAAAAGAACAAGTTCACAGCGGTCCCCAAAGACGCCATCGTATCAAAGGGCGGCGTTGATTACATCGCCGTCGCCAGGCCCGGCAAAAAAGGCTGGGTCGCAAGCCTACAGGGCATAACCGCAGGCTCGGATATTGGTGATTGGATCACAATCACTTCCGACAACTTGAAACCCGGGGCCAAAGTCGTCATTCGCGGCAACGAAGGCATCAGACCCTTCCCCATGCCCATCGTGATTGTTGACGCAGCTGGCACGCCCGTCGATTTGGATGCGAGCGCGACGCAGCAATCTGAAAAATCGCATCCTGACGGCCACAACAACTCTTCACATACTCCCGGCGAGGGGGACAAGTGAACGTCATTCAGTTCGCGATTGAGAACCCCGTCAAAATCGCCGTAAGCGTCATCCTTGTCATTTTGTTTGGCACTCTTAGTGTCTTCAATATTCCAATCCAGCTCACTCCTGATGTGGATCAGCCGGTCATTACCGTTACGACAAGATGGAGCGGCGCGAGTCCCCAGGAAATCGAAAGCGAAATCGTCGATCGCCAGGAAGACAAGCTCAAAAGCGTCACCAACCTCAAGAAGATGACGTCAACTTCAGTGGAAGGCGAGGCGAAAGTCCTCCTCGAATTTCCCGTCGGAATCGACAAGGATGTGGCGTACCGAGATGTCTCGGACAAGCTCAGACAAGTCACGGATTACCCGGAAGAAGTCGACGAACCGGTGATGAGTGTCACCGACAACGACATGGCCAATACGATTGCATGGATGATTCTCTACGCTCGTGAAGGCGATGATGTCGCACATCTCAAGACGTTCATCGAGGATAACGTCAAGCCCCAACTCGAACGAGCGGAGGGTATCGCCGAAGTACCTGTTTTTGGAGGCCTTGATAGAGAGATTCGGATCACCATCGATCCACACGTCGTTGCCGCCAAGGGGCTGACATTTCGTGAAATCGAATCGGCTCTAAGACGCGAAAACGTCAATATCTCCGCAGGCACAGTCGCCCAGGGCAAACGCGATTACACCTACCGCACCGTCGGCGAATACCGCACCATCGAGGACATCGAAAATACCGTCGTCGCATACCGCGAAGGTGGCCCCATACTTGTACGCGACATTAGTGAAGTCGTAGACGGCTTCAAGAAAAGAGTCGCTTTCGTCAGAAGTAAAGGCCGACGTGTCATCGCTATGCCAGCGAAACGCGAGACGGGTGCCAATGTCATCCAGGCGATGGAAAGCCTGCGTGAGCGAGTCGCCATTGTAAACGAGGAAATCCTCAAGCCGAGAGGCTTGGGGCTGGAACTCACGCAGGTATACGACGAGACAATCTATATCTGGAGCGCGATAGGCCTTGTCGCAAAGAACATCGTAGTCGGCGGCGCATTGGCCGTGATCGTACTACTCCTTTTTCTGCGTAGCGGAAGCGCGACAGGAATTATTGCTGTCACAATTCCAATATCGGCCATCGGGACGTTCCTGAGTATCACCCTGTTGGACCGAACACTCAATGTCGTGATGTTGGCAGGTATGGCGTTTGCCGTTGGCATGGTCGTGGATAACGCCATCGTCGTACTGGAGAACATCTACCGACATCGATCGATGGGCAAGACGCAGAGGCAGGCTGCTCTGGACGGCGCGAAGGAGGTCTGGGGCGCGATACTCGCCAGTACACTGACGACGATGGCTGTCTTTCTCCCCGTCATTTTCATCGAAGAAGAAGCGGGTCAACTCTTTAAGGATATTGCCATTGCGATATCCTCAGCGGTTGGTTTCTCGTTGCTTGTCTCCGTGTTCGTCATCCCGCCCCTTGCTTCGCGTTTTTTTTCAGGAACCAGCGCCCTTCGTTCCGGCGAATCGCAGGCTTGGCGAATCGCGGAATGGGTCGCTGGAGTCGTCGCAGCCATCAACCGCCGAATCAGCACCCGTCTTGCTGTGGTCGTTGGCTTCTCGACGGCTGCCATCATCGCAAGTTGGCTCTTGATGCCAGCCGCTGAATACCTTCCAGCAGGCAACCAAAACCTGGTCTTTGGCTTTCTGATTACACCACCCGGGTACTCCGTTGATGAATTCCAGCGAATGGCGGAGGTCGTAGAAGAGGGTGATCCAGTCATTGAGAACGACGGAATCAGGCCGGCTTGGGAAGCGGAGCTAGGCTCCGAGAAGGAAGCGAGCCTCCCGCCTGTCAATCTCAGGCTTGGCCTCGACGGTAAGACAGTGCGCAGGGTCCCGGCGCCACCGATCGATAATTTCTTTTTCGTCTCCTTCAACGGCACCGCTTTTATGGGTGCTACATCCAAAGAACCCACCAGTGTTAAGCCGTTGGTAGAGGTTCTGAAAAAAGCGGGCAATCGAATTCCAGGGATCTTCTCTTTCTTTTCCCAAACCTCTCTCTTTCGATCAGGGAAGAATAGCGGCAACTCCGTCGGACTTGAGCTTCGCAGCGAAAGCAACGAAGCCGTCGTCCAGGCCGCCAGCGCGGTGATGGGGCAAGTGATGGCGCACGACCTGGGTCGCCCGTCCCCAGATCCAACCAACTTTTCCCTGGGGCGACCGGAAGTACAACTTGTACCAAACCGAGCGCGGGCTGCGGACCTCGGGCTTAATGTTCAAGACATTGGTTTTACAGCTGAGACTTGCATCGACGGTGCCTTCGTCGGCGAGTTTAACGATCACGGCGATAAGATCGACCTGACGCTCAAGGTCGCAGGAACCGAAGGGGCGACGGTCGAGGAAATCGGGCGAATCCCGATTTTCACACCCACGGGCCATATCGTTCCACTCGCTTCGACAACCGATTTGATCCGAACGACTGCACCACAGCAGGTCAATCACATTGAGGAAATGAACGCCGTCAGTTTTTCCATTCACCCAAAAATCGGCGTTCCTCTGCAAGAGACAATGCGCGTAATCGAAGATGACATCATCGCGCCGCTTCGGGCAAGTGGGGCTATCTCAGACAAGGTCATCACCTCGCTGTCGGGTACCGCTGATAAACTCACGCAAACGAAACGCGCTTTGATCGGCAACTTCGAAGGCATCGTGACGAAGCCTAGGTTGTTCGGATTATCGATTATCGCGTCCATCGCACTATTGGTTGGCGTCATAGTCATCGCAACGACTGCGGGCGCTTTCATCAACGGGCGAAACGCCTCGCTGAAAATTTTTGTCTTCGGTGCCGCCGCGTTGATCGTAGGCGTATTCGCCGCGAATCCAACCTTGCTACTTGAATCCATTCAGTCGCGAGCGATTCTCGCGCTGCTCATTACTTATCTCCTCATGGCTGCGCTTTTTGAATCATTCATCTACCCCTTTGTGATTATGTTCACCGTCCCGCTGGCAACGGTAGGGGGTTTTATCGCACTTCGCATCGTCCACGAAATCAGTCTGTACGACATCACGTCACCGATTCAGCAATTGGACGTCTTAACCATGTTGGGCTTTGTCATTCTCGTGGGCATCGTCGTCAACAATGCAATTCTTATCGTACACCAAGCGCTCACCTACATGCGAAGCCAGGGAATGCAGCCGTCAGACGCCGTCGCAATGGCAGTCCAGGTGCGAACTCGGCCGATTTTCATGAGCGCGATGACGTCCATCTTCGGCATGGCACCGCTCGTCATAATGACTGGCGCAGGAAGCGAGCTCTATCGAGGCCTTGGAAGCGTGGTACTTGGCGGACTGCTTCTATCAACAGTCTTCACTTTGGTCGTAATTCCTGCGACTTTCTCATTAGTCATGGATTTGCAGGCTTTCATTTCTCATTCCCGGAAAGTGAACGCTCTTCCGCAACAAGACCCCCTATCCGCGAGTGTCTCAGCTACAGGGCAAAGAGAAAGCCAGTAGAAACCATATTATCCAACGTCTACTGGCACCCATCTTGCAGCCACATAATCAATGACTGGACGGGTGTGAAATGCTAGGCTATTCTGCAGCCTGTCGATTGGAGCAACACAAGATAGCCCCGAACGATCAATTGCAGCGACGTATCGTAGATACGGATGAGAATGAACTCGCTCCTAGTCGCTACGGATAGAGTAGAGCCTGCTCAAGGAAGTGCAAAGAACCGCTTTTCTAACAAAGGATCGCACATCATGACCGTTGAACTCATCCCAGGCCTGGAAGGAATTCCCATTGCTGAGTCCGGAGTCAGCTTTGTCGACGGCAAAGCAGGCGTACTCGAATATCGTGGCATCAATATTGAAGAGCTGGCTGAAAAGAGCAGCTTTGAAGAGGTATCCTACCTGCTGATGCGGGGGGAACTGCCTTCGACCTCGGAACTGGTGAGTTTCCAGGACGAACTCCGTTCAAACTCACGTCTGAAATTCCGTATTGTCGAGCTAATCAAGTGCCTACCCGAGAATGGCCATCCCATGGATGCCCTCCAGGCAGCCATTGCTGCGATCGGCATGTTCTACCCACCAAGACACAATTTGACAAAAGAACAGCGATGGGAAGCCAGCATGCGCCTGGTCGCAAAAACATCCACCGTGGTAGCGACGTTCGAAAGGCTACGTCGGGGCGACGAGCAGATTGCCCCAAAACCAGAACTCAGCTTGGCTGGCAATTTCCTTTACCTACTGAATGGCAAAGAGCCCGACGCAATCCAGGAGCGCATTCTCGACGTCTGTTTGATTTTGCACGCAGACCACACAATGAACGCCTCCACGTTTGCAGGCCGAGTCGTCGGCTCGACACTTGCCGACCCATACTGTGTCGTCAGTTCCGCGCTCGGCGCACTTTCAGGCCCGCTTCACGGCGGAGCTAATGAAGATGCTATGGCACTTTTTTCAAAGATCGGATCAGTCAAAAACGCAAAAACAACGGTCGATCGCATGATCGCGGAAAAGGAAAAAATTCCTGGCTTTGGGCACCGTGTTTACAAAACGATGGACCCACGTGCCAAGGTGCTCAAGAAATACGCGGAAGAGCTGGCGGGCAAGAGCGACAACCCTCACTTTGAGATCGCGCTCGAAGTAGAAAAGATCGCCGTCGCCCAATACGGTGAAAAAGGTATTTGGCCAAACGTCGATTTCTATTCCGGCATCGTGTATACGGAACTCGGATTCGCTACAGAGTGCTTTACGCCTATCTTCGCCGTCGCTCGCGTCGCAGGCTGGCTCGCACACTGGCTCGAACAGGCTGAAAACAATCGCTTGTTCCGTCCGACCCAGAAATATGTAGGCCAGCATGGCCAGCCTTATGTCCCCCTTGGCGAACGATAGAAGAGACCGACGAACTCCCAACCAACTTGTAGACAGGCTCTTGTTTCCGAGAATCGATTTTCTTGATTCACTAACCCTCAATTGCGCCCACTGTCTTTCTCCACTGTAATGGCCGACGTGGTCATATCATCATTTTCTCGATCGAGATTGGAGAAGACACTATGCGTAAAGCAATCACCGGGGCTCTGCTGGGACTGTTCCTCTTTGTAAACTCGGGCTGCGTTGTTGCCCTCGGAAACAAGGGACCGCTTCAAACCACCAACAGGCAGGCAGTCGCAATCGAAGGCGAGGTTTACATTGTCAACCTACAGGACGAAACGGTCAGGAAACTCGATCGCGAAACACTAACGTCAGCTCAAATCATTGGCAACGACGAAGAATGATTCGAATCGGCCAAATCGAATTCGCACAACCAGCCTACACCGACAATACCCTCGAAGCACGCAGCCCTTGATAGCCGCCCGTCCCGCCTGTAAACAAAAGACGTGCGATGGGTCACCGTCCGACCCTGAATCCCTATCATGGCGAAATGGAGTCGAACTATGGCAGATTCTAAAATCGGCGTCATCGGCACAGGCATTATGGGCGCACCGATGGCTAACAATCTGATCAGCGCGGGATTCGAGGTTCACGTTCATTCGCGAACGAGATCGAAAGCCGAGCCGCTTCTTGCAAGAGGTGCAAGCTGGCACGAATCACCTTCCTCGCTGGCAGAAGTAGCCACTGTCATCATTTCCGTTGTTAGTGATTCACCGGATGTCAAAAACGTGTACCTGGAATCGAACGGCGTGTGTAGCGGGCTGCGCAAGGGGACCCTCTGCATCGACATGTCCACCGTGTCACCCGAAACGGCCCGCGAGGTCAATACGGCAATTCGAAAGCAAGGTGGCTCGTTTCTTGATGCCCCTGTCTCGGGCGGAAAAACCGGCGCCGAGGCAGGGACTTTAGCGATCATGGTCGGCGGAAACGAAGTGGATGTCGCACGTGCGACACCTGTATTCAACGCAGTCGGAAAATCGATTGTTCACTGCGGCCCAACCGGCAACGGCCAGCTAACTAAATTATGCAACCAAATCCTTTGTGGCTTGAATCTGCAGGCAGTTTCAGAGGCGATCGTCTTCGCGAAAAAGGTAGGGCTAGATCCGGGAACGATGTTGGAAGCGGTCAGCAACGGCGCCGCCGGTTCCTGGGCGCTTGCCAACCTGGGCCCGAGAATGATCGACCGAGACTTCGCGCCAATGTTTATGATCGACTTGCAGCAGAAGGATTTGCGAATCGCGCTTGAAACCGCCAGCCGTGAAAATCTTCCCCTTCCCGGCACCGCATTGGTTTCCCATTTTCTAACAGCCAACCAGGCAGCGGGCGAAGGAAGCGAGGGAACGCAAGCTCTCGTGAAGACTATCGAGCGTCTCGCGGGAATCTCCGAGTAAACTAGGTGAAATCACCCAAGGGGTCTTCACAAAAAAACATCCGACTCCGCAAGCTCCGAATATGGAGTGCGTCGCCGGATGTTTCCTTCCCCTCCTGTAATAATATCACAGGATTCTAGTTTTGCACAAACACTTCTGGCAAAAGATACTTACGTCGGAATGAAGCAACCTGAAGACATCCCGACGTTCCCAATCCACCCAACATTTCACTGTTTGCAAAAAAACCGCAAACGCTCTTTTATTCTAGTTGTGTCGTGCATACGACACAATCATGCAGTTCGAGTATATCATCCCAAGCCCGCATAACCGCATTATGTTCATTTCCCCCGACATGTCAAACGAAAACATCCTAAACTGCCAAACACTTCAACCAAGCCGCGGAGAAAGCGCTCACTTACAAAACGTCCAAGAAGATCCGATTTCAGTCGTAATCTATAGGATTCAACAATAACATTCTGCCTAACCAAGCGATAGTGCAACCGCACAACCGCAGCACTATTCAATGGCAAGCCTGTGTTCCATCACTGAAGGACTCGTGCGCGGCCGTGCTTCCCTCTACAATCAAGCACATGAAGACCACGCAAGCCCAACCCATACTCGGTAAGGATGTCTATATCGCAGAAACGGCGTACGTCGCTGGCGACGTAACCATCGGTGATACCTCAACAGTCATGCACCATGTCACCATTCGCGGCGACATCGGAGCCATCAACATCGGGAAGCAAGTAAACATTCAGGATGGGACCGTTGTCCACACTCCGGTCGGAACCCCCATGGATATCGCGGACGCCGTCGGAATAGGCCATCGAGCGGTGGTTCACGGAAGACGAATCGGGGCGCAAACGCTCATTGGAATAGGCTCCATCTTGCTTGACGACTGCGAAATCGGCAGCCATTGTATCATTGCGGCGGGTGCAATCGTTCCACCCAAAATGATCGTGCCGGACCATAGCGTCGTGATGGGAATACCCGGCAGGATCGTGCGCACAACGACAGATCGTGACCTGGAGATCATTCAACACGTTGTGGATAGCTACGAAAAACTGGGAAGACTACATTCCGCCGGTCAATTCCCCAATATTGCGGGGCTTTAGGCGAATTCACCCGAAAGACGCTTTCGCAAACTGGCATTTGTAGTGCGATACAAGCGAAATGTGTACCCAAATCGCGTCAAGCGGTTATAAAGTGACGGTACGATTTGCAATTGCCGAGCTGCTGCGGTTCGTGGATGATCTTGCCTGTATGGCAGGTTTTCGGGTGATATCTATCTTAATTCGCCCGAATCGCACATGTGATTGAGATTTTTGGCAAACATACTTACGCGTCATGCGTCTTACCGTTGAGGGGCTAGGCGCCAAGGGTCGCTTCGACAACTGCCTGGAGTCGGCTCTCTGCGTTTTTTCGAAAGGCAGCAATACCTTTGCCCAACGAACCGGACAGCAATTCTCCGCCAACGGGGTCGGCTTCACCTACCAAGGGGAAAGCCGGAGAAGGTATCGCTGCGCCGGTTTCGGTGCTGGGCGGCTTTGCTCTTGAACAAGTCATTGGTCGAGGTGGGATGGGCACGGTCTACCGAGCTCAACACGAATCCATCGACCATCCCGTGGCGGTCAAAATACTCAGCCCTCAGATCAGCGCTTCCTCCAATGCCGTCGTTCGCTTTCAACGCGAGGCACAAGCGGCATCGAAGCTCCGCCACGACAACATTACCGCCATCCTTGCCCAAGGCGAGGAAAACGAGTTGTACTATTACGCGATGGAGTTGATCGATGGTCCCAGTGTTTATGAAATCATATGCCAAGCGCGGGAAAAGATAACGCCAGCCCTAACTGCAAGCCCGGATGAAACAATTCTCCTACCCAGAACCAGCGTGAGTGGCGCGGGCAAGTGGCACCAAGGATACACCGACACAAGCGAAGGGGTCCCCAACTCCTCTGCGTCCGAATTGCAGATACCGGCGCTGGACGGGCTTCCCTCAAAGAAAGATTTCAAGTTTATCGCGCGAGAAATCGCAAACGCGGCTGACGCCTTGGAGTATGCCCACGAAGCAGGCGTCATTCACCGAGACATCAAGCCACACAACTTGCTTATCAACCCGGAAGGCCAAATCAAGATCACCGACTTCGGACTCGCGCGCCTTGCGGCAGAACCCGGAGTTACGCAAACGGGCGAGATGATCGGTTCGCCTCTCTATATGTCTCCCGAGCAGGTGTTGGACGGCGCGACCAAAGTGGACCATCGTACAGACGTTTATTCGCTCGGAGCCACTTTGTATGAATGGCTGACGCTCCAGCCTCCATACCCCGGCGACACGCGCGAGCGCGTGATCAGTCAGATACTCAGCTCCGAACCGCTGCCATTGCGGGTCACCAACGCAGACATCCCGATCGACCTCGAGACCATATGCCTCAAAGCGATCGATCGAAACATTCAAAAGCGTTATCAAAGCGCCAGCGCGCTACGCGATGACTTGCACCGTTTTCTCCAAGGGCGACCTATCAAGGCCCGACGTGCAAGTATCGGAGAAAAACTTAAGAAATTCGTAAAACGCCATCAAGTTGGCACCATCGGAGTCGCAGCCGCCGCAATCGCCATCGCACTGAGCGCAGCGCTACTGCTATCGCAAGGTCAAACCAGAAAACAAGCAGAGGAAGCCAAGCAGGCTACCGCTGAAGCAAAAGAAGCCAAGGAAGAAGCAGAGCAACTCTCCAGCACACTCATGGATCTGTTTCGAGATGGATTGCCGCTCGAAATCGGCGCTCCGGTGAAAGCGATCGAAGCAGGGATTCCGCTCGTCGAACAATTGGTGCGCGGCGCGACAGGCTTAGGTCCCGATGGCGAGAAACAGGCTGAAGCAAGTGGAGCTGATCCTGTATTGGTAAGCACGGCCAAAGGAATCGGTCGACGACTCGCGCACGATTATTACGAAACAGTTCTTTCCAGCGCAAACGTACTCGAAGAAGAGATGGATGCCTTTGGTGAATTACTTCTTCGTGCTCAGCAGCTGCGCGAAGAAAACCCGGAAGAGGCGCTGTCCTATGTCAAGTCGTATCTTGCAATACAGAAATCTGAAATAGACGCATTTCAATTGGAGGCGGCGCT
Source organism: Phycisphaerae bacterium (assembly GCA_029260035.1). GTDB lineage: Bacteria > Planctomycetota > Phycisphaerae > UBA1845 > UBA1845 > OFTM303. Next base: position 38,488 of record JAJDEA010000144.1, read on the forward strand.
GCTTACCTTTTTGAAACGCGATCATGAGTTGCTGGCAGCAACGAGTCAATTCGTCGACCTGGCTCCCGAAGAACCCATCGTGTATTGGTGGAGAGGTCTCGCGAAGATTCTGGTGGGCGACGGAGCGAAAGCCGAGGAGGATTTTTCCAGAGCGATAACGCTCGGCGCTCCTGGTCAATGGTGTACGATTGGAAGAAGCCTGGCCAAGTTGCAACTAGGCGAATTTTCAGGGGCTACGGCCGACGCTAGTGCGGTTCTCGACGAATTGCCTGATATGGTGGTCTGCTTATTGTCACGCGCCGCCGCACTCGCCGCAGACAATCAACCGATCGCCGCCGTGCGAGACCTCACCCAGGTACTTGAGCTGGAGCCAAACAACGCAAATGTTTTTGCCGCACGCGGTAATTATTATGGCTTATTAGGCGACCCCGGCTCAGCTGCACGCGACTACAAGCGTGCCATAGACTTGGCGGGAGAATCGCCGGCCATACGCCTCAATCGCACACTCGCTCTCCTATCCCAACGTGAACAAGCTGACAAGGATGATAAATCCAATACCGAGAATAATAAGCCTGCAACAGATGCAGACCCATCTGAAGCCGATCTACTGAAAGAACACATGGAACAGTGGTTTTCAAAGCACGTTTGGCCGGGAACGGCCGGCGAAACAGATTTGGGTGGTTCAACAAGACAGATTCAACCAAGCCCATAGAGTAAGCTCTCTTCATTTGAATGGCCGGGAAAATCCTCATACCGTTTGTGTTCGGGACTTGTCGGTACGTTTGACCGTTCGGAGCATATAAACCAGGCAAGTGAATTACGTTTCTTCTGCACGCCTTCGGTCCAATGCATCTCGAACCACTGGAGAAAGATAAACCGACTCATTTTCCGGGACTTGCGATAGCGCAATCAAACAGTGCTCCAATCGTGTTGCTAAATCGGCCGCCAAATCCAGGAAGAAAATGCGCTCCCCTCGGATAGTACATAGCCCCCCGCCTTCTCCGCCGAGCCATTCACGACGAACCTCGATATCGAGATTGGCAAAGGTTTCAAGCACAGACTCCAGGATATCAGCGGGATCGTTCACAAAACCCCTTTTGCATAAAGTCCCGACCTACCAAGTGCGGAGGCACAAGCCTACTGCCCGAATGACAGCCTCTTATATCACATCATGGGTTCTTGCATACCCACACTACCAGGCTCCAGGATTGCGAAAACGAGCAATCGTGAAGAATCGGTAAACGACATGCCGATATCAAGTCCAACGAGTTTAACGAGAGCAAGCTCTATTCTACTGTAGCGCTCGAATGCACTCTTCACTCTATAGAGTAATTCGCCGCAACACTTGACTGTTCGCTGCTATAAACTATTGGAATCCGGTCCAACAAAATGGTCAAACGCGCCCCAGTCCGTACGAGAATGATCGACGCGCCTCGAAGCACCCCTATCGGGACGCTCGACATCGAGGCTCACCTTCACGCGCTGGAATCACAACTCGATTCGCTCAAGGCGCAAGTGCGACAAGCTCAGCAATTGGCCAATCTAGGAGTCGCAGCAGCAACGATTTCGCACGAAGTGAACAATCTGTTGACGCCTGTAATCAACTTCGTCGAGGCCGCTTTGGCCTCCGATGATACAGATCTGAGAGAAAAAGCACTACGCCGTACCGCAAACAACGTACGCATGCTCGTAAAGATGTCGGAGAAGGTGCTCGAGGTGAGTGCGGCAAAAACCTCGGTAGGCGTAGAAACACGATTGGAAACGGTCGTCGAAAGTGCGCTGGAGAGTCTCTGTCGAGACCTCAGCAGAGACGGCATTCGACTTAAAACCAAAATCGAGGAAGACCTCACCGTATGGGTGGACCCCCTCCAATTGCAGCAGGTTCTTTTCAACCTACTTCTCAACGCCCGTTCGGCGATGGCCCCCGCTCGTGAAGGCTCGATTCATATTAAAGCCGACCGCCTTGCCAACGAAGTTGTGATTGAAATTGCGGATACGGGACCGGGCATCGGACCTGAAATGCTAACGCGACTGTTTGACCCGCTGCAGTCAAGTAAATCGTGCCAAGGCAATAGCAGCAATCGATGCTCTGGACTCGGGCTCGCGCTATGTCGTGATCTAATTGAAGAAAACCAGGGCAGCATTCAAGTCGCGAGTCAACTGGACGTCGGAACGACTTTCACAATCCGCCTTCCCGCCGAAAAGCCCACCGACGAAAACACCTGACCCGCATCCAACAGCATCGCGTTTATTCGATTCCTTTATCCGCAAGCCAACGCTCTGCATCGAGCGCCGCTTTACATCCCATGCCCGCAGCTGTTATCGCCTGCCTGTATACGCTATCGACGACATCACCCGCAGCGAAGACGCCGTCGACGCTGGTCGTAGAGCGGTAGGAATCATCCAGCTTGATATATTTCTTATCGTCCAGATCGAGTTGGCCTTGGAGAAACTCGGTGGCGGGCGTATGACCAATCGCCATGAACAACCCCCCGACGGTTTGGGTAGACTCTTCGCCTGTAACGGTATCCTTGAGCTTGATACCCGAAATCATATCGTCCCCCAATACATCAACGACGACTTTGTTCCAGACGATTTCCATTTTCGGATTGTCCATCGCGCGTTGCGCCATGATTTTCGATGCACGCAACTGATCGCGTCGATGGATCAAGTAAACCTTGGATGCGAATTTCGTCAAGTATGTCGCCTCTTCGACGGCGGAGTCTCCACCTCCAACTACTGCCAATTCTTTGTCTCGAAAAACCGGCAGAGCGCCATCACACACCGCGCAAGCACTGACGCCTCCCCCCGAAGCCGCTAAACGTTTTTCGTTTTCCAACCCAATCCAATTGGCCGTCGCACCCGTCGCAATAATAACAGTATGCGCTCGATACTCCTTGTCATCTTCGCCGATCACAACGAAAGGCTTGACAGAAAGGTCAACGCGCTGACAGTCGTGATAGGAATAGCTGTGGCCATCGTCCGGGTTTGAAACATCGGGGTGCAATCCGTTGTCAGTTACAATGCGCGTGTTGAAACGAGCCGCCTGCTGCTCAAAATAAGACATCAACTTGGGTCCGGTCACGCCATCTGGAAAACCCGGATAGTTTTCCACTTCGGTGGTCATCATGAGTTGACCGCCTGGCAGAATCGTTGTCGGCTGCGATTTGGGCCTACCAGCAAAAATCAGCGGATCAAGATTTGCACGGGCGGCATAGATCGCAGCTGTCCACCCCGCCGGGCCAGAGCCAATAATGATTACTTTTTCAATGTTGTCGCTTGCCATGATTCTGGGTACTCCGTTTGAAGCCATCAGGTCGTGCTCGCATCGAATCAAAACCGACGAGCCCAACAGGCATCGTTTGATCTTTCGCGTATAGCCAACTGGACATCATAAAGGCGATGAATCCTGTCCCGCAAGCCCGACGATGCCAATTGACCTGCTCATCCTCACTCTTTATGTTGGCGGCATCTGTCCGCTTGAGTCGATTCGGCAACGAGAAATTGAAAGGCCATGCAACCACCTATGAAAAAACCGCCATCGCCCATTTTGATGGAGGGACTTCCGACGCCGAAGTCAAAAACCCCTTATCGTTTCGTTGCCATGATAATGCTGGCGATTTCGACGCCTCTCACAGGATGCACGAGCAAATCGGGACAAATTGAGGATTGGCAGATCAGGCCTTGGGAGGATGGTGGACGATTCGGAACCGAAATCGAAACGGAACATTTTCGTGTATTCTCGACGATACGGGATCTTGAATTTGTCAAGGAACTTCCCAGTTTCCTGGAGTCATTGTTTGCTCAATACGAATCTTTCGCCCCTGCAAATCAGCCGAACGCGAGGAGAATAACTCTCTATGCCTTCGGGAGTCGAGCCGAATGGACAGAGTACGCCCGGCTACGCTTTCCGGAGCGGTTCAGTCTCTACGAAAAAATTCGGGCAGGCGGCTTCACCGAAAACGGCCAATCCGTGTTGTTTTTTCGAAGTCGATCGGAAACGCTCGCGATCATTGCCCATGAAGGCTGGCATCAATATGCTCAATCACAATTGCGCGTAACCTTGCCCGCTTGGCTAAACGAAGGTCTTGCCTGCCAATTCGAGGGCATCGAACCGACGCAAGCCGGGTGGTCGATCAACCCGACGAAGAATTCGTTTCGCATCAATCATCTTCGACGCGCTGTCCAACAAGACCAATTGCTGCCGCTGACGTCGCTTGTGCGTTGGGATACCGGCGACATTTTTGCCATGGGAAACGAAAACCTTGTTCAGACCTATTATGCACAAGTCTGGTCGTTTGTGACATTTTTGCGGCACGGTAACAACAAGAATACCAAAAACGCCTTCGACCGTCTCCTTCAAGACATCTCGGCCGGGAGATTCAACGCGACCGTTACCGCCCGAAAACTGACGGAGAAACATACGGCCGGGAAACTAAACGTTTCGGCGGCGTTTGACGCCTATTTCCGTGTGTCACCCGAAACTCTAGCCGACGAATACAAAGAGTACATCAATACACTGACCGGGTTCGAGTCGAGCAAGAATTAGACACACACGCTTGAACCCTTATTATCCTAGGCTAGATGAAACGTGAAAGACCAACCATACCAGGCAAATCACACGCACATTGTCGGGTCGAACAAGGGCAGCGAATCTGGGTCGGAGGTCATAACGCCCGAGCGAAAACACTACTCGATACATTTGTAGAGCCAGGCTTACGAACATCAACGGATTCCATCGAGCAAGCGTTCATTGTTGCCAATTCCTTGGATGAAGCGATTCATTTCGCCGAAACATTGGCTCTGCGTCTCGGCGTTCACGGAATCGTCTGGCTCGTGGAATTCGCAGATGAAAGCGAAGCGCGTTTCTCTGCACGCGAAGTTCACCAACGCATGGAAACTCTAGGCTACGTTCTGCTCGATCAGGTTGAAATTGGCGATTCGCTCCAAGCCTGTCGATTCGTTCTCGACCCATCAAATCGCCGTGCAAACAAGAGCCAGCCCACATAACGTTTGCTGAATTCTCCCAGACCATTTGCAGAGAGAGTTGCTTCAAAATCGCTGGAGCACTACGTTGGGGTCTTCGTTAATCATCCGTTTTCGAGAGATTCCTGCAAATGGATTTGCTGAACCTTCGCACGCTGCCGTTTCTGACAAGACGCAATTACTACTTCGAGTTCTGGCATCTCCTGCCTTGGAGCGTCCTCGTGGGACTGGTCGAAGGCCAATTCGCGAGCGTAGTAGTCTCCAAATCGTTTTCAGGCAGCCCCTTGTTGGTATCGATCGCCACCGCGACGCCGGTTGGCTCACTTCTGTTTAGCTTGTTTTGGGGAATGCTCTGCGCGGGAAGACCGAAAATCCGGTTGGCGACTCTCTTCGCAAGTGGCACCGCCCTATGCGCAAGCTTGACGGCAGCTATTCCTACATCTGAATTCGGAGCCATTTGGTTCGTCGTGCAGATTGCCGCATCTCAGGTATTTCTAGCCGGTGTTGTAACAGTTCGTTCAGCCATCTGGCGATCCAACTATCCCCGTGCGTCGCGAGGGCGCATCGCCGCTCGACTGCAGGCTGTCCGATTCCTCATCAGTGTATTTACGGTGCTGGCAGCTGCAGCCCTTTGCGACAAGAACCCAAGTGCGTTCAGAATCATCTACCCGTGCGCCGCTGGCTTTGGTGTCATTGGCATCCTGTTCCTACAGCGCCTCCACATTCGCGGCGAACGCAAAGAGCTTGCCCAGCACAAATTGAGAGGAACTGACGAATCATCCCTGAAGAATGGAACCAGGCGGCACGAAGCGGTCTCGCTTTTCTCGCCTAAGAACGTGTTCGGGCAGGCTTTTCGCGTATTACGGAATGATCGCCGATTCCGCACCTATTGCATTGCCCAAATCCTCATTGGAATTGCCAACCTGATGACATTCGCAGTTGTTGTCTTGATTATTACGCGCGACCTGCCATTAAGCGGGCAAGCATCTTTCTGGATCAGTTCGGCTCTGATCACATCGCTACCCCGTCTCGTCATGCTGGGATGCCTCGGGCGATGGGGGCGCTTGTTCGATCGTATCGGCGTCGTGCGTTTTCGCGTCGTGAATGTTCTCGTCTGGACATCGTCACTGGTTTTCGGGTTGATTGCGTGCAGACTGGTCATCGACGACCATTGCAACAACCCATCCGTATTCCTGGCAGCAATCGCCTTCTTCGTTCTACGCGCGATCTTCCAAGGATTGGGGTATGGTGGTGGAGCGCTCGCCTGGAATCTCGGCCATTTGCATTTCGCCAAGCCGGAAGAAGCTGAAATTTACATGGGCATACATGTGTCACTTACCGGCCTTCGTGGAACCATCGCACCACTTGGGGGAATGTGGCTTTGGCAATATGCCGGGCTTTCGATATCGTCGGTCTGGGCCATCGCCATTGGCCTATCGCTTTGCAGTCTGGCCATTTTTCTCCGCATGGCTCGACAAGAAAAGCGAGAAGGCAGACCCACGGCACCTGGAGACGCATAGGCACAACCACAGGCACTGCTCAAGAGCAGTGGCACATATTGCAGTGTTGCCGTCACCTGCAAATTGCATTACGTCGCCGCCCTAAAGTATGTCGCGCCCTAACCCGCATATTTCATGAGCGATTGTGAGTTTTTGGCGAACTGCAGTTCGGGTGTTGCGATTCACTGGTTGCGCTGATTCGGCGTTGTCGGCGCGCAGGCCCCCTTTCCCCCGCAGCGATTTCGAGTTGTGCACAAGACCAAT
>JAJDEA010000145.1 GCA_029260035.1 Phycisphaerae bacterium
ATTGGTCTTGTGCACAACTCGAAATCGCTGCGGGGGAAAGGGGGCCTGCGCGCCGACAACGCCGAATCAGCGCAACCAGTGAATCGCAACACCCGAACTGCAGTTCGCCAAAAACTCACAATCGCTCATGAAATATGCGGGCTAGTATCAGCGCACGCCGCTTGCCACATCGAAAGGGAGACCAAAACTACCCCGACATCGAAGTGCCTGAACCGCTCCCACCAGGTTGCGCCACAGGGGCAGTGACAACGACCGGCGGCGTCGATTGAACGCCGCGCATGCGTTGCATTTCCTCTTTAATAGATTGAAACTGGGCAGCAACAACAGCCTGTTCCGCCTTGCCACGACTAGGCCCCATGGTTCGAATGAGCGCCAAAATACCGAGCAGTCCGCCACCGCCAGCTCCCAGAAGCCCGGCGAACTCGTCCGCTGGCATTTCCCTAAGCTCGCGCAAATCCTTGGCGCTAAACCCTGCCTTCTCCAACTCTGACAGCACTTCGGCTTTCACTTCTATCGCATCCATATTGGCGTATTGCTCAGCCGCTTTCTTGACCTCTCCCTCGAACTTTTCGATATCGAAATTATCGAGCTTGGCAAGCCGGACCTTCAGTTTGTCTTCAAGGCTCTCTTCATCGAATTGCTCCTTTTGATCGCGCAACTTATTCGATTCGTTCAACGCACTGATTGAAGTTCCCATTGCATTGATTTTCTCATCGACCTCGGCAAATCGATCTTTCATGTCACTCTGGAGTTCGCCCACAAGTTTGGTCGCCTGCCCTTGCGTCTCATTTTTGACCTTCGTAAAGGCTGCAACAAAGTTCTGGAGCAACGAGCCACCTGGAAACGCATCGCCCGCAAGCTTGGCAACGCCGGTCAATAAATCCTTCCACGCCCGCTCCATCCGCTCGACCTCCTGCCGAATCTTCTGCATCTCTCCTCTTTGTGCAGCGATACTCGCCTCTAGTTCGGTTTCGTACGCATCGAGGATCGATTGATTGGCCCCTGGCTGCGCGCGTGCCGCCCCAATGACAGATTTAGCCAACTGATTTTGCGATTCCAGTCCTTGCTTTACATATCTTTGAGTCTGTGATCCCGTCGCGCAGCCTGAGACCGACATGAGCATAAGCAACAACCAAGTAAACTTGTGCATTTTGATTCCTCCTCTTCGATGGCCATCGTGAATAACCCCAAACACGCATCAACCTGGAAACACGCTCAGCCTTGGTAGAACGCGTTGCCCGATCGCTCATTTATCGAAAATTATCGATCGATCGTTCGAGCCAACCGACTGTCGCAAACACTGGACACAAGGTCAATGGAAAAAAAGCCCCAAAGGAAATGCACAAATAGATCTGGAGTGACACACAAGCTGTCACTGTCACACCAGATGGGAGGATAGGGGGATCCAGAAACAAGCCCTACTCTGCGTAGCAACCCCAATCTTGTTTTCAGGGAAATTGCACCCGGAAAGTGAAAATTCATCCAAACGTTGAACGCGTTGGAACGAGTATGACATCGCACGGCTGGCTGGAGAATTGCTGTAGTTTGTTTGATAACACGCCCAGCGCCAAAGGGCTGGCGAACTAGAGCATAGGTATTCGGCGATTGCTTTCAGCGTAGCGAATGGCGAGAATTCTGTGGCGTTATGTGCGGGCCAACCCTCAAGCGTTCGCCGCAAGTCAGTCCAACGGCACTTCGTATCCACCAATTGCGTTGCACACTCTACCCAGCTTGCTGCAGCCGAAGCATGAAGAACGCCAAGGCGATTATGAACGCCCCTGTCGAAACGGTTCCGCCTAGAAAAAATCCTACCCAAGAGTATGCCTGGCGATCATTACGCCGTTGGCCTGCACTATTCCACCCCAAGATGAGTCCAAGGCCACCCAAAGCCAACGCCATCGCAATGCATGCCATTAGTGCGGGAAGGAATCGGCCTTGCGCGCCGTATACGATTTGCCCGAGAACGTGGTTGTACCGACTCCATACCAAGCCGACTGCACCCAACAAAGGAACGACTGACGCGACCGCCGCCAACAAAGCCACCTTGGCCTGCACGTCAAAAAGACGAAGTTGCTTCAGGTTCACACGATCGCCCTCCTCTTAGAGCACAGTCTGTCTTTCAACATCTGCCGAAACTCAGTTCTTCCGAAAAACTGTCCGACGATAGCAGTACAAGATAACTGAGAACGCATTAGCATAGCTGAATTCTCGAAACACACGGTCATAATCGACAAAACAAGCCACCTTCCCGCCAGCACGATGCACTCGTTCCGGCGTAAAGTCATCATTCTCCGCGCCAGTATCGCGGCGAAAACACAACGAGGACCGTCAGCACTTCGAGCCTTCCGAGCAACATGAGCAGGCTTAATGCTACCTTGCTTGCATCAGAAAACCACAGATAATTCTGCGTCGCACCGACCCGCGCCAGACCGGGGCCGATGTTGTTGAGCGTAGCCACGGTCGCTGTCGCCGCAGTCGTGATATCGATATCATTGCCCGCTTCGAAGATCATAATGGCAATGGTTCCAATTCCAAACAACACGAAGAGACCTAAAATGTAAACGACGGCGTTGAGCTTCATGCCGGCATCGAGCGACGACCTGCCGAGCTTGATCGTCCGCACGACTTTGGGCCTGTAGACATGCTCAATCTCTGCGAGAAGAATCTTCACAGCCATGATGATTCTGACAACTTTGATCCCACCGCCGGTGGATCCAGCCGACGCGCCAATAAACATGAGAAGAACAAGCGTCACCTTTGCGACAAACCCCCATGCATCGAAGTCAGCCGAGCAAAACCCGGTCGTCGTCTGAACGGAAACGACCTGAAACATGCCGTCACGAACAGCCGTTGGCCAACTCATCGCAGAAGCCTGGCCGGATGCCGGCGCTCGTGTTAAACTCACGGCTACGATTACCGTTGCAACGACGATGATACCAAGGTACGTTCGAAGTTCCGGATCGCGAATGACGGTGCGCCACTTGCGTTGCAGCAATTGATAGTAGAGAGAGAAATTGACCCCAGCGAGAACCATAAACACAATGATGACGACGTGGATCGCCGTTGAAGGATACCCCGCGACACTACTGTCTTGCGTACTAAACCCACCGGTCGCAAGCGTCGCCAGCGTATGACAAAACGCATCGAACCAACTCATGCCACAAAGGCGTAGTGCGATTGTTTCCGCGACGGTAAAACCACAATAAATCAGCCAGAGTATTCTCGCGGTATCCTTGATGCGTGGATTCACGCCGTCGGGCGCTGGGCCTGGCGCTTCGATGCGATAGACGCGTCGCCCGCCAACGCCAAGAATAGGCAATACCGCAACAAACAGTACCACGATTCCCAACCCGCCGAGCCAATGAGTCAGGGCACGCCAAAGAAGCAAGCTCTGTGGCAGCGTGGCGAGCGAATTGACAACCGTAGCTCCGGTGGTCGTAAACCCGCTCATCGCCTCGAAATAGCAATTGATGTAGCGATCAAAACTGTGGCTAACCGAGCCGGCGTCTGGCCTGAGGCCCGACCAGACGCGAAATGGGAGTGCCCCATATCCGGCACCTAATAACCAACTCACCGCGACAAGAAGTAAGGCTTCTCGTTGCCCCAGCGTGCCTCGTGACTTTCGACCCGCAAAGTACAAAATGACAGCCATCGCCGCGCCCACGAGCGTACATAACGCCAGCGACTGAAAGGCTGGACTGGAAAGGTTCCGCTCACTTACCGCAGCGAAAACGGACACCGCCAGGACAAAGCCACTCAGCACGCCCATGAGTAAACCCAGCTGGCGACTTACAATGCGCAGGCTCACATTCATGATGTTACGAAGATCTTCTCCAAGGATTTGTTGATGCCAATGGGGCCTATAACGAGCAGTCGATCGTCAATCATGATTTTATCGTCGGCACCGGGGACAAACACATCCTCGCCTCGATGCAACGCAGCAATCATGGTCTGGGCGGGTAAGTCTATGTTGCGCAATTCGTGCTCCAGGACGTTGCATCGCGACGAGGGGTGAACTTCGTACACACTCGCAACGCCATCTGCAATAGATGCCAACGTTCGGACACGACCAACATCGATAAGGTGTTGAATGGCATTGACCGCTACCACCCTCGGACTAAATGCCTGATCGATGCCAACGTGCTCGAACAAATGCAGGTATTTCGCCCGTTGCACTACAGCGATAGCAGACTTCACACCCAGAGCCTTCGCCTGGCCACAAGCAAGCACGTTGTGCTCATCGTCTTGAGCCACGGCTATGAAAGCATCCGCCTTTTCAATATGTTCGTCTAAAAATACCTCAACGTCAGTTGGATCCCCTTCCAGAATCGTTACATGCGGAAGCTTTTCCGCCAACTCCTCCGCACGGGCTCGATTATTCACAAAAAGGCGTACTGAAAAGACCCGGCTTCGAAGCGCTCGGCCAAGCCAAACGGCGGTCGACGTTTCGCCCATGATGACAATGACCTGGCGCTTTTCCTTCCCTTTGCTGAATAACTTGCGCGCCTGATCAAATTTCACATCTTTTCCGATCAATGTAACAAAATCGCCCCCGGCAACGACAGTAGCCGCGCTGGCGATTGATGCACTGTCACCGGATTCCACCGTGGCAACGCGCGCGTTTTCCGGAAGAGCCAAGTCGATGAGCTTTTTGCCAGCGGCTGGCGCCCCATCGTCAACGGGGAAACGCTGCATGAGCAGTTTTCCTCGACCAAACTCCTCCAAAGCGATGGATCCGGGATTGCGCAACATTCGAGCGATAGCTAGCGACGTGAGGTGCTCGGGGCAAAGAAATTCATCGATGCCAAGCCTGCTGGCATAGTCCGTCCGTCGCAAAGAAAAGTTGGCGGTATGGTGAACGCGGACGATGGTCTTCTTCGCGCCACACTCTTTGGCCATGAACGCGGAGAGTAGGTTGATCTCATCGACCTGCGTAGCTGCAACGAACAAGTCAGCATTAGCGACGCCTGCATCCTGCAATACGTTAAGGTGCGTGCAATGGCCCGTAAGCGTCCGTAAGTCAAGTTCATCCTTAAGAGCATCGAGACGACCCGCATGGATATCGATTACGGTTACGTTGTGATTGTCGCCTGACAACACTTCGGCAGCATGGCCACCTACCTCACCCGCACCAGCAATGACAATGTTCATTCAAATAGTTCCGCGCCTGTGCCAACGACGGGCTTCCGGGATGAAGACCGGTTGGATGGAACAGGTTATCTTCCTTCTTCGGATCGGTCGAGTCGCAGCTTTTGGATGAATCGAAGCCAATGAGCTTCAAACTCCGCATCCAGAAAATCCAGCGCTACCTCATTTTCGGCTGGACTAGGCGTTTCAGACCTACTCTTTTTGGTGTGTTCGTCGATGACCCGCGAGATCATCAATGGTCGCTCCGTGCAAAGATAATACAAGAGTCCCCACGCTTGGGCATAATGCAGTGCTGCGCGAGAATTCGCTGGCTGAAAACAGCCTGGCTGATTTACGAGGTCAGAGAGCGGTGGAAGCGACCTATTGCGAAACGTAGCGTCAGGGTTGATTCTCTCACGCTTCTTCGCAGCTATTGCGTTTTTCAGGTCAGCCAGCCTATGGATGTTCAGAGCCACGACATCGCGGCGAGCAACCGGGGTTCGCCCCGGCAACGCCTGTCCATTCTGGTTGGTTGAAACCTCAAACAGGCACGCAAGCCCTTCAATCAGCCAAGGCGGGTAGTCGACGCTGCGTGACAAGACGCCGGTGTTATACAACACATGATGAGCCGCTTCGTGACGCAGCATGAGAGCGGTGAATTTGTGGACTAGCTCATTTCTGCGCTTCTTCAACTCGCGCAAGGAATCGCGAAACGCTCGCAATGATTGCTCGTTGCGCATCGACTTGTCATCAGGATGGTTGAGACGCCATTGCATGCGCTCGATTTGTTTATCCATCTCAACGACTGTAGGCTTTCCTCGAAGCGCCGAAAAAACGGAGACATTTTTTTCAATGTCATACATCGCCCCCGTCACGATCGTGTTGATCTGAAGGTGAGAGCAGGTTGCTGCGAACTCATCGTCGCTCGACACAAAAAACACGCGCAACTTTTCATGCGAGGGATTGCCGGGAAGATGAAAATGGCGGCAAAAAACCATGATGTCAACATACGTTTCTTCAAGCCAAGACGCTGCTTCTTCTGCTTCGGCAACAGAAACGGTGTACTGAATCGCGAAGTGCTCTGTCTCAAGCAAGCGGAATTCAATATTCCCGAATGAGTCCTGGCGGTATTTCGAAGTCGTGGTGCCATGTATTTGCGCAACACAGTCGGGCGCAGCGATGAAGAACAGCAGTATCGCTATTCCAATCGCCGCCATAGATGGGTAATCCCGATGCCGTAAAGGGAAAATATAGAATGATCGATTCTGGAACTTCACGGTGTCATCTTGTAGGCATTTCACTTCCATTGTACTGAGAAAACCTTGGTGGAGAACAGATTCGGTTTCTGCACTTCAGAACATCCCTCTTGATGTCGATGGCCAAAGATAGCAGGATTGCCACGTTGATCCAAAATGCGCCAAGGACCAAGAGCGGCGATTCTTAGATCAACCTGTTCAATGTCCATATCGGGATTAGCGCATTGCCTAAATCGGTTGTCAACCAAACAGCAGAGCTGGCTCGGCTTGCCCAGGGACTAGCGGACGTTTTATGCGCTGACCTTGAGTCGTTAATCGCACAAGCCCGGAATCAAAGTGACCAGGGCCATCCCAGTGGTGAACCGGAATATGAAAAATCCTTAGCTTCTCTCCAGGCTTGTGTTCAAGCGTTGATACCATGTTCGCTCGCGATTCGCGAGCAATTGGAGCAAATCTGCCCATTTCAAAGCCAATAGCAGGCTGTCTTGTCGTCATACTCGCGTCGAGATGCAGCTCTTTCTCATGTTGTGAATAAACAATGCCCGCGTAGGAAGGGCGATGATTCGATGCGGGTTCTTGGCTGTTACGACGTAGCTGCTTGCGAATCATCGCACATGCTTTATCATATGTCCTCGCTCGCATGGAGCTCAAAAACGTTACGCTAACCAGGGAGGTTCATCGTGCCGCAAAGCGATCAGCGGTCTGCACATTTGTTTACGTCTGAATCCGTTTCGATGGGGCACCCTGACAAGGTTGCAGATCAGGTTTCGGATGCATTGTTGGACAGCCTGTTGGCTCACGACCCAAAGGTCCGTGTTGCCATCGAGACACTCGTGACTACCGATTATTGCATGGTAGCGGGCGAAGTAACCGCACATAACGATGCTGCACACGGCGTGTTGAAAAACACGGAGCAGATCATCCGCGACGCCATCGAACGCATAGGCTACACCGATCCGGAAATCGGCTTCGACTGCAAGTCCTGCGATGTGGTTTCACGCATCCACCCACAGTCTCCGGACATCAGCCAGGGTGTTACGGCAGGCGAGGGCCTGCACGAGGAACAAGGAGCTGGCGATCAGGGGCTTATGTTTGGTTTCGCATGCAATGAAACCAAGCAACTCATGCCATTGCCTATTCATCTTTCCCACCGTCTTGTCGAAAGGTTGGCCGAAGCGAGGCAATCGGGGAAAATCGGCTGGATTCGCCCCGACTCCAAGTCGCAGGTCACCGTCGCGTATGAAGATGGCAAGCCGATAGGACTTCGTACGGTCGTCATTTCCACGCAGCACACCGCGGAAGTAGTCGATGCCAAAACGAATCAGATGTTGGAATCGGCGAAGCAGCAAATCGTGGATGAAGTCATTCGACCTGTCATTGAGCGGGAGTGCCCGCAAGTGGCATCAGACAAATGCGATTTCATCATCAACCCGACGGGGCGATTTCTGGTCGGCGGACCACATGGCGATTGTGGGCTGACCGGGCGGAAGATCATCGTCGATACATACGGCGGCCGCGGCCGTCATGGTGGTGGGGCGTTTTCGGGCAAGGATCCGTCGAAAGTGGATCGGTCGGCTGCCTATATGGCGAGGCACATTGCAAAGAATATCGTCGCCGCTGAACTGGCGACCGAGTGCGAAGTTCAACTCGCTTACGCCATTGGAATAGCGGAGCCTTTAAGTGTCGCGGTGGACACATTTGGCACAAGCGAGGTTTCGTCAAGCCGTCTTGCGAAAATCGTACGAGAGGTATTTCCCCTGAAACCCGCAGCGCTGATCGATTATCTCGAACTTCGCAGGCCTATCTTTTTTGAGACAGCCCGGCACGGCCACTTCGGCAGAGAGGGCGATGCGTTTACATGGGAAAAAACCAACCGCGTCAACGATCTCAAGGCTGCCTGTCGATCGCAGGTCGCAGTCTAGCGCGTCACGAGAAACCGCCGTCCGCTGTCGCAACGCAGTACAACATGCAGCACGGGCAATTCTATCCATTACTGCGGTGGATTCTGCGAACGGATGACTTGAAGAAGCCTGATGGCAAACGGGTTTTGAGATTCGATGGCTAGGCATTTTTCCAGATGGATTTGAGCTTCTGACGCATTCCCTGTTCGAATAAGCAGGTCGGCAAGGTGTACCCGGTATTTTGCGTTGCCTGGCTGAAGTTCGACCGCACTGCGAACAAAAGGGACGGCCTCTGCAAAACGCCCTTGTTTTGTCAGTACAGCCCCAAGGCCTTGAGCCATTTCAGCGTCACCAGGCTCGTTGGCGACACCTTCCCTCAATAATGATTCAGCTTCATTGATGCGACCCGTCTTCGCGTACGCGCGGCCCAAATTTGAACGCGCGACGGCTGAGTTAGGCTCTGCCTTCAAAGCCTCTTGAAGCTTGATGACGGCTTCCTCGTTGCGGCCTGCTTTCATGTAGGTCGCACCCAGCGAATAAGCCAACACAAAGAGGTCGCCCGGACTCGCTTCAATCGATTCAAGGATCTCGATCGCTTCCTGGTACCTGCCCGCTTTGGTGAGCGCCAAAGCGGTGGCAATCTTTTGGTTTCCGGAAACGCTTTCACGGACCAGTTCACTGCGGACAGGGTCATTTGTAGCTGGCGTCATTCCGCCAGCTTGATAGAGGCTCAAGTGTTGGCTGGCCTCGTTCTTCTTGCCGGTGTCCCGTAAAGCCAAAGCCAACTGGTAGTGTGCAGCGGCATAGTTAGGTGCAACGGCGATCGCAGCTTGAAACTCCTGGATCGCCCGCCCCAATTCCCCCTTACGAACCGCGCATTGACCTATACCAAAATGGACGCGAGGGTGATCTGGCAATCGTTCCATGGCCTTTTGATAAAGCTCGTATGCGCGGTTGAAGTCGGATTCCAGCAGGATATCCGCAAGCCGCAAATAAGTCGGTGCGTATGTCGGGTCCACATCGATCGCTCTTGTATAGTTTGCAATCGCACTATCTACGTCAAGTTCTTTCTCGTTTGCAATTGCAGCGAAATATGGCCAGCGAAACGTTTCCGGATCGATTCGATGGGCCTGCTCAAAACATTGTTGTGCGGCAGTTGTGTATTGGTTAGTGAATAGTCCCTGCCCCAGTTTTCCGAGCAAGGCTGCGCTGCTTGGGTTTGCGCGGGCCTTTTCAATGGCTGCGGTCAGCCTGAGATTCTCAGCAGCGGGGAGTTCGGATATATCTACAGCGGGAATGACGAATGGCTCGACGGTCGGTTCTCCATTTGGAACGTCGCCGCTTCGCTCGCAATTTGTTGTACTCAGCAACAAGAGACTTATGGAAAGGTATTTCATGGAAGCGTGGGTCGCAGGAGTGAAACGACGGAAGTAAGATGTAGACAGGTTCTTACGAAATACCGATTTCAAGGAATTGCCGGGGAACCCCCGTGCATACCGAATTGTCATGGCGCTATCCTTATGTGCTCCCCGTCAATCTCGAAAGTAATAAAACGGCCCCCTTGAATTTGCGAGGCTGGCATGACACGACCGTCAGCCGTCGTCACGTTTATACTCTGCAAGTCTACAGATGTTGGCCAGGCGAAGTGCATACGCGGATCACTTGCAGAACAATAGCTACCGTCAGTCTGAACCTGTCGGCTCAGGACTTGGCCGTTCGTCAGTGTCAACCGAACGACGGCTCCGTAGGCATCGCGATTTCGGGTCGAATCGATAACACGCACCACGAGCCAATGTTCTCGCTGACTAAGCTCATTGAGCAATAGTCTGGCAGGTCCATCATTGTTCGTGATGAGCACATCAACATCTCCATCATTATCGATATCCCCCGTTGCCAGACCCCGGCTGATTTCAGCTTTCTGTAGAGCCTTTCCTGCGAAACGTGTCGCATCTCTGAATTGGTTGTTGCCTGTGTTCAAAAAGACCTGATTGGTCTGCTCAAAGGGAAGCGGGGTCCGATCAGCTGAGAGATGTTCTCGAACGTCGCCGCTGACGACGAACAAGTCCAAATCTGCATCGTGGTCCATATCAATCCAATCGACACCGAAACTGACATACCCGATACTTTCTTGCGCCAGCTTATGCCGATCCGTAACGTCGTCGAACACTGCCAGCCCGTTGTTTTGATAATATGTGTTGGACTCGTCGCTGAAGTGAGTTACAAAAACATCCCAATCACTGTCGCCATCTGGGTCGCCGATTGCGATTCCCATGCCCGCCTCGCTTCGGCCGGTTTGATTCAGCGCGATCCCGCTCATCAAACCTGCTTCCTTAAATTGGCCGGAATCGTTGAGCCATAGTTGGTTGGCGTCTCCGTCGTTGGAAACATACATATCAACCCACCCGTTCGCATCGAAATCCGCCGTCGCTATTCCCAAGCCGTGGCCGTAGGCCAAATCGATTCCGAGCTTCTGCGTTACATCTTCGAATCTTCCCTGACCTGTATTTCGATAAAGCTTGGCAGGAACACCAAGGAAACTGTATGGAGCGCAATATCCCTGCGAACCTCCGACAGTTACGCATTTGACAGCGCTGGTCAATGCGTAATCGCAATAAGCAACGAGTGCCAAATCAAGCCAGCCGTCGCGATCATAATCGAAGAACGAGGCGCTTGTCGTCCAACGCGGGTCACCTAATCCGACGCGGCCAGTGACATCTTCGAATGTCCCATTACCCCTGTTTCGCAGCAGGACATCCTTCCCGAAGTTTGTAATGTAAAGGTCTACGAAACCATCGTTGTCGTAATCCCCGGTAGCAACCCCCATGGCATAGCCGGTGTCGCCAGTCCCCGAATCTTCAGTCGCATCGACGAACCTGAGTTGTCCCAAGTCGCCGTTCGAGTTGATGAGTTCGTTGCGGTATAGCCGATTGCGAGGCGGTAGAGCACACTGGGGTGGGGAAGTCGCTTTGTGGTAATCAACATCATCGCCAAGGAGGTTCCCCTGGAGCAGGTACACATCGAGGTCGCCGTCGTTGTCATAATCGAACAGTGCCCCGCCGGCGCCCATGATTTCCGGAAAGTAAAACTTCCCTGTCGCACCATTAAAATGAACGAAATCAATGCCGACTTCTTCGGTTACGTCGCGAAATTGTATTGAAGGCCGGACCTTGTCTTGCGGCGAATCTCTGTCCGAAGTTGAATCGACTTGGCTGGATCGCTCGCACCCCACTACAGCACTAAGGAGGACGCTCAGGTTAAGGGCGCACCAGGAAGAACCTGTCTTCACTAACTTCCGACGTGTCCCTAAGAAGTTTTTCATGGCCGAGGATTTGCCGGATCGTCTTTGTGCCGTACCGGCTGGTAAAGTGGACTTGATAGGAATTGGCAACTGCCTGAACTACGCCGCGCGGGATTCGAACCTGCAACCTTCGGTTCCGTAGACCGATGCTCTATCCAATTGAGCTAGCGGCGCCTAGTCGCGCAGGGTCTGCCATACCAAAAACGCGTACCCTATGCGGGACCGACACGGACGATCCATGAACTGATCTCTCATATCGTTCCACGGGAATCTTAACGGCTTCTGGGATACAAACAAGGTCAGGCGGCAAGCTGGCTCGGGCGGAAGCCTAATCGCCAGGTTATTCGGTATCAATCGTCTTCTGCGGAAGATGCCGTTCCACCATCCGGCTGCGCTATCGGCGAGCGAGGTGTCCTTGTAAACCCTGTTATCTCCAGGAATGGATCATCGTCGTTCGCCTCTTTATTGTGAACGTTTACCTTCAATGTAATCCGCGCGTCCGCGAAGTCGAGCCGCAGCGAGCCGGGTCGGCCATATTCTAAACCCGATGCTCTCGCGAGTTCCTTCACCATGTCCGCAAGAACCAGCGCAGGTGGCGGGAACATTTCATAATCCGTGCCATCGATCTTGTAGAATATCTTACGCCTATCAAAATAAAAGCGAACGCGGGATGCACCGTCCATTTGTGCTTGCGAGAAAATGAGAGCGGTCAAAATCCCGGACTGTGCTGGCGTCGCGGTCACGAGTCCGTGAGAATAATGAAGATGAAGCCCCATATCGAACCAATCGTCGTCACTGGCGCTCTGGCTCCGTTCCTCGCGCCTTGTTGCGACACGAAGTTTCTTCGATTTGCGTCGTAGCGCTGACACAAATGATTGACGAAACGGCCACATACAATTCACCCCCTATTCTCAGAACTTACACCCAACAAACTAACTCTGCCGGTGGATCAAGATACGGAGTGAAGATTCTATACAGGTATACGATCGCTATCTGGAGGCTGTTGTGATGCAACGAACCAGCGGCGGAGTCTTGGAAGCATGCAGGGGATCAATGCTGCTGCTGTTGTCATATCGAGGTTTTTCGCTAATCATTGGTCGTATTCGAGTATCTCCCGCAGCTTTTTCATCGAGATGTTTCCACCGCTAAGAACCAGAACGACTTTCGCGCCAGCAAGTTGATCGCGTATGCGAATTGCAGCTGCGAGTGACGCGGCGCCTGCAAGTTCGGCTACATTTCTGGTATGTTCGATGTATAGTCGGGCTGCGCGAAAAAGCTCATCTTCCGTGACAAGCACAAAATCATCGATGCCGGTCTTGGAATCACAGAGCATACTGAGCGTGTTTTCCTGGGGTACCCTGGTTGCTATGCCTTCCGCAGCCGTCTCCATTTCAGCTGTAACGAGCCGACCTGCTTTCCACGATCGATGAATGGCCGGTGCCCGCTCAGCTTGAACTGCGATGACCCGTATGTTCGGATTGATAGTCTTTGATACAAGCGAAGCGGACGCCGCACCCGAGCCAGCACCAACAGGCACGATGATTACGTCAGCATCCGGCAATGATTCCATGATTTCCAGCGTGTAGGTGCCGACACCCGCGATCAGTTTCGGGTCAGTCGGGCCAATGAATCGCGCGCCTTCAGAAGCTGCTGCTTTCATGGCCCATTCGAGGGATTCGTTAAAATCGCGTCCTTCAAAGACAACTTCGGCGCCAAGCTGCTGAATTGCGGACGTCTTGGCGGGGTTCGCGCCCTCGGGTACGGCCACACGAACCGGAGCTCCGACGATTTTGCCAGCGAATGCAATCGACTGTCCGTGATTACCTGTAGAGGCGGTGTAAAGTCCGACCTCTCGCTCGTGGGTGGAAAGTGTTCCTGAAAGATTCACACCGCCGCGCACTTTGAAGGCACCGACTGCGTGATGATTTTCATGCTTGACGAAAGCCCGCCCGCCGATCAATTTGCTGAGGCTGGGATACTCATGTAATGGAGTTGGGTTCAGATGGCGATAGACCAACTCACGCGCCGCTTCGACATCCGCGAATGTGCAGTGGCGTGATTGTTCAACAGGCTCGAATGAGTTTGTGGATGACGTCATCATGTCAATATACTCCGTCGTAGGATTTGGGGACATCTCCCGAATGGCATGGCTCTGCAGCAGTCCGCATATCGCAAGGTCGCCAAGCGGTGGGTGGCAGGCATTCGACGCCCTTTGAGTCAAGGCGATTACCTTGCGCTTCGTATTCTTTTTCTATCGATCTGTCGATCCCATTTGACGAATTCCGGCAATGTGTTTTGGTCGTGCTTGCTCGTGCTTTCGACAAATTGATCATAATGACTGCGACTATGATGGCGAGCCCAGCAACGATGACTCGCGACGTTATGGGTTCATTGATAAATGCCGCCCCAAGAATGATGGCTACTAGCGGATTCACATAAGCGTAGGTTGCAACTCGTGATGCCGACGTAACGCGCAGGAGCCAGAGGTAACAGCTAAACGCAAGAATCGATCCAAAAAGCGACAAATACACAATTGCGATGGTTGACTTAAGCGTTATGGCCGCGAGAGAGAAATTCGCCCATTCGCCGCAACATGAGCCGAGAATTAGCAGTGCAATACCAGCGGCAATCATCTGCATCGATGCGCTGAGTAGCTGCGATTTAGGGAGATTTGCTTTCCGTGATTTCAACGATCCAAGTGCCCACGATGCGCACGCAAACATCAGCGCCGCCGCCCCAAGAGGATGAACGGGGTTCCCCTCCAGATTGGGCGCACCAATTAGTGTATAGACACCGAATAGGCCAACAGCCAATCCGCCGACCATGAGGGGCGTGGGAACGGGGCCTCGGTATAAGAGCCAATCCAAAATCACCATCCAAAGAGGTACGGTTCCAATCAAAAGTGCCGCTAACCCTGTCGGTACATATTGTTCCGACCACGAGACCATTCCGTTGCCGCCGACGAGCATTAAACATCCGACAAACGCTGCCGACCGCCAATGGGCGAGCGTAGGTGCTGCACCCGCGCGAGGCCGTGCAAATGCAAATAGCAATAAACCGGCACAGGCAAACCGCGTGCCAGCCATGATAAAAGGCGGCACGGTGTCGATGGCAATTCGAATGGCGAGGTAGGTTGAACCCCATACAATGTAAATCACGGCCATGGCAGCTATGATCGGTACAAGTGATGTGGATTCGATTTTGGTTTCCGATTTCATACGATCTTCTCCGAAATCATCACATGCGCGTGTACAACATGACTCGATGCAATGGATCCGTTATCGTTCCGAACGAACGGTAAACGAATTGTGTGGAACGCGACCAGCCCTTTGATAATTCGATATGTTTGTTATAGTACAAACAAATGAACGATCTAGTACATAAGTATATCTTAGGAAAGGCAGCTGTCAAGATCGCGCAAAGCATCGAAAGTGCGGTGCGTGACGGCAAAATCGAATCGGGGCAGAAACTTCCGACGGTTCGTGCGCTCGCGAAACAGCTTGGTGTAGCTCCCGCGACGGTTGCTGCGGCGTATCGATCGCTCCAGGCGCGGGGCGTGGTTGTGTCGCAGGGGAGACGGGGTACAACGATAAGTCACAGGCCGACGCCTTCGGCGCGTAGGCCCGGCGCTCTGGCATGTGAAGGGCGAAATCTCCGAGACGGCAACCCTGATCTTCAATTGCTTCCACGCATGGGGCCAGCTCTTCGGAGAATTGATTCTTCGCATCACCTGTACGGCCAACAGCCGCACGACCCGGCGTTGGTTAAGCTGGTCACAAGCGATCTGAAGAAATGTGGTGTTGCCGTGGGCGACGTATGCGTAACCAGCGGAGCGATGGATGCGATAGAACGTGTTCTGGTCGAACGATTAAGGCCTGGCGATCGCGTCATTGTTGAAGACCCGGGGTTTGGCAATACATTCGAACTCATTCTTTCGCGAGGCCTTGTGCTGGTTCCGGTTCCCGTAGATCAGGAGGGCTTTCTGCCCGACGAATTTGCGAAGGCATGTAGCAAAGGGGCTGAGGCTTTGGTGATGACCCCGAGGGCACAGAATCCAACCGGTGCAGCCTTGAGTGAGCAACGTGCGCGTGAGCTTCGCGCGATTCTCCGTAAACGGCGAGGCTTACTTATTATCGAGGATGATCACAAACATAGTATTGCTGATGCTCCGTTGTTCTGTCTCCATGAAGGGAGATCACCTCGGTGGGTACATATTCGGTCGTTCTCGAAATCACTGAATCCTGATTTGCGTTTAGCGGTTATGACGGGGGATGAAGAGACGATGGCACGCGTTCAGGATCGTATCGTCTTGGGGGAACGCTGGGTAAGCCATATCTTGCAGCGAATGGCCTACGTTCTTCTCTCCGACAAAGGTGTATGTGGACGACTTAAGGCCGCAGCCCGAACTTACACTCAGCGGCGCGAGGGACTTTTGCACGCGTTGCATTGTGAAGGTGTTGAGGTTGAGAGTCGGTCTGGGTTTAACGTATGGATCCCGGTTGCCGAAGAGACCGCGACAGTACAATCGTTGGAATCTGCTGGCTGGAGCGTGAGTGCCGGCGAGCGCTTTCGATTGAACAGCCCTCCGGCGATTCGCGTGTGCACTGCAACGCTCACGCCAGATGACGCCTGCGAATTCGCCGCAGTTCTCGCGAGAGTGCTAAGTGCCGGTCCGACAACCGGTACAGTGTAGGAATCGTAGGTGGGCAGTGAATCCAACCGCTGCGTAAGCGACTGAATTGCTGACGGCGAAAAGGTAAGGCTGGAATCGTGAAATGCGTTGAATACTTTGTGATATATTTCGGCACGAAATACACCACGCAACCGAGTAAGCGTGTGCCGACAATCTCACCCTTTTCATTAGAGTAGTATGTGATACGGGCTTGTCCCATCTCTCCGGCGATCAAACGACAAGAGTCGTTATGAAATTGGCTAATGTAGCTGAGTTCATTTGTGCGGAATCCATGCGAGTCGGTTTCGACTTGAAATCCCTTCTTCTTTCTTGATACGGTTTGCCTTTGACGGTGCGCTAACCGCGCCGAAGTGCAGAACGTTAATATGGTAGGCGTTTATCGATTGAAGATGGTGCAGCGAGTGACGTTTAGCATCTTCTTGATGCACCTATCTTACTGCGGCATTTCTGGCAATTATGGCTTCCGTCTCGCGCTGAAGAGCCTCCAGTTGCGCGTTGCTCTCAAACCAAAGGTAGCCGTTTTCGTATGTCGCGATGAAATCCCGGCTCTTTAACGCAGTGGGCCAATCGTTTTTCGCAAGTGTGAGATGATCTCGGGCGTTAAAGCGATCCCCTTCCTCTGACTCGTTATTATTCGCAGCGGGCGTCCCCGAAGTAGCGACTTGCTTGTCCTCGCCGTCAGGCCGCTTTTTCTTTTCCTGTGAGGCTTCGTACTCCTTTGACGCCATGGCGATTGCAATAATCAAGTGATTGGGTGTTTCCAGATCACCGAGCTTGAGGGCCGCCGTT
>JAJDEA010000146.1 GCA_029260035.1 Phycisphaerae bacterium
ATTCTCTCCCATTCCGCGATTTGAAGACTCGATAACCTGGCAGGAAATCGCCGACACGCTCATCGATGATTGGCAGCGGGCAGCGCTCATGCTTGCTGTCGGGTCATGCTATACTTCCGCTGGCAAACCAAATGAGGGCGCTCCGCCTCTTGCAGCCTCCTTGCATGATATTTCGAAAATGATCTCGACGGATCTGCAAACTCCCCTTTCCGGCAGGCCGCCGGTCCAGAAAGGAGACGCCAGGAACCTCCATTCGGTTGGGGATAACTCGATTGATGGAATCCTCACGTCGCCGCCTTACTTATCGAGGCATGACTACACGAAGATAGCCAGCCCTTATGAGATGGTTTTTCGCCATTGGTATGGCGATGAAAGCACGGCCGACATCAAGCAGGATCAGATTACGGCAAACCCGCGTGCCAAATCTCGCTTCAGCCCTTCCGCGATCAACCATGTAGTGGTTTCGGAAACATGTGATTGGCTCGAACGAAACCAGCAGCGAAAGCTCGCCGTGATCGTGCGCGCGTATTTTGACGATATGCTTCTCGTCCTTCGTGAATGTGTGCGCGTGTTACGTCCTGGCGCCGTTTGCTGGATGGTCGTTGGCGGTGCGAGACTTAAGAACGTTTATGTCCCGGCTGATCTGGTCATCGCTGACCTTGCACAACAATCGGGATTCGAAATCACCTCAATCCTAGCGGCTCGAGACTTGATCGGATCACGTCGCAAATTCGGCAAAATTGGCCATTTGGCACCCCGGGAATCAGTGCTTGTGATGACGAAAGACCGGTAGTTTCCCCCGACCCGTTCCATAATTCTCATGCAGTCCGAATACCTCCGCATGTCATCGCACATCGATGCGCTCGCGGTGTAGGCTCGGCAAGATTCTTCCGATAATAGGGCAAGCCTTGTAATTCCATGGTGACCTGAATCCGGTTTTTCCCTGAGATATTGTCTCACAACAACAATATGCAATCGATGAGAATGCAATAGGAAGGCGATGGTTAGGACAGCACGAACAGAGCACAAGATCGTGAACGATTCGATGCAGCAGGTTCTTGCAAGTGCCGAAGCTACGGGTTCGACCGAGAGTCCCGTTTGTCTTGCCGTGATGTACCATTACGTTCAAGACCGTGACACCACCAGAGTACACGGCATTCATCATCTTTCTACCAAATCGTTTCGCGATCAACTGGAAGAACTTTGTCGAGTTTTTGAACCTGTCGATTGGCCTCACCTCTACGCATGGAGTCAAGAAAGGCAGAAACTCCCCAGCCGATCCTTCCTCTTGACCTTCGATGATGGCTTGGCCGATCACCATGACTTCGTTTCGCCGATTCTTGAGGAGATGGGACTTCGTGGCACGTTCTTTGTGCCGGGAGCTGTCCTCACTGAACGGCGGATGCTGCCGGCTCATGCAATCCATCTCTTGCTGGCGACTCTTGACGCGACGGAATTACTGGCGGGTGTGACGGAAAGGCTGGCCGTTGTGGATTCAAAGACGGATTGGCAAGCCGCGATTAATGACCATGCTGCGCAGAAAATGTACGACTACGAATCGGCTGAGCGCGCCCAGCTTAAATATTTCCTAACGATCACTCTACCAGTACCGATCCGAAATGACGTCGTAGATTTTCTTTTTGAGAAGCACATCGGGGCTTCGGCTCGTTGGGCGGATAAATGGTACATGAATTGGGATGATCTTTGCGCGCTGCAATCAGCCGGGCACACGATCGGCGGCCACGGCTTTTCACATGAACCGTATCTTCGATTGTCCAGGCAGGATCAACAGCGTGACGCACAGCGCGTCGCCGAAGTTCTCAATGAAGGATGGGGCGTGGATTTGCGTCCCTTCTCCTTTCCATACGGCAGCCATAATGAGCAGGCTTGCAAGGCTTGCTCTGACGCAGGTTTTGTCCATGCGTTCACGACGAAGAAAGGGCTGATTGCTTCCGGCGATCAGCCTATGTGCCTGCCCCGTATTGATACAATCCATGTGGATTCTGTTATCGAAGGAGTGGGCCAATGACGACAAAGTTGTCGCATGCGCCAGCAAGACAGGCCATTGTTTCTCGTCAGGATTTGTTGAAGCGTTTCCTTCAGGCGTATTGGCTGCGCCCGGAAAACGCCTTTTGGATGGCACTACGAAGTGAATCACTTTCGCAAATATCGATCGATAGTCCTTCGCTCGACCTTTGTTGTGGAGACGGCGTATTTTCATTCCTCCACATGGGCGGCGAATTTACGGAGGAATTTGACGTCTTCTCGGCGGTCGATCGACTTGATGACGTAAACCGTACGAACGCGGATATGTTCGACTGTGCTCCAGCCAAGACGGCGCCCGCAATCATGCGTAGTCCACATCGAACGTTCAACGTCGGCTGTGACGCAAAGGCCAACCTGCTCGGCAAAGCAGAGTCATTAGCCATTTTCGATCGACTCGTTCAACATGACGCGAATGAGACACTTCCTTTTCCCGATGGCAGTTTTGAGACCATCTACTGCAATGCGGTGTATTGGATTGAGAACATCGACGGACTTCTCAATGAGCTGAAACGAACCGTTCGATCGAGTGGACGAGTTGTGCTTCAGGTCAAACTGGCGAGTCTGCGCGATTACACTCTTGAGAACCATCGCTCCGTGCTAGGCGACCGATTCATGGACATCATTGGTCGAGGTAGGCTCGAATGTTGGCCGACAGTCGCCAATCGCGAAACCTGGGAGAAGCGTTTTGTTGACGCTGGGTTCTCCGTCGAAAACGCCAAGCCCTTCATAACGAAAACTCACGCTCATATTTGGGATATCGGGTTACGACCTATTGCTCCGATGCTCATCAGGATGGCAAACGGATTAACTCCGGCAACGCGGGCAAGCATCAAACGTGATTGGGTGTCGTTGTTTTGCGACTTGCTGGAGCCGATATGCGATACTGAATTCGATCTTTTCGGCCAGAACAACGAACCTGCCGAAATCCAATACACGCTCGTGTGCGGCTGAGGCATCAGGCCCGTTTGAAGATGCCACCAAGCGCGTCACCTCATTTATAAAACGCCAGCTTGCGATATCTTCAAGAGCTGGGAATCGTATCGCTTGGAAGAATCTCTTTCGGGACTTAGTCCGAAGTATTTCGTCCAAATATGTCACGGTTTGTAGGCAAGCATCAGCGCGAAAGCGGCTTAGGTAATTACTTGTTTCATGCTCCAGGAATCACTGTACATGCACCATTGCAACCGATAAACTTTTAAATAGAGCATCAGGAAAAAGTCATGGCAGGCACGTCTTAGCACCTGCTTATGTTTGCGTCACGCTTGGTATTACGGATCAACAAAGGAAGTCAAAGATGAACATTAGGAAATTGCGCAAGCTGCATCTAGCTGTATTCGGTTTGACATTGTGTATGGCCTCATCCGCCGTACAGGCTGGTCAATCATTTACATTACTTAACTATGTTCCGGATGACGTTTTTGTCTGCGAGGCTGCCCGTCACAATCCTTCGAGGCAATTCATCGACGACTACTGGAATGACGTCTTTGCGGCGCTCGATGAATCCGGCGTCGCTAGCGATGCCTTCGGTTTTATTAGCTCTCTATTGGGAGAAGGTGAGCAAGCGGAGTTGGATCGATTTAAGTCGCTCGCGACGGAGCTGATTGCAGCTGTCGATTGGGACTCGCTTTGTGGCAAGGAATTCGTCTTTGCCCAGCGATGGAATGAAGTGAAGACATCGGGCGGCAATATCAACGTTGGTCCGCCAGCCATGGTCTGGATGTTTCAAGGCGACGCCCAGGGTTCAGCAAAGAACTATGACGGGCTTGTCGCTATTCTTCGCGCCATGGCTTCCGAAATCAACAAAGCCGCGGGTAAGGAAGTCCTGGTCATTACCGATGGCACTCAAAAAGGTGCGAAAACAGCAACACTCTCAGTTCCTGAAATGCCGCCCGCCGCGCCCGAGATTACGCTGACGATCGCCCAAAAAAGCGACATCATTTTCATCTCAGCCTTTGGCAGTGGCATGTTGGACCAAGTACTTTCCCTTCAAGCCGGGAGTGGCGGAGCCAAGGCCATCTCAAAGAAGGAACGATTCAAGACCGCTCTGTCCGGGCTTCCCGCACCACAGGACAACATCTCCTATTTCGACATGCAGGCCATGCTCGAACCGATACGGGGCATCGTCACGGCTGTGAACGCCGCTCAGTCTGCGGAATTCGAAGATAAAATCACAAACCGCAACACAAGCCAGGAAGCCAATGATCTCAATAATCAAGCGCTTGCGGCTTACAAAGAAAAGGACTACGCCAAAGCTCTCGATCTCATCAAGAAGGCACACGAAGAGTCTCCAGTTGATTCCTTGATTATCTACAACCTTGCGTGCTTTCACGCCTTGAACGGCCATAAGGACGAAGCGCTGAAATGGCTCACAAATGCCGTGGAGGCCGGGTTCTACGCGCCGAATCAAATTGCCAAGGATGAAGACCTCGCAAGCCTGCGAAGTGATGAACGTTTTGCCGCGGCGCTCGCCAAAGCCCAAGCCGAGGCGCCCAAGAAAGATGGGAAGGGCATACCCAAGATCGCAACAGAAATGTTGGACGCCGCCGGACTTTTTGACTATATCGCGGCGGTAGGATACACAAAGGGCCACACAACCCATGCCGACTCTGTCGTGGCACTTACCGCCAATGCGGCAGCCCATCCGCTATACAAGGTTTTCGGAACGCGTAAACCGATGGGCCATTTCGACCGGTTCTTGCCGGAAGAAACCATTTCGTTTTCGATCAACAGCAGCGTCAACCTGGATGAGCTTTACAAGTATGCAAAGACCCTGGTTGCTTCGGTCGGATCGGAAGGCAAAGAAGCCCTTTCCAAATGGGCGGAAATTCAACAGCAGATTGGATTTGATCTCGAACGCGATTTGCTGTCCTGGCTCGACGGCGAATCTACGGCCGTTTCGATGAAAACGGAAAGTGGTGATGCCCAAGTTTTCATGATTCGAGTTAAGGATGAAGATGCCGCTAAGGAAAAAGTCAACACTGCCGTAACTGCAGCACAAGGTGCATTATCGCAACTCATGGCTGCACAGGCTGGGAATCCGATGTTGGGCATGTTTGGCTTCACGGTGACACCCTCGACACACGAAAGACTGAGCGGGTTTCATAGTATCCTGCCCGCCATGTCGCCAGGTACGGAATTCGTTGTCGGCGTCGCTGCATTTCATGTGATCGTCGGCACCTCGCCGGAAGCGGTCGCTATGTGCCTCGACACGGCTGCTAAAAAGCACTCAAGCATCACGAGCAATGAACGACTCATGGCGGAAGCCGTTGTGCCTTCGGGGTCGTTTCATTCGATAAGTTTCGAGGACAAGCGTAATTTTGGTAAAGATATGGGCGATTTGATTGGCGGCGTGGCGATGGCTGCTCCCATGGCGATGATGATGGTCCCCGATCCGAAGGTTCAGCAATTGCTCAATAAATGCGCCGGTATCCTGGCAAAGCTAGGCCCTGTCGTGCGGAAGATTGATTTCTATAAGTCGAATGCGTCCTACACAGTCTTCGATGGAAAGCAATGGCTGACAAAAAGCGTAACCAACTATCGTGAGCCGACGAAACATGCGAGCGCGAAAGCGCCGCATTGATTTAGCCAAGAAGACACTCAGCGGTATCAATAGTCGCAAGTCGCTGAATGCCGACTCTTTGTTGGCGCTGATCAAAAACTCGCCCCGCTCGTGACTGTTCACGGGCGGGGTTTTTTGTAATGCGTGCTTTTTTCGAAATCAGATTCAGGCAAGTTTTTCAAGCAGCCAGCCTTTGCCCCGCTCGATCGCTGCCGAGATTTGAGACGGATCGTTTCCGCCGCCTTGGGCCATGTCAGGCCTGCCTCCGCCACGCCCGCCTACAATTGGTGCGATCTCTTTAATCAAGTCACCTGCTTTCACTCCGCGCCCGACGACGTCACGGCTCATGCCTGCTATCAGCGTCACCTTGTCGTCAGAGCCCGTCGCCAGGAAAACAGCCGACGAATCCGCCTTGTTGCGAACCCAATCGATTGCGCCACGCAGTGAATCCGCTTTTGCAGATGGAACTTCTCCAACCACAATCGCCACGCCAGCGACATGATCCGCGCTGTTGAAAAGTTCTTGAACGTGTTCCATCACTTGCGCGCCAGCATCGGAAGCAGCTTCCTTCTCCTGTTTCTTGATGATTTTTTGCAGGCCGGCAAGATTTTCTCGAAGCTCATCACGAGTGCGAATCGGAACCTGTGCATCGTTCAGCCGTTGCTGGAATGCAGATACACGATCAGCTAAAGACTCCGCCTCGCCAGTTGATTCGGACAAGACTTTCAAATCCGATCGCAATGCCTGTCCGAGCTTCTCGGCGTCCTTGGCAGCACTACCACTTATGCCAACAACACGACGTATCCCCTTCGCGACGCCTTCCTCGGCAACGAATAGGAATCGCTCCGCTTCGCCGCTGCGTTGCAGATGCGTCCCGCCGCAGAACTCAACGGAGTATTGCATCCATTTTTCATTCTTGGGATCAGCCAGCATTTCGTCGATAGCTGCACCGACGGACACGACGCGCACCACATCCGGATACTTTTCGCCGAACACCGCCCGCAACGCGACAATTTCGCGAGCCTTCACCTGTTCTACTTCATCCGTATAGACAGGCATATCAGCTTTGACCTGTTCATTGCAAAGTTGTTCGATGCGGGTCAGTTCATCAGTCGTCAAAGGCTTGTTGTGTGAAAAATCGAACCGGGTTTTATCCGGATCGACGAGTGAGCCTTTCTGCTGAACGTGCTCACCAAGCACTTCTCGAAGCGCCCAGTTCAGAATGTGGGTAGACGTGTGGTTTTGGGTGGTGGGGACGCGGTGAGAAAGGTTAATAGACAAAACTGCCCCGGCTTTGCTATGCACCTGCACTTGTGCAGAATTGCTTAGTGCTCTCCCTCTCGGGTCGGGATCAAATGATTTCACGACACCTTCAACGCACACTCCTTTGTGAATCACTCGGCCTTCCAATTGCTGAACGTCTTTCACGAAAAATCGCCCAGTCTTTGTTTTTATTTCGCCGATGTCCGCAACTTGTCCGCCTTTTTCAGCATAAAACACCGTTTGATCTGTTACAATCATTCCGACATCGCCTTTTTCAAGGGTCATGGTGTCGAAGCTAAAACGCTCTCCCTTTGATACCAACCGGATGGTTGCATCGCACGTTCCACTTTCCCAATCATCAATAAACCTAGTTGGTTCCCTTACCCTTCCAAGGAACATTTTGCGCGCTTCGGAGTCATCAACAAATGCGCCTGTCAGGGCCGCAGTCCCTCGCGCCTTATCCCTCGCCTCTTCCATCAGTCTTTCATATTCGCCGATGTCGATGTGCAGGCCGTCCTCTTCAGCCATGAGTTCGGTGAGGTCGATTGTGAAGCCAAAGGTGTCGTGCAGCTTGAACGCCGCTTCGCCGGTGATTCGTCCATGATGACTCTTGCGAGCATACTCCGCTTCATCCCGATAGAGTTTCAGGCCTCGATCAAACGTCCTTCCGAATGACGCCTCTTCGTCGCGGATCAATTCCGTAACGAATTCGACATTCTTCCCACCCCTCGCGGCGCGAAGCTCAGTAAAAACATCGCCCATGTGGTCGACGAAAGGCTCGACAAGATCAGACAGAAACGGCTCTTTCATGCCAAGGTACTGGCGCCCATAGCGCACCGCTCGGCGGAGAATCCGCCGAAGCACATAGCCTCGCCCTTCGTTGCTCGGCACCGCTCCATCGGTCAGCGCGAAGGTCAGACATCGCAAATGATCCCCAATAACGCGGTAGGTCACATCGACCATGACCTGGTTGTCGACGTCACCATCCTGAGACGCGGATTCTCCCTCGCTCGCCTGAGCCGGCAGTGTCCCCTTATATTCCGGCGCTCCGGTTCGTTTGCGAATCGCTTCAAAAATCGGCGTAAAAACATCCGTATCGTAATTGGTGGTTTGTTCCAGTTCGTTGCGTTCCATTCCTTCCAGCACTGCTACGAGGCGCTCAAACCCCATGCCCGTATCAACATGCTTTGCTGGAAGTGGTGTCAGTATTCCGTCAGACCCCCGGCTGAACTGGATAAACACGAGATTCCATATCTCAATGACGCGCGGATCGCCTGCATTCACCAGCTGCGCCCCGGATTTGTCAGGCGTCAGATCGATGTGAAGTTCGCTGCAAGGCCCGCAAGGCCCGACGTTACCCATCTCCCAAAAATTGTCTTTCTTGTTGCCCGGATGGATATTCGCCGGGTTGATATCCGTCACGGTGCGCCAAAGCTCCGCAGCTTCTAAATCCGGCTCCAGTCCCTCGGCTTCGTCGCCTTCGAAGTAGGTCGCGTGCAGCCTATCTTTCTCGATACCCCATACGCCGGTGAGCAGCTCCCACGCCCACTCGATCGCTTCCTTCTTAAAATAATCCCCAAACGACCAGTTGCCGAGCATCTCGAAATAGGTGTGGTGATAGGTATCCTGCCCCACGTCGTCGAGGTCGTTGTGCTTGCCGCCCGCTCGGATGCACTTTTGGGTATCCGCTGCCCGATCGTAATTTCGCGAGCCGGTGCCAAGGAAAACGTCCTTGAATTGATTCATGCCCGCGTTGGTGAACATAAGCGTCGGGTCATCGAGCGGCACAACAGGCGACGACTCGACAATCGTGTGACCCTTGGACTTGAAAAAATCCAAAAACTGCTGCCTGATTTGGCTGGAATTCATTAGCTATGTCCAAACAAGACCTTGTGCGATGGGGGGTAGCACACAGGGTGCGTCCCTGACGCACCACCCATTCACTCGAAAACTCCTAATCCGCTACTTTAGCCGTTTAACTCGCGTGGTCCAGTTTTGCAGTGTTTCGGTGAAGCCAATTTAGTCGATGCACAAAGGGAAGCTGGCACGGATGGGCGTCTGCGCTTGACATGCTCGCGACAAAATCTTAGCGTCCCGTGAATCGGAAACGGCCTTGGACTTGGATCAAGCTCTATGTTTCCTGGAACGGCCCTAATCCGAGTAGTTTCCAAGAGGTTGTCTCGATACGCGAGGCACAACAAAACGAAAAAGCCCTATTATTCTGGAAGGACGAGCCATGCGAAGATTTGGTCATCTTGCAATAGCCCTGGTTGGCATCACATTGGTCGGATCGGGATGCGTTTCCTCAGGCCGATACACCGAGAAGAATAATCCGACGACAAAAGCCGGTCGCGGAATGCCTGTGCTGGACGATCCGCACAAAGCGGCTG
Source organism: Phycisphaerae bacterium (assembly GCA_029260035.1). Classification (GTDB taxonomy): domain Bacteria; phylum Planctomycetota; class Phycisphaerae; order UBA1845; family UBA1845; genus OFTM303. Next base: position 9,259 of record JAJDEA010000146.1, read on the forward strand.
CGTGGATTCTGGTTGATGGCCGGGAAGGCGTTTATCGCAGCGATAACGAAACGCCATTGGCCCAATGGTTTATTGAAAAGCCTGTCAGCTCGACGCCTACGTTTCGCGTTGAAGTACTCAAGAAACTTCTGGGCAAAAACGTAAGTGCCAAGTTTGCGCTGCAAACCATAGAGACTAAGGATGGCTCGCACTTGTACGTCGGGCTGTCCGGCAACGATGGCGTGTTCGTTGTGGGCGAAGATATTTCTCTCACAAGCCCCGGAAATGCGATTACGATCCGTCAGGCGGAAACGGCATCCGTGCTTGAAAAACTCGAACCACTAGCGCCGGGTAAATATGCGTTGGTCGGAACAATCAAAAGCCTCGACAATGACAACGAAGTAATCGCAGCTACCTATTTTTCCGTCGGCGGATAGGGCGCGTCGAGGTCTCTAAGATTCATGTGCATTCTCAGATAATTATCGGTGCGCACTAACAGGCTGTGCACGGTTGTACTTTCGCGCAATCGGATTTCACGACTTACATTCCGTAAGCGAGAGGCGAACAGAATCCCCAAAACCTCCCCGCCATATTTGTGCTTCTCATCTCGCTTGCATGATTTCATGTTCATATGAGTCGCCTGCCACTCTCGACATAAACTCGTGATGGGTGGCATGGTCCACGCTCGCGTGGCCATGGTTGCCGATAACATTAGGGCGGTGGACAATCGGTGATGACCCGCTCGTGACAGGTGCGGCTTCAAGACGGCTTGTGCCAAAGAATGTGCTTTGACAGAATGCAGATTGGGTCGGATCATATGTGACACCGGCGAGTCTTACGGCTTCCTGCATGGCCACGCAATGGTGAATCACCCAAGCGTGGACCATGCCACCCAGACCGATAGGGGATTTGTATTTTTCTAGCAAGGCCAAGAAAGGTGAGACGCTAATGATTTGTTTCTTCAAGAGAGTGAATATCCCATTCTTGTTTCTGCTTCCACTTGCTCAGTTCGGCTGCATTCCTATGCCTGCTGGGGGTGCAAGCGATGTTCCCTGTTTGGAGCCAACAGCTTGGACGAGCGAATTCGCTGACTTTCTCGTTAGAGAAGATGATGGCAACTTATTGCTTACGGCACAGACTTCGATTCAAGGTTTTGACGATTTTATAGATGATGGCGTTGTGGGTAATGGCGAACATGGGCCGGTTTATCGATTCGATACTCTCAATGAAGAGTTCACGCTGGTTGATGAGAGTCTTTGGGAGGCGTCACAAGGAGAGGTTGTCGATTGTGGACCCACCAGCGGGAGGATTCTATTCGGAAGTTATGTTGTTGATGGGGAGGAGATTCCCGTTCGAGGGCGAGCTGTTCTGGCGAGCGGGTTTAAGAATGTCGAGGCGGTACTTTCAGCGGATGGCAACATTCCGTTCCCATTGGTACCGTCGGTATCTACAGGGCAACACTACAGCCAGTTTTTTTTAGCAGAAGATCTTTCTCCGCTGAGTGAGCCTGTTCGAGTAGGAGTAGGCGGCGAAACAATTAACAGTTGTTGGACGGCCGATGGCAGGTACCTTATCTATCATCAGATTGCCGAATTCGAAGGCGGTAATTTCGATACCCTTTGTTTCGTTGAGAATACCACGGAAGTCACCATCGAAGCGGAGGAAGAAAGTCCATGAACGGGCTGGTTTGCAAACCTCGAAATGGCCACAGTTGTGAGTCTACCTATCGGCTTTAAGCTGGCTATGGTAAGATATTTGTTTGATCGCATCACGGACCAGGGCGAAACCGGATACGAGACTTTAGACAATGCCGGAACTTCACATTACTTTTGCGGACGCAGGAACAAAACGCCACTTGCTTGGCAAAGCGCCGGTGACAGTAGGGCGCGATTCCTCATGCGAGCTGGCGATCGATGATGCCAGCATGTCGCGTCGTCACGCCCGGTTCGTGCATGGGCCGCAGGGGTATTCGGTGGAAGACCTCGGTAGTAAGAACGGGACGCTCGTCAATGACGATCCGCGTTCTTCTCAGGTATTGCGCAACGGCGATCATGTGCTGGTTGGATCAACGCTTCTGGTCTTCAAAGACGCAGAGGAAGAGTCCGCTCATTCCGTAGTTATTGCAGACGACGCTACCTATTCCCACGCTACACGCTATGCGACGCGTGACAAGGATCTAAAACTTTCGCAAAAACGGCTTCAGATGATCTATGAGTTAGGTGCCCAACTCACGACCCTGAAAGGGTACGATCAGCTTCTCGAAGATGCGCTCACGATCAGTTTTGAAATGCTGCAGTTTGAACGCGGTGCGATTGGTGTAAGCCGACCCGGTTCGCAAGCTGTCGATTGGCCCGTTGTTCGTAATTTGCGCAGCACGGAAGGCGAATTGAAGATCAGCCGAACGCTGCTTACCCAGGCGCTTAAGCATGGCGAGCGTGCGATTTTCACGCCTGATGACACCGGCGCGTCAGACCCAACCGTCAGCATGATTCAACAAGGCATTCGATCGGCCATGTGCGTTCCACTGATTTATAACGAGAAGACGTTAGGCGTCATTTATGGTGACCGCGTACAATCCAAAGCTACATACACCTCTGAAGATATTGATTTTCTGGCGGGAATAGCTCAGCAGGTAAGCATTGGCATTATCAACTGTCGGCTTGCCGAAGAGCAACGGCTGATGATACGCCTCGCCCGCGACCTGGACCTCGCAAGAGAAATTCAGCAGGGCTTGTTCCCTTCCGAATTGCCGAATCGCGCGGATTTGGTCGTTGAGGCTTTGAACGAACCTGGCATGCGCGTCAGCGGCGATTACTACGACGTTGTTGAATTGGATGACGGACGCGTATGGTGTCTGATTGCCGACGTTGCGGGAGAGGGTATGTCGGCAGCTCTGATCATGGCTAACTTGCAGGCTGCCGTCAGATTGACCCTTCCTGAAGGAGACGATCCCGGCAAGCTTATGGGCCGATGGAATCGTGTCATCTGTCGAAACACCAAGTCCTCCAAGTTCATCACCTGCCTGCTCATGTTGATTGATCCCCGCGAACGAACGGTGCGTTTCGCTTCCGCTGGCCATTTTCCTCCCATGGTCATACAGGCTGGGGATGATCGCCCGAGGGAGCTGGAGCACGACGCCGGATTCCCATTGGGAATACAGGAAGCGGAGGAATATTCAGTCTCCTCGGTCGAACTTGGCCCTGATCCAAGCCTGCTCGTTACTTATACGGACGGCATTGTCGAGGCGATGAACCACGAGGAAGATATGTTTGGCTCAGACGCGCTGAAAACGGTTATTGGGGAGCGCAAAGACCTAAGCCCTGGAACATTGGTCAAACGACTACGCAAGGAAGTCTCTGTTTTCGCCGCTGGCGCCTCGCAAAGCGATGACATTACCATTTTCGCCGCTCGAATTGGCTGAAGCAGCCTTAATTCAATGGCAAGTCAGGACGTAGCCTCCCGTTCACACACCTGTAGACCGCTGTTACGCCCCAGATATTAGGGTCTTGCCGTAAAGTACTTCATCCAATGGGTGACTTGTCGGTATCTGCGGACTTATCGGACAATCCGTTCATTTTGTAGTGGAAAGACTCCATCGCGGCGCGAAAGACCGCCCTCATATCAACCGATAATCCTGTCGAAGTACAACCGCTGTTTCCAGTAAAAAAGAAAGCAAGGAAGAATTCCTATGAAAACATGGGTCAGACGAACAATGGGACTCATTTTGCTTGCGACGGTCTGCGTTGTGGCAACCATTACAACCATCAGTGGCTGTCGCGTCGATTACACCAATGGCAGTAGCAGTGGTGGCACCGATTTCCTGGCTACGGGCAATACCCGGAGCTTCTTCACTGCAACGCAGGTTGATCCACAAAGCGAAGACTCGGCAGGGCCTCAGTTTACTGTCGCAGAGGATTTGAATGGCGATGGGCTTGTCGATCTCGTCTCCGCGTGGAACCAGTCTCAGCCTTTGCAGATCCATTTGCAGGGGCGCACCGCGGATAATCGAATCAGCTTCGAGACCGTAACGCTTGCAGGCAGCATTCCTGTATTGGCGGTTTCAGGGTTAGCCGTTACGGACTTCGATCAAGATGGTAGACCTGACATCGTTGTTATGGTCAAGGAATCCGGGCTGCCGGATCCGGGATGCCTGGACAGTGAGCAGCCGACGGACGGCGTGCTGAGCGGCATTATGTTGCTCTATATGGGGCCGACTGATCCAACTCAAGCCAACCAATCGCTGGCGTGGGAAGAGATACCGCTTGAAGCATCAAGACTTGCCGGCAACGGTTCCAGCGCAGGACCGGCTGAAGAGGGCGGGTTCACGAATATGGCAATTGGCGATGTCGATAACGATGGTGACATTGACATCGTAACGACATGGAATTCAGGCTGTGGACTGCAGACGGCTGAAGTATTGGTCTTTACAAATGGCGGTGCGGGCGCCGTCCGCGATGGCAATTGGACGGCTGCTACAATTCCGGATCAATTCCCCGCTTCGAAAGGTACACGCGTCAAAGACGTGAAGCTCGGAGACATTGATCGCGATGGCGACCTCGATATTGTCGCGACGTTCCCTGACGCAACCAGCTTGAATCTTCGCTGGTATCGAAATCCGTTCCTTGATGTGCCAGACGACTTTCACATTAGCGACGGGTCATGGCAAACCGGAACCGTGGCACAAATCGCACCGGATGCGGGAATGGGTCCAGATACGATTCGCGTTGGCGACATCGATCGAGATGGAATTCTTGATGTAGTCGTACGTTCCAGTGCTGGACGCGTCATCCAATGGCTAAAAGGACCAGAAGGGCCTACGACTTCCCCTGTGCGAAGTATTCCATGGCAGGTATTCACACTTGCAGAATTCACTGACCGTACGCCGGAGGCGATAACGCTTGGCGACATCAATGGCGACGGCCAGTTTGAACTCATCGTCAGCGCCGAAGGTGGATTGGCCTGGTTCGACTCTCAGGCGGCTCCAACGGTGTTTGACCAATGGCTCGAAAACCTCATCGTGGACGACCGCTCTACCGGCTCTGGCGATAATGACCCAGCCACTACCGACCCCAACGTGTCACCGAGTGAAATTGCGGGCGGCACGCTGATCAATAGCATTCTTGTGGTTGACTTGGACGGCGACGGCTCGAACGATCTGATCACGCCGTTGGACCGAAGCGGATTGAGCGGCCTCACGAATGATGCGATCGTTTGGTTTCGCAATACCCAGTAGTTCAGCAAGAGACAGTTGCTTTTACGTTGATTGCTGACACTGTTCTAAGAACGCATCTACGAGCGCGTGGTCTTTTTGGCCTGGCGTAGATTCCACTCCCGAGCAGACGTCCACTCCTGCTGGTCGCACACGCGCACTCGCCTCTCTTACATTTTCTGGATTAAGCCCGCCAGCAAGTATGATCGGCGGCCAATTACGACTACGCTTGGACTCATGAAGGTCTTCCAGTAACGACCAATTCGCGAGTTGGCCCGTTCCGCCGAGTATCCCCTTGACTTTCGCATCCAGAAGGAGACGACTTGGCGGCACTTCGTGGCATGAATCCAAAAAAGATTCAAGGGCGTCGATGTCCGCTTCATCTTCAATCGGCCGAACAAGCCAAGTTTCGAATCCGCGGCCATGCAGCTCGATCAAGTCCGTCGGTGAGACGTCTCCATAGAGTTGAACCTTGGAAACTCCCCATTCGTTACGGAGCAGGTCAAACGTGCCATCAGCCTTTGCCTTGGCACAGTCAACTAAGACCACCGCCTTTGTCGCATCTATCTGAGAAACGATTGTCCCCGCTTCGTCGAGCGAAATCTGCCGAGGGCCTGCTACAAGATTCAGGCCGATGAAATCAGCGCCAGCGGACAACGCGTGACTTGCATTCCCCAAGTTGGTAATTCCGCAGATCTTAACGTCCATAGTCGAATTCCAACTGTTCATACCGACGAACTCGCCTGTTTCTTCTGACGGACTCTAACAAGGCCGGGTCGTACTCGCGAGATTCTGCAGGGGCATCGCAGGTTAGGGCTGCTATTCCATGGTTGCGGTACTGATCGGCCAATCTTGTTAGAGTGACAAAGCTTACGACAAATCTGCCCAAACTTCGTTATCGCGAATCTCGGCTGGGTAGGTCTTGACGACGGCTCGATCGGAATGCGTACACACACCCGTACCGAGGTCGAATTCCCATTGATGCCAGGGACAAAGCACAACTCCGTCACGAACTTCGCCGCCGGACAAGTTGCCACTGGCGTGCGGGCAACTGTTGTCCAGCACAACCGCTCGGCTGGCATCATCCAGCACAAAGACGGCCAGCTCGACGCCGTTGCAAGCGACGAACGTACCTTTGTCAGGCTGACACCGCTCGACATCGATCAGTTTTTCAAACGCCATAGCATGATTCGTTTGTTCGGGTTCAACGATAGCGAGAGGAGTAGGGTGCGGCCCGGGACGCACCTCTTTCATCTGATTCCGCCGGATCGCCGCGACCTTTTCGCATCATACCGCCGCACGCGGCGACGGCTCGTACTTTCAAGCAAGAATCGTCGGAACAATAATACACCTACCTCAGTGAGTATCGTACAACCTTAAAGCCATCGCTGACTAGTAGAATTTCGCCGCGGGCGTTCTCTGACGAAGGTCGCACGGCCAGCAAACCCTCACCCCTACCAAGTATCTCGTTATATACGAGCCGACCATCTAGTGAAAACAAGCTAAGCATCGATCTTCGCGTGCCTGCCTTAAAACTTCCAAGGACAGCCAGATATGGGGGCTCGTCGTCGTCGAATCTGACAATAGCGCACCGCAATGACATGCAAGTCTGCTGCCCCTTCGGAAACGTGTATTCAAACTCGATCTGCCCGTTTAAATCCATGACCACAATCGAGTGTTGGGTGGGACCAATGTAAGCAGGCGACCGCTCCATGTGCCAGGTAATAAGGCGAGCGCGCCTGTCTCCAACAGGCCATCGAACTATTTCCAAGAGCAACCCAGATTTCGCCATGGAGACTGTACGCATGAGTTCGCATTCCGAATTGTACAACTGAATGATCCCATGGAGTGTTCTGGCGACAAGCATTGGTTGCTCGGCGTCTCCATGCACATAAGGAAGGAGTGTTGTAAACCATGTGTCGGGGGCGGCTTGACAAACGGTCTGACCGCCGGGTGTCACGCGCTCAAGCCCCGACGTTCCCGCAAGATAGATCTCCGGGTGTCCGTCGCCATCGAGGTCACCGGCAGCGGCATTCATCATCGCGCGAGAGGGTCGTTGCCACACAGTTTTTCCTGTCGAGTCGAGGAAGGATGTATTGATAACACCCCCGTATCGCATAAGAATCTCAGGGTCACTATCCTGATCGACATCAACGAACGTCGGATGGATAACACCGTCCTCGAACTGAATCGTGCGTCGCACGTCTCCGGTTTGAAGGTCGACCATGAGCACGGAACTGGCAAGGAACACCGCAATCAGGCGCTCCGTGCGGTCCTTTGTCGGTAAGAACTCCAAAGTCTCCACATCGCTAAGCAATCCAACGTCAATGAGCGTCGATTTCTTCAGAAGCTCGGCCCCAAGTTTTATTTCTTTGAGAGGCACGCTGAACATGCAACCGGGTATGCCCAAGAATGAAAACAGTAGTACACTAGGGATAATTTTAGGTAGTCGTCTTAACATTCTGAACAGCTCCGGTTCTCACTTTGCCCATTCGCGCCGAACTCATAACATCATACCACCGCACTCGGCGACTCCAAAGTGTTGCGGTGGCGTAAGGCATGTCCTTGACGTTTTCTAACTGCCTGCCCACCCACTTCCCAAGCCTAACAACAGGAAACAGACTATCAGGGCGAATTCGATTGTAGCCATGAAGATGTTGGCGTATAGCAAGGCGACTGACCCCATTCTCCGCTGTTCAATGAAACTTGGGAAAAGGTAAGTCAGCGAGAAAACCAAGCTGACCTCCGAAAGTGTCAGGAGTCCTGCATCATAATAAGTTCCAGGGCGGGGTCCATGCGCAACCATCCAACTAACCACGCTGATCAGAATTATACCGAAGGCGAGAGCGAGGATGCCGGAGTGCCTCAGAAGCCATTGGTCAATAGGGTGAGCGTTATCGCCAGCAAAGTACACCGCGGCTGACTTGCTGCAAATAAAAGTTAGGTATAAGACTGAACCTATCCCGACTATCCCAATCGCAGCTTCTGTAAAGAAGAAATGAAATTCGGGAAGTCTGCTTCCTATCTTGAAAAGGAGGAAGTTGAGAGGAGGTAAGCCGCCGATGCAAAAAGGCAGGAGCGGCAGCAAATTTCGTTTGGTAAGGAGTTGTTCCATTGATGGATCAACCATATCGTCAAACTCATCCTGTTCCCATGAATCTTCGATTTGACAACGTCCTTTCTAAGGGAGTACGCATGTTGTATCTGATTCAATTTAATTCCTTCGCGACTCGCATTGCCATCCCAAATTCATTACATCATACCACCGCACGCGGCGACGCCAAAGTGTCGTGGTATTAGGGACATAGGACACACCCTACTAAGCTGCATTTGTTTTAAGAACATTTTCTGCGTTCTATTCGTCGGCGATATCAATGGAAATGCCGCCCAATAGAGTCGATCTCCTGAATTCGACCCTGTCACCTGCGTGCTTAATGACGGGTTCAATTCGACACCAGCCCCGATTAGCATGTTGGAGTTCTTTACAAGTTGGGAGACTGAATATGTTCAAACTAGAAGGTATCGATCATGTTGCATTGGTGGTTACGGACGTAGCTCGCTCAATCGCTTGGTACCAGAAGGTACTCGGACTGCACCGGGCGCATGAAGAAGTGTGGGGAACATGCCCCGCTATTGTTGGGGTCGGTACGACGTCTCTGGCTCTATTCCAGGCAGAGGGTTTTACGCCAACGCCCTGTCCCCGCAATGCGATCGCTATGCGTCATCTGGCCTTCCGCGCCACACGCGCTAACTACGAAAGAGCTTGTGAGGAATTAGAACAACAGGGCATTGCATTCGAACGTCAGGATCACTCTATTTCCCACTCGATCTACATTCACGATCCGGATGGCCATGAGATAGAGATCACGACTTACGAAGTGTAACAAGAGTGTCTTCGGGAGGATTCTCGCAGGTTTCGCTCCGAGTGCCTCTTGGTACTCCGTTTCACCTTCTTTCGTTTGCAGTAGTTCCAAGCCTGATCTATTTGGCTTGGCTGAGACTTTGTATTCGCTAAACTGCTAGACCGCACATCGCGGCAGACAACGTGAATAGGGCAGGATAAAACTATGACTTGTAAGTGAGTAGGAGAACGCGAGACGATGACGCTTTCCAAGGAAGAAGAAAACCTGCTGAACGAGATCCAGATAAACATTGCAACCCTGTCGATTTTGGATCTTGACTCTCTTCATGCGCAGATAGATTGGGAGTTTCGCGAGAACGCTCCCAAGACATGGGATGAGTCGAAGAAGGCACTTGACTTGATGGGTAGACCGCAAAATGGCTATCCCGACCTTGACCATCCTGACAGCGTTAATTACCGGCGGGAGGTGGTTTTTGTGCGGGTTGTGGCAGAGCTACTTCGCCGGCGCTCGGGGGAATTCAGTGGTGGTTCGCGGAATCCGTTCAAACGTCGCACGGCAAGAAAATGGCTTCTTAAATTGATTGACCTTTACTGATAACAATAGCTGAAGATTCTTCCAAAGAGCCTCCGCCTATCAACGAAACCAAAAATGTTTCCGATCACTACAACCGGCTCCCGATTAACCCAGCTCGGGGCCATAGAGACCTGCTGATTTCGTCACTCACTTTACCGTTTTCGGTAATCTCATTACATCATACAACCGCACGCGGCGACGCCAAAGTGATGCGGTGTTGCTGGTAGGGCAAGGCCGCATTCTACCGGCTTTCCGTAGCCTGAGTCTCTACGGGGGGATAGAATGGACAGCGAGAAAAGGAGGTGTGTCATGCATGTGATTGTGGATTTGTGCGTGGTGCCGATGGGCGTCGGCGTATCCGTATCGAAATACATCGCGGTTTGCGAGCGAGTGATTAGAGATTCAGGCTTACACTCCAACCTTCATCCGCACGGAACGAACATTGAAGGCGAATGGGACGACGTGATGGCTGTCGTAAAGAAGTGCCATGAAGTGCTCCATGATATGGATGTCATTCGGATCTCGTCGTCGATGCGAATCGGCACACGCACCGACCGAAAACAATCGATGCTCAGCAAGGTCCAAAGCGTTGAAGAAAAACTACGAAGTGAATAGTCGGATCGCGCGATCTGGCAGGCTCCGCTCCGCTTGTTTCACTCGCTACGCTACGTCCGCCAGCTGGTAACACTGATGAGGAAAGACTAACATAAACACAGGCAAAGTTGGGGGCAGGTCACTGTTGCCTGAGTTGGAGCCGTCTGCTACGTTTGTGTGGTGGACGGAGTCAGGGTTGAAGACAAACCGTGCACTGACTAGCAATCAGACTCGAAGGGCGGACGAGTGTTTTTTGACTCGTCGGTGCCACTTTCTTCAAGACGACAGAAAAGCGCCGAGTCGTTTGGGGGCGCTCAGATAATTAATAGTGCGAGGCGACTTCCTGGCGGGCATAATGAAGATGAAGCGGATTGGCATGTTGAGGTACGGCTTGTCTCTTAAACCGATGATCGTCGGATGCAGAATCGAAACAGAAAAAGGAGTGAAACGTGAAGTTTGATACGAAAGTCGTTCGGGCTGGCATCACGCCTGACCCGACCACGGGTGCAATTATTCCCCCGATCTACCAGACGGCCACTTACGTTCTGGAGGAAGTGGGCAAGGATAAGGGGTTCGATTACACCCGCTCTACTAATCCCACCCGGCTGACGTTGGAGCGGCAGTTGGCGAGTATCGAGGGAGGAAAATATGGTGTTAGCTTTGCAAGTGGCATGGCCTCCGTTGATAGCTGTTTGAAGCTACTGAAAGCGGGCGATCACGTCGTCTGCTCGGACGACGTTTACGGCGGCGTGTCGCGCCATTTCAACAAAGTACTGACAAGATATGGTCTGCACTTCACTTATGTTGATACATCCAGCCCCGAGAAAGTGAAGGAGGCGATTCGTCCGGAAACGAAGATGCTATGGGTCGAGACGCCGACTAATCCGTTGCTGAAAGTGACTGATGTGGCGGCCATGTCGAGCCTGGCCAAGTCGCACGATTTAATCTTTGGCGTGGACTCCACGTTTGCCACGCCGGTCTTCCTTCGCCCGCTCGAGTTAGGCGCGGATATTGTTTTGCATAGCACGACAAAGTACCTGAGTGGGCACAATCAGTTGATAGGCGGGGTCGTCATCACCAATCGAAAGGATATCTTCGATGAGATGAGGTTTATCCAAAAAACGATCGGCGCTGTACCCAGTCCGTTCGATTGCTGGCTCACCATGCTCGGGCTGAAAACGCTTCATCTGCGTATGAAGAGGCATGCGTCGAACGCGCAGGCGGTAGCTGAGTTTCTGGAAGCGCACCCGAAGGTAGAAAAAGTTACCTATCCGGGTTTGCCGTCCCATCCGCAATACGACATAGCCAAGAAACAGATGGACGGGTTTAGCGGTATGATCTCCTTTGAATTGGTGGGAGGAATAGCCGCAGGTCGAACCGTGATGAACAGCGTCAAGCTTTGCGGCTTGGCGGAGAGCCTCGGTGCCGTCGAGACTATGATTACGCATCCGGCCACCATGACGCATGTTGAAGTGCCCAAAGAGGAACGAGACGCCAGGGGGCTTACCGACGGACTTGTCCGCCTTTCCGTGGGAATAGAAGACCCCGATGATATCATTGCGGATCTGGAGCGGGCATTGAAAGAAGTCTAATACTGGAGTGGTCGGAAACCGAGTACTTCACGGGTTGCTTCGTTACGCGTAGCGCGAGAGCAGCCAATCGCGTAACGCGGCATAATCGCAGGACATTTGGCCGTATTCTTCGCGGGATGCGTCTAGGTTGGCAAGGCTCGGCGGCGGAACGGGATCAACACCGACAACGGCTTTGATTTCGTCAGGGAACTTGGCGGGATGAGCTGTCTCGATGCAGACAGTCAGGTCTTCGCGTGCGTCCGCATGATCGCGAAAGTACTGCTCCATGCCGGCCCAGCCAACCGCACCGTGTGGCTCCAGTAGTATTCCAAACCGATCGTACACGTTCTTGATCGTCGCGCGCGTCTGATCATCCGAAATGCTCACTGCGTAAATATCCCTGCGCATGCGATCGATATCCGGAGCTTTTTGTAGCGTTCCGTTCTCGTCGAGCCATCCACCGTACAAATCCACCAATCTCGCCAAGTTGGATGGGTGGCCCACATTCATCGCGTTGGAAATGCAAGGCTTTGACGGGGCAATCTTCCGGTAACTGCCGGTTCGCAGCAATTCTGGTACTTCGTCATTGGCGTTTGTTGCAACAATGATCCGTCGTATGGGCACCCCCATTTCGCGGGCGATGACCGCGCCCATCATGTCTCCGAAATTGCCCGACGGAATTGAGAAGCTGATTGACTCGCGCATAGCCGGACGCGCTAGCTGAACGTATGCATAGCAGTAGTACACACTCTGTGGCAGCAACCGGCCGATGTTGATGGAGTTGGCCGAAGTAAGGTTGATGGCCGCCAGATCCGGATCGGAGAACGCGCGCTTGACCATGGCTTGGCAATCGTCGAACTTGCCATCGATTCCAATGGTAGCGACGTTGGCACCAATCGTGGTCATCTGTTTGCGCTGCCGTGCCGAAACTTCCTCTATCGGGAACAGTACAACGATCTTGATTCCGTCTACGCCTTGATAGGCATGAGCAACCGCACTTCCCGTATCACCCGACGTGGCCGTCAGTATGACCAGTTGTCCATCCACGCCGTCCGAAAGCGATCCCATCCACCGGGCCATCATCCGCGCAGCGAAATCTTTGAACGAGGCCGTCGGCCCGCGATCGAGTCGCATAATGTGCTTGTTGCCGTCTACATTCTCGATCGGGACGTCAAAGTCGTACACTTCCGCGCACATTCGCTTCATGTGGTCTTCGGAAAAAACACCTTCCGTAAATCGACTCAGCACGTTGAAAGCGATATCCGCATAGCTTGATTCCGTCCAAGAGGCCAACTCCTCCGACGTGATTTGCGGAAACTGGTCGGGAAGGTAGAGACCGCGGTCCCTCGCTTGCCCTTCGAGCAACGCTGCATCTAAGGTGACTTCTGGCACACTGCGGTTTGTGCTGTAGTAGTTAATCGGCATGTTGGGCACCGTTAAGATGACTGCATGAACTCTTCAATTAGCGTGTTGCCGGGATCGATCAACTCCCCCCCGGCTTCGGCTTCTTTTTCACAAAAGGCCCGGTCCGCGCCCGGCCCAACGTCGGAGCCAGCTATGCACCAAGGCGGAGGCACGGCCGAATGAGCACGTGTAAGAACCGACGTCGCGTGATCGGGGGCCACCAAAATGCGCCACTGGTCGTGTCCTCGTACGGCATTGAGCAGCGGGCCGACAACGTGCTGATCAATACGTTCCAGGGCCAGAATCTTCTCTTCCGCGCTGCCAAGGTGGGCAGCTTCATCCGCTGCTTCGATGTGTGCAACAACTATGTCATATTTTTCCAGGGCTCGCGTGGCCGCAACACCCTTTGCTTCATAGTCCGTGTCGATATAGCCGGTCGCGCCGGGAACTTCGATGACATCTGCACCCATGCAAGTCGCAATGCCGCGAATGATATCTACGGCGGTGATCACTGCGCAACTGCAATTGAAACGCTGTCGAAGAGATGGCATCTCAATCGGTCGTCCCTGCCCCCAGAGCCAGATACCATTAACGGGACTGCGACCCTCTTCATGGCGTATACGATTGATCTCGTGATCGGCCAACATCTCAGCAGCTCGGCGCATGATGCCCATGAGACTCTCTGCTCCGGGACCTTCAGGGCGGTGGCTGTCGACCGGCTGATTGTGGATGTCATGCGGGGGAGCGCAACACAGATTTGTATCTCCGAAGTCATCCGCAATCATAAGGTTGCGATAGGACACACCGGTATGGAAGACAAGTTGTTCGTCGGCAAAGAGTTCATTGAGCTCGCCGATCAACTGATCGGTCTCTTTTTGCGGTATGTGCCCTGCGGTGAAGTCAGCCATTCGACCATCGGCAATGGTGACGAAGTTACAGCGGAAAATGACACCTTTCTTGCCAGCGCTTATGCCTTGCGCAGCGGCTTCCAGAGGCGCGCGGCCAGTGTAATAGACACCCGGGTCGTAGCCGAACAACGATAACGTCGCAACATCTGTGGCGGGAATAAATCCCTCCGGGACTGTCACGGCCCGACCGATTCTGCCGTTTTGTGAAACCCAGTCCATGTTTGGGATTCGCGCCGCTTCCAGAGGAGTTCGGCCTTCCAGCTCTGGTAGCTGGTCGTCGGACGCTCCGTCGGGCAGGACGATCACATATTTCATCTGGCTCATCTCCATCGGGACTTAGTTAAGGAGCCTAGCATACGATTAGCAACGGATTTGGTAAACACAAGGCCTGTTATGGTTTGTGCACGCATACCTTTTTGCATAACCTGAGTTCGGAGTACGCTGTAATGTAATTACAAGACTAAGGCGATTTCAATGCAAGAACCCGAGCGTCAAATCCTGGCGACCCTTCCGACGCCCTTAATCCGCCTGGAGCGACTGGGACTCAGTCTTGGTGATGCGCAAATCTGGATGAAACGAGACGATCTGACCGGCCTGGAGTTTTCAGGCAACAAGATCCGCAAGCTGGAGTACATAGTCGCCGACGCATTGTCGCGCGGGTGCGACACGCTGGTGACCGAAGGCACATGCCAATCCAATCACTGCAGGGCGACGGCGGCAGTGTGTGCCAGGTTGGGTTTGAAATCGGCGCTGTTAATTCGACCCGAACCGTCGAAAGAGATACTGGGCAACCATCTTCTTGACGTCCTGTTCGGCGCGCAGACATGGTTCTATTCGAGCGATCACTTTAACGCCAACCGCGAGGAAATCGTTCAGGCCGTTCTTGCGGAGCTAAAGGACGCAGGCCGAAAGCCGCGGTGGGTTCCGATGGGCGCATCCGAACCGCTCGGCTGCTGGGGCTATATCCGTGCTGTGACCGAGCTTATCAATCAACTCAAGGACTTGGGAATAACGGAATGCGATGTGATTGTCCCGGTATCTTCGGGAGGAACATATGCAGGCACCCTCCTTGGTACGCACCTCAACCGGTCAGTGGACGTGCGACTTTGGGGTGTCCCTGTCAGCGACGATATAGACCATCACAAGCGCGAAATTACTCAGCTTTGCAGCCAAACGGTGGATGAATTCGAACTGCCAATTGAACCTCCGGACTTACGCATGCAATTCCTCGAAGGTTACGTCGGTGATGGCTACGCCATTCCAAATGCCGCAGCGATCCGAGCCATCCGTCTGTTGGCTCGAACCGAAGGAATCATTCTTGATCCCGTGTACACAGGCAAGGCGTTCTGCGCGGTATTGGATGGCGTTCAAGATGGGCGCCTAGGCCGCGATCGACCCGTGATCTTCATCCACACTGGCGGCATCTTCTCGGATTTCGCCTGGCCGCAAACACTCTTGAAAAACACTTCCCTAGACGGCGAATAGGAAGCCAAACGGGCGACTACCTTGGAAGGTTATCGAGGCCTATGAAGATTCGCGGTGTATCTGACGCCGCATGATTGGTTTGTTCTACCTCGTATGCTGCCGCGGAGAATTCGCAAGTCCGCCGGGGTAGTTCGTATTTCCAACCAAGTCCGCTAGTTGTTCCAGTAGTGGGTGGAACCCAGAAAAATCAATTGAATCAAAAGGTACCTCTCGACTATGAACAAGTTTAGCGAATGCAGACTTTGAGAGCGCGACATTGTGCGCCGTGCCATCAGATTTTCGGTGCAGCACCTCGGTGTCGATGATCTTCAATCGATCTTGCTTGGCACGCGGATTATCGCAACTTAGGGCGTCGTTAGTGTGACAGCGTCCAGTTTCGTTATCAAATTCGTTACTGAGGAATAACCTGCGTCCATCACTTGTTTTCCGAATTAGATCATTGTCGTTGAAGAGAAGTTCGATTTCAATGTTGGGGTCGGGGCGATGAGATGGTACCGGTAAGCAAAGTGACCAAATATTGTTACCCCAGTACTTGGGACCGGTTGGAAGGTCCACCTCTTGTACGATGCTGTCGTTATCGCGGTCGAAAATGAAGAGCTTCGGCTCTGAGTTCCAAACGAAGCGCAGGGTCTTGAGCATTTTCAGGCGGTAACCATCACCCTTGGGCGCAGTAGGTGAGTTGCCGTTGATCAAGTGGAGCGGCATGTCGGCTCCGGAGGCCTGAACGGCATGTAGTGCGGCTGAAATGTGAAGCCAATCAGAATCACCTTCGGTGAAAATTGTAAGAGAACCTGCGTTCGTCACTACTTCGGGCGGGCGCGGTGGCGGGACGACGTCATGAAAGATTTCGTGAAGTTGATACTGAAAGGCTACAACTAGTGGATCGTGGCGGCCCCGTACGGCACGAATATGGTTCCATTTCCCGATAACTACTCTGGAAAAATATCGCGGATCGGGTTCGGTGTAGCGGTGGCGCGAAACGTATTTTGTGAAGTATTCATTCGCGGCGTCAGAGAGGCCAAACTTCTTGATGGCGTGTAGCATTGCCCGCAACTGTCGAATTCGATGTCGCGGTACGTTTTTTTTCTTGTTAACAATGATCCCCGTAACCATCTGCCGCTGCGCGCGACCAAGTAGTCTGCATTTCCTGGGATTGGGAGCAAAACCTGAGTTTTCAAATATATTAGATAGCCGTTCAGATAGATTACATAGTTTGTTATGGGCTGCGGAAGAGGCAATTTCGCGCGGAAAGGTTGCTCGTTTGCAGGAGATCGCAATATCATCTGCGTACCTAGAATATCGGCAATGATGGGTTCGGCAAAGGTCAAGGATTGCGTAATCCATGCCGCGAGCGCAAACATTTGCGATCATCGGCGCTAGTGGTGAGCCAGTGGCAAGGACATTGTCGTGGCATGTCATGCGTGCAATCGCTGTGGCGACTTCGTTTGAGTAGCCGAAAGGGTTGGCTAGAAGTATGCCACGAACGCGTCCAAAGTTGATTGATGGAAAGAAATCATGAATGTCAAGTCGGAGTAGCCAGCGGGGACGAATGTGGAGTGAGGCGTTAGTCAATATCGAACGAGTCTTGACAAACCCGTGTACCCATGAAGCGGGTTTGAAACGGGGTTGTAGTTCTTCATGTATGTTCCGAAGAATGCGGCGCAAGTGGGATTTCGGTGCAAAAATTGAACGCTCCGTCCCATCGGATTTTGGAATTGTGAAAGCTGTGTATTTTTGGGCGTCGTTGGCTGCAAATGCAAACCAGCGAAATTGGTTGACCGAAACACCAATGCGGGTGGCGAAGGATTCGCAATTGTACAGCAGTGCGGGATTGTACTGCACAGTTGAGGGAATAGAGGCCCCGGCGGGTGGTACGTTTGCATCTTCGCCATGGCGAGTCATGGTGAGTAACCTGCAGACACGGCAAGCACAATGAATACACCTTTCAACTGGCTCGCAGGATCAACGAGCCGGAATAACTATATCGCCGCCCTACCGGGACCATCATCTATGATAGCCTGTTTGTCGTGACGCGCAAAGTCGAGGGATCGACAAAGTGATTCAGGGGATGGGGCAGCGTAGTGTCGGCTGCAGATCGCAGTACAATTGCCCATCAGTTGACTTATTTTATACAGCGAAAGCCCCGCTTGTGCCAGTTGGCTACCAAATGTGCGCAGACAACGGAGGCAAGTCCAATTGAGGCCGGTATGCAGGTTGGCTACCCACAGATCTGCGGAGGAATTGTCGGCAAATGTAATTAATACTCATGTTGACACAAATAGACGAACGAAACAGGCGAAGAAGCTTATACTGTTGATTCGTACGGCGAAAGTCGTGCGTCTGTACATATCCAGAAGGCAGATGAAAGCGTCTCGCGGAAGCGTCAGTGACGGCAATGAACCGAACCAACCCAGTCACACCACTCGGCGTACGCCACGCGCTCCTGATGTACACCTCGCCGCGAAGCGTGTTTGCTCGCGTTGAGGATACTGGTGCGTACGGCTGGACACTCGCAACTCTGATTCTGCTCGTCATACTCATAGGATATGCCCAGATTCAAACCGGATTGATTGACCGAAACGTCGCCTTACAGACAGAATCGCAGCTCGCAAACCTCGAGAAGACGCAAGGCGACCTGCTCGATCGTTCCGAACTGCGCGATCGGATGGAGGCGGTCCACAAGCAAGCGGAGTTTACGCGAATGATCACTCGACTCGGAGTCGTCATCGCTACGCCGTTGCGATTCATTGCCTCATTCCTGCTCATCGCCGCTGTTCTGTACGCTGCCGTGGCACTGACCGGCCGAAAGCCGGAATATCACACGTTGATGTCAATCTGTGTATTTGCAGGGTTTATAGAGCTTGCGGGCTACGCGTTACGGCTTGGAATGATGTTCTACTACAGGACTACGGAAGTGGATACGACGCTTGGCGCATTAGGTGTCAACGGAAAGCCAACTGTACTCGCGGCTCTTGATCCGTTTCATATTTGGTTTTGGGTATTGGTAGCCATGGGATTGACCGGTACCCATCAGCTTAGCAGAAAAATGGCGATCGGCGTGTGTGTCGCCCTCTACCTTATTTCGTTTGGAGTTCGCGCAGCAATGCAGTTCGCCGGCGCTAATGCGTAAATGGGCGGCTCGTTGCAAGCGGTGAGTCGTCGCCGCCGGCGCAGGGAGAAAATCGATGAAAGCAGTTTGGACATTGTTAGTTCTTGGTCTTATCAGCGGTGGCATCTTCGCGCTTGGTACTTTGAAAAAGGCGACAACCGACAAACCGATCCTTAATGTAGCGGAAGAAGTTGCATTAACGGTCAACGTTACGCAACCTGAGCGCGGCGAGATTACGCGACTTGTGCAGGCGCCCGGCGGTGTTGAGGCGGTCCTCGAAGTCGATGTCAGCAGCGAGGTTGTTTCGAAGATCGTCGAAATGCCCGTCGAAGAAGGTGACCACGTCAAGAAGGGCGCCCTGCTTTGCCGTCTCGACGATTCCCGCCTCCGAGCAGAAGTTGAATCCGGCGAAGCACGAATTGGCCAACTCAAAGCTGCGATTGTTCAAGCAGAAGCCGACGCAGAAAAAGCGAGTCGCGATCTCGACAGACAGAAAGTACTCTCCGAAAGGGCCGCAACATCCGATTTGGAAATGCGCGACTATCGCACGCAGCGTAACAAGGCCCGCGCCATTCTTGAACAGCGCAAGTTTGAGCTTGTCCAAGCTGGTGCCATTCTCAAACGCCTCAACGAAGACCTGCTCAAGACTATCATTCGGGCGCCTATATCGGGTGTCATTGCGAAGCTTTCCGCCAAGCAGGGCGAAGTGGTCGTCACCGGAACGATGAACAACCCCGGAACGGTCATCATGACCATCAGTGATCTGTCTCGCATGCAGGTGCGCACCCGGGTTGACGAAATCGATGTCCCATCCGTCAAGAAGGGGCAGGTCGCCCGTGTTTACTTGCAAGCAGATCAAAACACTCCTGTCGCCGCGCGCGTCTTGCGCGTAGCGTCAAAGGGTACAAAACCGGTCGGACGAGATGTTGTCACTTTTGAAACGCTGCTTGAGGTCCTTTCAGACGACGAGCGGATCAAGCCTGGAATGAGTGCCAACGTTGAAATCGAGGTCGCGAAGGAGACCGACGCGATTACCATTCCTGTTGAGGCGGTCGTACACCGCATGAGAAAGGAACTTCCCGACAAGATTGTCGTAAGCTTTGACAAGAAACAGGCAAACCTTGATCTATCCGATCGAGCTAGGCAGGCGCAATACATCAAGGTCGTATACATCATGAAAGATGAAAAGGCTGAGGTGCGGCTAGTCGACACAGGAATTGCCGACACACGCCACGTTGAACTCCGCGATGGGATCGAACTGGGCGACGCGGTTATCATTGGACCTTACCGAAGTCTCGACCAACTTAAGACTGGCAAGAAGGTTGCCCTCAGCGAAGACGCAAAAAAGAAAACCAAGGAAGCTGAGACTGAGGCCGCGGACGAGAAACTCGCGGACAAAACCAAGGACGAGAATAACGACAAAAGAGGCGAAGAAGAACAAACGGCCTCGGCGGATCGGATACCATGATCGCATCAAGTACCAAGCCTGGCGACGCGCTCATCGAGCTGGTGGATCTTGAGAAGATTTATCGCGTTGGCACGGAACTCGTACACGCGCTTCGAGGTGTATCGGTTTCGATCCGCGAAAATGAGTATGTCGCCATCATGGGACCTAGCGGATCGGGGAAAAGCACGATGATGAACATTCTCGGGTGCCTTGATGTTCCCACTGCTGGTAAATACATGCTCAGAGGTCGGGACGTTTCGACACTTTCACAGTCCCGCCTTGCACGCATTCGTGGCAGGCAGATCGGATTCGTTTTCCAAACGTTCGAGCTACTGCCCCGCACTACCGCTCTAAAAAATGTCGAGCTTCCCTTGATGTACGCCCAGGTCTCACGAAAAAAGCAGCGAGCTATGACCGCACTTCAACGTGTTGGTCTTGAGGACCGCGCAACGCACCGACCCAATCAGCTTTCTGGCGGCCAGAAGCAGCGCGTTGCGATTGCCAGAGCACTGGCACAAACTCCCGACATCATTCTCGCAGACGAACCCACTGGCAATCTGGACAGTAAGACAGGCGAAGAGATCATGGCTATCTTCGACTCACTCCACAGTGAGGGGCAGACCATCATCATCGTTACGCATGAGGAGGAAATCGCTGCACGATGTCGCCGTGTGATCCGTCTTCACGACGGCCGGATCGCCACCGACAACATCGTTTCACGGCCCAAGCCCGCAACGCAATACGCAACGGTTACGGCGCAATGAAGCTCAATCCCGGCAAAATGGTGACAGCACCAATTCGCTTTGCCATCGGCATGATCTCGCAAACAGCCCTAAACGTAGCTACCGCCTTCGTCCAGATTTGGGCGAACAAAGGGAGGTCCATCCTTACCACGCTTGGAATTATCATCGCTGTCAGTTCAACGATCACTGTAGTCGCATTTGTCGGCGGCTTCGGCAAACTTATGACTGACATGGTGCAGGGCTATGGAACCCAATTCATGGTGGTCAGGCCTTATCAGTGGTCTTCATCGCAGCGAGGCGGTATGAAGCGTGTTCGTCTCGACATCACCGACATTGAAGCCGTACGAACCGAATGTCCTTCCATCCGTCGCATCACCCCGTTTGTCTTTACCCACAACGGCGAGATCAGCTTAGGGAACGAAATAGCGGAAGATGTTCCCGTTCGCGGCGTCACCGAGCACTACCAGACCATTCGAAATTTCCATGCCGACGTCGGGCGTTTCTTCGGCCCTGTCGACGTCGATGCAGCCGCCCAGGTTATGGTACTAGGGCGATCGGTAACAAAACGATTGGGCGCGGACGAATCCATCGTTGGTGAACACGTCTACCTCGACGGTAACCGTTTTCTTGTGATCGGTCTCCTTGAAAAAAAAGGGGGCAACATGGGTGAGGATCAGGACCTAACCGTGATGATCCCATACACAGCGGCGATCAAAGCGTACCCGAACCTGCGTGAGTCAATTCCTTTTCTTGCCGAAGCCAGTTCACCTGAGGCAACCCACCAGGCCGCGGGCGAGATCACGCGCGTCCTTCGCACCAGACACGGTCTACAGCCAGGCCAGCGGGATGATTTCCGTATCGACAGGCAGGATCAGGCCGTCAAGCGATTCGAGAGTGTACGCAATATAGCCTCCGGCATACTTGCAGGCATCGTCAGCATTTCTCTCATCGTTGGCGGAATCGGAATCATGAACGTCATGCTGGTTTCTGTTACGGAACGAACACGCGAAATCGGACTGCGAAAAAGCATCGGTGGACGTCGCCGCGATATTATGCTCCAGTTTCTCACTGAAGCTGTAGTGCTTTGCATCATTGGCGGCACGATCGGTGTTGCATTGGGCTACTCTATGACGTTTATTGCCTCGCTTCATCCACAAATGATTGAGATCGAGGTTCCCTTGTGGGCAGTTGCGGCCGCATTAGTCTCATCCGCAGGAGCAGGCGTTGTCTTTGGGATTATTCCTGCGTTCAAGGCCTCGATCCTACACCCGATAGAGGCGCTGCGGCACGAATAGGAAAGTCATGGCAACCGCAACATCCATTCAAAACGCCTCGACCGCTGGAAGCGGGATGCAAGCGCGGAATCTGATGCGGCGAATCGTTGGTTTGCCGTGGCGGGCGGTCAATTGGTTCGGCGGATCCGCGGAACGCCACTGGAAAAACATCGCAGCCGCAATCATTCAGGTTTGCGCAAACAAGTCCCGATCCATCCTCACGACACTCGGGATCATCATTGCCGTCACCTCAACGATTACAGTCGTATCCTTCGTGCAAGGATTCGGATCTTATGTTACCGACATGCTCCGAGGATTCGGAACCAACATGGTATTCGTTTTGCCATCATCCCCAGGCGGTATGCAAGGGCGAATGCTCGGCCGCGTTGTTATGGATATCGAAGACATCAAGGCGGTTGGGTCACAATGCGACAAGGTTCGCCGCATCTCCCCGATGATGTTTTCCAACGTTACCGTCGAATATGGCCACGAAAAAGTCGAGCGTGTCGAGCTTCAAGGCGCCACTGAGCAGTTTCAAACCATTCGGAATTTCTATGTCGACGAAGGGCGCTTTTATGGTCCAATCGATGTTGATAATGGTGCCTATGTTTGCGCCCTCGGCCGCGAGGTGCTCAAAGAATTGGGTGCCGATGAGAGCATTGTCGGAGACTACGTCTATCTCGACGAACACCGATTCAAGGTTCTTGGATTACTCGAAAAGAAAGGCGCAGTTTTTGGCGATAGTCAGGATCGACTGGTCCTGATCCCCCACAGCACAGGGATCAAAATGTTTCCCTTCTTATCGCGGTTTCTTCCCTTCGTGCTCGAAGTTACGAGCGAAGAAGATGTAGAGGAGGCTACGCTGCAATTGACACAAGTGTTACGGGCAAGGCACAATATCCAACCTGGTCAGCCCAATGACTTCCGTATTCTCCGCCAAGATGAGTTATTGCGCGACTTCGAGCAGGTTCAAATGGTCGCTACCAGCGTGCTCACAGGTATCGTTGGGATATCGCTCATTGTGGGCGGCGTTGGAATTATGAATATTATGCTCGTTTCAGTTACCGAACGAACCAGAGAGATTGGCCTGCGCAAGAGCATCGGAGGAAGACGGCGAGACATTCTTGCGCAGTTCCTCACTGAAGCGGTAGTCTTGTCAACTCTTGGCGGAATTGTCGGAACTGTACTTGGGTACAGTATCTGCTACGTCGCCTCGCTGCACCCATCGATGGTCGAGGTGACGGTTCCTGTTTGGGTCGTTGCGGTCGCACTGGGCTTTTCTGCGGGCGTCGGCGTAATCTTTGGCATCATCCCGGCATTCAAAGCGGCGATCCTCCACCCCATCGACGCGCTGCGCCACGAGTAAGGCGAAAAGCCACAATATTCCTGACGACACCTCGCACTCGTTTCCGCGAATTCTCGAAGTGATCTCCCGTGAATTCTATTGCCTAGGGCTCAAATAGGCCCCGCAATTGATTCTGTGCAAACGCCGATTTCCTTGCAGCTGGCGCGATTGCGAAGATAATCGACTCGTTCGGTGTTTGATTCGACAACGAGACGATTCATGGCTTTGGAAAAGAGTTCAGATTTGGTTTCGATCCGAGCAACGTTACTCCGAAATTGTGCGGCTGCGGCTTACGACGCAAAACGTAAACTGCCTAACCTGGGGTTCGGATCGTATGCATATACAGAGAGCGGTGACGATGAGGCGGGCTTTTTGTAATTTCAAGACGCTTCAGGTCGGCTAACCGAAGGGCGACATGGCAAACACGAAACAGCTTGATGCTGACATTCAGCTCTTGACAACGATCCAAAGCGACGTGCTTGATCGTCTAGGTCCGATGGGGCATACGCAGGCGTGTGACCAATTGTTGCAGCTTTGCCTGGAGGGTGAAACCAACGGGTACCATGCCGCACGTGAACGGATTGGCAAACTCACGCTTGAGGACATACGTGAGCTTATCAAGTCACTGACTTTGCGTTTCCATCTGCGTAATCAAGCGGAAAAGGTTGCGATCATACGAATCAATCGCCGCCGGCAGCGTGAAGCTACCGTGTACGCACCCCGCAAAGAATCTATTGCGGACGCGGTTTCCAAGCTCAAGTCGCGTGGCATGTCATTAAGTGATGTCATGGGCATCATTCATCGTATTGATATTCAGCCGACCTTGACGGCCCATCCAACCGAATCTCGTCGTCGCACGCTCCTGCGGAGGCAACGCAAGATCGCCGAGTGCCTGCTCGAACTGGGAGAGACATCAAATGATGTGGCCACCAAGACACACATCGAAAACACGATCCGCCAATCTGCGCTTTTGTTGTACGGCTCAGATGAAGTGCGCATCGAACGCCTGAGCGTTCTGGAGGAGATCGTCGCTTCGCTGTATTTCTTGGCGGATTCAATTTGGCATGTTGTTCCTCGAATTTCTCGAGATGTTGCCGATGCCATCGAGCAAAACTTCAACGTCCGTCCGGAATTGCCTACTATCGTGCAATACCGAACCTGGATCGGTGGCGACCGAGATGGTAATCCACTTGTGACCTCCGAGATGACGTTGGAGAGCTTGCGTCTTCATCGTCAGGCGGCCATCAACCTCTACCATGGGAAGCTAGACGAATTGATGCGTTTGCTCAGTCTGTCTGAGCGGCGACTTTCTATTCCCAAAGAACTGACTGCGAGGGTACAACCTGATCAACTAACCGATCTTGTTCGTGACGAGTATGCGGCGCGGCTTCGGCATGAACCGTTTCGCCTTAAAATAGCTGAGATGCGAAGCCGGTTGACCGCCGTTGCCGACGACCACGCGGTCTACACCGCCGAGGCGTTTGTGGCGGACCTTGAATTGTTAGCCGATAGCCTGCGCCAAATGAAACTCGCCGAGATCGTTGACTCCAGCGGCTTGGCGGATCTGCTGATTCAAGCCAAGGCATTCGGTTTTCACCTGGCCGCACTCGACATTCGCCAACATAGTGATGTACATGAGCACGTTGTCGCAGAACTAATGGCAAATGCCGGCGTTTGTCAGGACTACCGATCGCTTGGGGAAGCCGAAAGGGTTGACGTACTATGCCGGTCGATAGAAGGCTCGCCCCTGGACCGCCCCGGCATCGAAGATGTCAGCGACACGACACGCGAACTTTTCAGAGTTTTTAGCATCATCGACCAGACGTACAAGCACGATCGGCATGCGTTCGGCAGCTACATCATCAGCATGACCAACAGCGTCAGTGACGTCCTGGAAGTGCTGTGGCTTATGCGTCTGATGGATTGTGCCGTTTTGGATATCGTGCCGTTGTTCGAAACGATCGACGATCTTGACCATGCACCCGACCTGCTGAATGGCATGTTGGCCAATCCTGTCTACCGAAAACATGTAGAATCCCGCGGGCAATTTCAAGAGATCATGCTGGGTTATTCAGACAGTAATAAAGACGGCGGCTTTCTTATGTCGAGCTGGGTTCTTCAGGCCGCCATGTCACGTCTCGCCGAAGTCTGTCGAAACAAGGACGTGGGATTTCGCTTCTTCCATGGAAGAGGTGGAACGGTGGGGCGGGGCGGCGGACGATCCAATCGTGCTATCCAGGCGACACCCCGCGACAGCCGGAGTGGAGGGCTTCGAATGACCGAACAGGGTGAGGTCATTTCGTTTCGCTACGCGATCCCGGATATCGCCCACCGACATCTCGAACAGTTGGTCAGCGCCACCATTCTCGCAGAATCCGAGGCCTCGTCAGAACCCGAGTTTCGTTCCAAGACGGACGATCAACTCATGGTACGGTTGAGTGGTCGGGCGATGGCGGTGTATCGGCAACTGATAGACGATCCTTCTTTCTGGGCTTGGTTTACCCAAGTGTCACCAATAGAGCATATCAGTGCTTTGCCGATTGCCTCACGCCCCGTGGCCAGATCAAGCGGCTCCGTGCATTTTGAGAACCTCCGAGCCATTCCATGGGTTTTCTCTTGGACTCAGATGCGCATCAATGTTCCAGGTTGGTACGGAATCGGCAGCGCGCTTAGCGAGGCCATCTCGGAGTCTGAAGAGAACATCGGAATCCTATGCCGTTGGTATAAGGGGTGGGAATATTTCCGAGGGGTAATTGATAACGCACAGCAGGAGATGGCTCGTGCACGGCTGGACATCGCACGTCAATATGATGCGCTCTCCCGCGATAATGGCTACGGCGCGTCCAAACATTTCGAGCGCGTCTCGGCGGAGTTTCAGCTCGCCCGTACGGCCATCCTGCGGATCACGGGTCAAAAAGAGATCCTCGACAACAACCCTGTTATCCAGCGATCCATCGAGCAGCGAAATGGTCCGACCGATTTACTCAATCTGTTGCAGGTGGAGTTGCTTAGGCGCTCCGCCCGTTCTGACAAGACCGAGCAATCGAACTTACGGCCGGTGCTCTTCGCGAGCATAAGCGGCATTGCAGCCGCGATGCAGAGTACGGGGTAGCGACTCCTCAGGATTGAGTTTATCACTCAAGCCATGGAACGAAATATGGGGGGCATGTCAAAAACATCGACATTTTGCCGTTGGGGGCCCAAAAACGAAAACAGCAGAGACGCCTAAGTGGCTGTCTCTGCTGAAGTTACGCGAACTAGCGGGGACAGGACTCGAACCTGTGACCTCCGGGTTATGAGCCCGACGAGCTGCCAACTGCTCTACCCCGCATCAATGGCCGAGACGGTACCCGCCCTCAGCTTGGTCGTCAATACCCGATCGGAAGCTCGAACTGTTGCACCGTGGGAAAAGTGCGAGATGCGGATCAAATCCCACCATAATGCGGTTGGCAATAGCCTTCGGATGTCGTCGGTGCGCTATCTTCGGTCGTATCGAACATGTACCTTGAGGCGCCTCCAACGACTGGCAGAGAATATGGGGCATCAACAGTGGAAACGGTGGTTCGTTGGCATTGAGATGGTTTACGTTTGTGTCCGAGTTGGTAGTCCCAAGCCGAGGCATTGAGGTGGCCAGGGGTTGAGCTCGAAATCCGCAAACTGGATTGACGGTGTTAGTATCCCGAGGCTGATAATGGGATGACGAATTCGCGGAACAACATTACAATGAGCGGCTTCAAGTACCTTGTTGTATAACATGGATGTGCTCATGGCCGCTTTGTGGTTTTTCTTATTTCAAATGAACTTGCCGAAGGGGAACAGAATACATTGAACGTTATGGTCATAGGGGGTGGAGGGCGCGAACATGCTCTAGCCCTGCACCTGAATAAGTCGAGACACGTCGGTAGGATTCTTTGTGTTCCGGGCAATGCCGGTACTGCACAGATCGGCGAGAACTTTGACCTTCCAGTTTCCGACTTCGCATCGCTTGCCAGGCTCGCGCACGAGCACGACGTGGATTTGACGGTCGTTGGGCCGGAAGCACCCTTGTGCGACGGAATTGTTGACCATTTTGAAGCCGAGGGGTTGAGAATTTTTGGCCCCTCGAAAGCTGCGGCTCGTATCGAAGGCGACAAGGCCTATGCAAAACAGTTGATGAAATCTGCGCACATTCCGGCGCCAGAAGGGCGTTCTTTCGACCATTTTGAAGAAGCTCGCACTTTCATCGCATCTCGTGAAGCAGGTGTCGTGATTAAGGCATCCGGGTTGGCAGCTGGCAAAGGCGTTTTTGTTTGCAGTGACCCGGCTGATGCACTGGTCGCCCTTGAGAAGATTATGGTGGCTCGAGAATTCGGCGAGGCGGGCGACTCGGTTGTTGTCGAGGAATTGGTCAAGGGGCAAGAGCTATCCGTGCTGGCACTTGTCGATGATCGAACCATCTACGTTCTCGAACCCGCGCAGGACCATAAACAATTTGGAGACGGAGACGTAGGGCCGAACACCGGTGGAATGGGGGCCTATAGTCCTGCGCCTATCGCCACGCCCGAATTGCTCGATACGATTCAGCGCGAAGTGTTTGTTCCGATCGTTGACGCACTTCGCAGAGAAGGGGCGCCATACCGGGGGGTTCTCTATGCGGGCTTAATGCTGACACCCGGCGGCCCGAAAGTGCTTGAGTTCAATTGTCGATTTGGTGACCCGGAAACTCAGGTTGTCCTGCCTCGCTTGGAATCAGACCTTTATGAAATGTTAAGCGCGGTCGTGGACGGCAAGCTTATCGATCTGGATTTGCGATGGACGCCGAAAACGGCAGTTGGTGTTGTTATGGCGGCTGGTGGATATCCTGGTGTTTACGAAAAAGGAAAAACGATCGAAGGCCTGAGCGATTTGCAGGGCCAAGAAGATGTCTTCGTCTATCAGGCGGGAACGAAACAAATCGAACATGTTACGGTCACCAATGGCGGGCGGGTACTCTGCGTGACTGGTATTGGCGACGACGTTGCATCAGCACAGAGGCGAGCATACGAGGCTGTCGATACAATCAAGTTTGATAGCGCCTATTGCAGAAGAGACATAGGCAACAAAGCAATTGCACGACCCGTATAGCAGAACGCTACCTTTGGCGCTTGCAAAGAAGTGCCAAAGGTAGCGTCATTCCAATTGCAGAAATGTGTTGTCTGTGAGCCACGCCCGATTAGAGCAGGAATGGCCCTACCAGGAAAAATACATCAGCCAGCGTGTTCGAGATACATCCACCAAACTGAAATATCATTGCGCCGGTCGCCATGAGGGCGAGGAATCGTGTTTGTGTCTTCACGGTTTTCTCCAACCTATTTAGGGGGCAATCAAAAGAAGGCGAGAGGGCATGAACGCGCCCGCGCGCTTCGTTTAATTAGTACCATTGTGCCTATTCTTACGCACTCTACTGTCCCAGCAAAAACGGAGTTGCGATGTTGAGCAACCAGGTTTCAACACAGCCCGGGAGGATTCCGAAAACAACTCCGCTGCACAATAGTGCAGCCGTTTTATATGCACGAAGTTTCATATGTCTTCTCCGAATGATCGTGTAAGCCTAGCCGAATAATCCAGGCTCAAAGATAAGTTCCTTGCCAGTTATTATTGGCTTCTTAAAAACTTACGACGGTGTTGAAAGTGAATCGATAATCTTCAACGTTCTCAGAGGCGCTTTCCAGCGGGAATTCATAGGCGAAACCAACGGACACATTGTCCATGGCTTGCCAACGGAAACCCACGGCTGCGGAGAAGAAGTCTCGCCCGGATGCTTTCGAGGCGCCCAAGCTTCCCACGTCGAGATAATCCTGCCCCAAAGGCAAACGGTCAGCATTCGTAACCCAATGAGTACCGTTTACTTCAACCAACGGCTTAAACGTTTCGGTTAACTCGTAATCCAAATGCAAACCCCAGACAACACTCGAGTTGGCATCGGTTCGGTCAGTGGCGATTCGTCCGCCCAGCATGCCAAGGAAATGCCATCGATCCCATCCCTTACCATAACTGAAGAAAGGATTGATTTCGTGGCTATCACCGCCTTGCCATGCGTCTGAGGACCCGTTGTCCCACTCCCATCTCAAGCCCGCAGTCAATATTTCTTGATCGGCAGGATTGCTATAAAGTACATATTTCAAACCAACTGCGAGATCATTCCAGCCATCGCCAGCGCTTGTGATATGACTATCGACCCAGCTGTACCCGTCTTTCGTTGCGATCAACGCAAGTTTTTCGGTTAGTGCAACTCTGATTTGCATCGCGGCGACGTGAACCTGTCCGCCTCGAAGAACCGATCCCCCAGGGATTTTATGATAGATGTAAAGGAACCTGAGATCCGTCGTGATGAACGGGTCTTCGAAGTAAAGCGGGTTACTGACGGGCATGGTAAAGCTGTCATAACCGGAAAGACCGGTGAGAAACCCAGGCCAAGCCTTGGACTCCAAGTCCGTAACCCACGTCGGATGCTTTGAGGACGTGGTGCTCGACTCGCTCGAAGCATCGGCTCCCGAATCCTGGAGCATGTTCAGATTCGAATCCGCCAAGCCCAGCGATAGATTGATCGCCCCATCATTTCCAAGAGAGGGATTTGCCGAAACGATCATCCCCACCAAAATTGCGAGACTCATTATTCTTGAGGATCGCCAACACATTAACATGGTATCAGTCCTTTCCGATTTGATTTCAGCGTCAACAGATTCCATAGAACGCATGCCGGGAGTTTACGATGGGCACCACGCTCATTCGAGCAAGTAGGGTGCAAACAGTCCCTCTGTTAGAAAACGGACGCTGATGGGTGACACGCTATGACCGCATAGCGGTTCATTGCTAGACGATCATAATATCGGCCTTGAGCTACTGTCAGCTTGAGATATGTAGCTACACTTGATTGTGTCGCGATCGCTCTGAAGTGTGATTCTCAGGTATGGAATGCTGGTTTCATCTGCGGAAATCAAAGGAGGGGTGCATCAAATGCGGTCAACCGTCGCGGACTCGGTAATGGACAATTGTTGGTTTCCGCCTGAATGTGGGATTCCTGCGCGTGACAGAGGCCGAGGGAATTCGATTTCCGTGCCCCTTTGCTCTCTGAGTACCCGCTGCTGATTGGTTCCCATCGAGAAACAAAAAAGAGGGCCGACTCGGTGCATGACCGGTCGACCCTCTTTTCATTAATCAAATGTGCAAATGTGCGCTCTTGCCCAGCGCACTCTTGACTTCCTAGTTGTCGCCCCAGGACGTGTGAATTGTCTTGGTTCTCAGGGATTCCGTGACGCTGGTTCCCACAGGCATCTCTGGGGAATCAACATGGTGCAGACGAACCGTCATCATGGACTCGCTTTCGAGTGCGTTCGCCATGCGTGCTGGGATGTTGTCGCCGACAAGCGTAGCGGTGAGAACACGCGCATGGCCGTGACGGTAAATGACATCCGTAGCGTTGGTCAAGGTCTGTAGCGTGCTGCGTGCTTCGCCGATGCCTGCGATTTGATCGTCATTGTCCTTGAAGGCTGCGGCGATCTGCTGGCGGTCTGCTTCGAAACCAACTCTCATGCTGCTGTTAGGCTCTGCATTTGCGTGGAGAGCGTCGATGTGCTCCTGCATCGACTTGAGCACGACTGCTTCGCGCTTGAGTTCCTGTTCAACTTCTTCCAAGGCGCGGAAGCTGCCATTGGGGTCGATCAGCTCAGCCGTGAACGCAAGCCCGATGCTCTGCTGACGGCACTTCGCAATTTGCGAGTTGACCTTGTTGAATTCCGCATAGCTCATCTGGAGTCTCTGCTCATTTTCGATGAACTTCGTGCCGTGGTGGTACAGGTGATCTGTCACGGTCAGGAAACGCTTGTTCCGTTTCAGATATTTTACTTCTTCATTCAAAACGGAACGGTAGTTGATGAGGTCGCTACGCAACTCGTTGACGCGACCGAGCTTCTCGACTGTTTTTTCGTAATCGGCGACGAGAACCATCTTGGTAATCGCTTGACCGTTGCGTGCCGAAACGAGGTCAGTCTTGGTGAAGGTAGGTCTCGTTGTCGGGTAGAGTCCACTGCCGCCGCCGGGAAGCAGAAGAATGTCTGCCAACTCAAACAGGTGTTTGAACTGACGGCGCTGGTGGGCGTTGGCACGGGCTTCCGCTTTCATTGCGTGCTTTAGGCGGTGTTCAAGTTTACCAAGTGTAGACAGTTGCTTGCGGTAGTGCTCAAAGTCTTCAACGTCGCCGGTCTCAAATTTGCCGGAGATTTTTGCGTTGTAACCAAGCCATTCCTTCTGGTCGTTTACGCCCTGGTGCCAGGCTCTGAGCGTGTCAAGCGTGTCATCGCAATTGTTGACATTAAGCCATCCTTCGTAAGCCGAACCGCCGTCAACGTCAAAGTAGCGGAACATGTATGGGCCTGGTTCGAGTGAAGTGTGCGAGTGGGTGACATCCGCACCGTCGAAATGTCCGCCCCACATAACGACGTGCTGTGGACTTGACCCCGGCACCCAATCCTGCTCCTGGCCCATCCCGTTCGGAGTGTTTGCAGGGCTGGATGTCAACTGGGCATCACTGTCGTCCCAATTGTTCGTTGCAGGAACGTACTCGGGAGGCATAACAAAACGCACAGCTACCGAGTTGTAATCCATTTGACCGGCGGGGCCACCAACCGTCTGAGTACAGCCGAGCATTGTTGCCGTGATACCGATCAGGCCCACGGCCAAAAGTCTGTAACGCATTCGTACTTCTCCTTCACAAAGGCCTTTGATTCCGAAACTAGGCAAAACCACGATTTAGAAAACCAATATGCGACATACGAGTCGCATCCTCTTTTGAGAGTGAACCGATCAGCTTGATTCGCCAGGCAATTTATCTTCATTTGCCTAATGACGATTGACAGGTTCTTTATTCGTCGTGAAAAAGACTCCACGAACACGCAACAGCCAAGCCGATTCCTGTTAGGGAAATGATCGCCAACGTCATGCCTGACGAGAGCTTGCCAACTTCCCATAATAGCCATGCAATTCCTGCGATCGTCGTCAGACAGAGTTCGATAAGCTGACTCGACCGCATCGGAACCGGCGGTGGCCTAAAGTGCTGCTTGGGTATCGGTTTCATTATCGCGCATCTGAAATTGTCAGAAATGTTGCACCAAGCGACCATGCGATATCGCTGAGTCAATGTCAAAGAAGAAATTGGATCGATTCGCAGGTCCGAAAATACTTGCATGTTGTGGCATGTCAGGCTCAACTGATGGAGACTCTCGTTGATTCCAGTTCATTGGCGCAAAAAACCGCAGAAACGAGCGTACTTAGCCGATTATGTAGAGTCGTTTGTATTGTCGTAGCAGACGATCGCGCGAAAGTTGTGGATCGAAGACAGCTTGGAGGTTTCACCAATGGGTGTGGGTGCAATTAATTCGGCAGTCGGGCTAAATCAAGCGTTGGTGAAACAGGAAATCCAAACGACCTTGTTGGCCAAGTCTAATGACGCACAGAAGCAGCAGGGCGAAGCGGTTCTGTCACTCCTCGATTCCGCGATTGAAATTGCCAACGCATCCCCATCTCATTCTCAAAAATCAGGTACTATCGATACAATCGCATAACCAAGTAGACCGCCTTCAAATCCGCAACTCAGCCTGAGACGTACGTCCACCATTTCAACTGGATTGTCGCCAAGACCACGTTATGAAGTCACCGCCTCCGCCGTTGAGCGCACGCACCGCGATCGTTCATAGAGAGTGATTGCCATGGCTACGCAGAGGGTCGTGATTGACGGAATGACGAAGCTGCTTAGGGGAAGCTCGCACATTGCGACAGCGAGGTTGCGCCAGATTAGCCACGGCGCGCCATGTATGATCTCTGGTATTCGAGGCTGGATGGAAACAAAGGCGATATCCTGAGCGAAGTATCCAATCAGGCTGCAAGCAGCAGGACCGAATGACATTATTCCCACGAAGAAGACTGCGACGACAACCGTCCAGCGAACAAGGCTACGGACCAGATGGAATTCTTCTATGGGCAGAGTGCGTGTTACACGCTGCTCCAGAAGACTTGCTACAAAAGCGGGCACGATAGCTAACAAGGTGATTGCGACAAAGAGGCCACATCCGACCGCCAAGCGATAGGCGGTGGGTGTGGGGCCGGGGAGGAACACCGCTGCGCCGACGGACGCACATAGGGCGCCCCCGACCATCCATATGGCGATTGGGCGCGTTTTCACCAAGGCGTCTCGAAAATCGCTAGCGCGTTGTTCACGGCGCAATCGCCGACGGAGTTGTGCTGGGTCGCCAAACTCGGCCAGTGCGGCTCGAATTGCATCTTCGAGAGTCGAACCAGTGGCGCTTTTAGACGCAATACACTCGTGCAAATGATCGTGCCACTCGTCGGCAATCTCAGTCCGCCGATCCATGGGTAATCCGCTGCCTGACAAGACGTTGCGTATCCATCTGTTGACGGCGGGAGAATCACGCATAGCTCTTACCTCCAAGGATTAGGGCGACGCCGCGTACCATTTGATCCCATTGGGCGCTGCGATCCGCCAAACATCGATGGCCCTTGCGGGTCAGCGAATAGACACGCTTTCGCCGCCCTCCTGTTCCCGACTCCCATCGTCCGCGTATGAGACCTTTGGCTTCGAGTTTATAGAGGAGTGGGTAGAGTGTGCCTTCGCCCAGCGCGAAGATTCCTTCGCTTTGGGCTTTGAGCTGCTGGACAAGTTGATAGCCGTGCGACGGCTGGCGGGCGAGCGCCGCCAATACGACGGTTTCGGTAGTTCCCTTGAGGAGCTCTCGATTTAGTTTCATATTTATACCTCGTATAGCAAAGTATACGCCACCCACGCATATAGTCAAGGCGAATCGCGAAGTTTTCTCTTAGATGTGCGCGATCGGCCCGACACGGTTTTTCGCCAGATCGGATTCTGTCTCGAAAACTACGTCCGCATGTGCTTCCACGAGCCTACGACCGAAGCGGTCATCACGCGATCCTTTCCGGCCTTGTCGCATTAGGCTACGATTGTTGCAGATGCTGATGTCTCGTTGCGCGAGAGTGGCAGGGCGATTCCGGAAACGTGAACAAAAGAACGCGTAGAAATAACGTGAACAAAATTAGTACCGCGATTGCGAGACTTTTCGAATTACAAGGTCGGTTCGGACGAGAGGCAGCGCGTGAAAAAATCGAACTGGTTCGGGCCGTTGCTGACTGTCCGATCGAACACCCGAAAGGTCTCGTTCAATGGCACTCCATCCTCTGCTTCCTCCGGGCTTTTCCTGATGATGTTGACATCGATTTCGAAGTTAATGTCGCGATCGACAAGCTGATTGACCGTGTCGAATGTTTGGCAGACCGTGATCGAGAGGGCCTCTTTGACACAGGCATCGTTGGAACGGATGTCCATTTTGAGTTTTCTTATCCGGTTGCAAAATGGCTTGCCCATCGATTTCCCAATCAGGTATTCATCAATTGGGATGACTACGAACTGCCAGAGAGCTTAGACCAGTTGCTCGTTCATTTCATTGTGCGCGCAGAACAACAGACGTTCGACGATGGTGAAATATCTACAGAAGATTGGATCAGGCAAGCGAAAGGAGATCGTTGGAATTCCGATCTCGCCTGGCTTGTAGAGCAGGTTGAGCAAGATAGAGTTCTTCATTCTGTTGGACCAAATCTGTATGAGCATGCGGAAGTTCCCCTCCGATGGAACCTGTCACGGTCGTTAGGATCAACCACGCTCAATCGCGCTCCAGTGCGGTCTGTCTACTATCGTAATAGAGTGGAGAAAGCATCCGGAGCGAAGTCGAGTGACATCATTAAGCCTCTTCAAGCATTGAGACGCTTATCTCCCAAAGTCGCGGAAAAGACCATTGATGCTTGTATAGCTGCGTTAGCCACGCGTCATCGTGAAGTCCACGCTATCAGCTATGCGAATCGCGAAGAGGTGTATGTGGCCGATGTTGGCAAAGGCGTGCAGGTTGTTGTGATTGGCGTTGAGCTGGCGCATCGATTGAGCCTGGAGGGCAATTACGGCTATGTCATTTTTTCCAATGGTGTGCCGATTGGGTATGGAGGGGGAAGCCCACTATTCGATCAAGTCAACACCGGAATCAATATCTTTGCAGAGTACCGAGGTTGCGAATCTGCTTTCCTGTTCGTTCAAGTGCTTCGAACTCTCCGAGCGTTATTTGGTTGTGGTCGATTCGTTGTGAACTCTTACCAGTTTGGGGAAAGCAACGCTGAGGCGATCGCCAGCGGTGCGTTTTGGTTCTATTACAAGCTGGGCTTTCGCCCTGTTGACGCCAACCTGCAAAAATTGGCCTTGCAGGAAGTTGGGAAGAAGCGGAAAAGCCCGAAGCACCGCAGCGATGGAAAAACCTTGCGCGCGCTTGCAAAATCAGACCTGCATCTGACGCTCGATAGCTCGAGGCCTAGCCGGTTTTTCGATGAATCCTGGCTGGGCATTATTGCTGCGGGCGTGACATGTCTCATTACTGACAGCGATGAGCAAACCCGACTGAGATCGATAAAAAAAATAGCGACGGCAATGGCGAAGACGTTAGGTGTACGCGGGCGGGGCAGTTGGCCGACCGCGCAGCAGCGTTCGTTTGCAGATTTTGCGCCGATTGTCGCGCTATCGGGTAATCTGGACGAATGGAATAAATCCGACAAAGCGTCACTAGTACGTCTCATGCGTGCTAAGGGAAAACGTCAGGAAAAGGAATATGCCCAGCTTCTACAACAGCACGAAACCCTACGGTCAGCTTTGGCGGACTATTGCAGCAAATCGATTTCGGAGATGAGTTGATACAACAATGGCGAATGCGATTTATTGGTCAGACGTTGGTATGCCGTGTCGGCTTTTCCAATAATAAAAGAAGGGGGCGCCGACAAGTACCGTGACGATGCCCAACAGTGCGGCGTTTAAGCCTATCGACAGCGCAGACCACATGATGGCTAAGGAAACCGCCAGGAATATTAGTGGCACCAATGGATAGGGACGAACGGAAAAGGGCCGCGAGTGTTCAGGATTCTTGCGACGTAGAATGAACACCGAACTCACAGCCAATGCTGTGAACAAGATCAACACAAACGACGCGTAGAGCGCGAGTTGCTCGAACCCGCCTACAATGACCAGCACACTAACCCAGCCACTTTGCAGGACAATCGAGAAGGCGGGCGCGCCTCCTTTTGAACGTGTCTTCGCGAAGGCGCGTGGAAACACGCCGTCCCGGGCCATGGCATAATATACGCGAGGCCCTGCCCAAATCATGGCACTGGTTGCCCCTAGAATCGATATAGTAAGTAGCGTTGTGATCCAGCGGGCGGCTTGCGGGCCGAACATAGCTACGGCGGCCTTTTGAGCTACCGGTTCGATAGGCTCCTGACTGAGCAAATCGACGGGAAGTGCGTAGAAGTATATGGCGTTTAGGCTGACATACAGTAGGCAGACTAACGCGCATCCCCAGATCGAGGCACGCGGAATGCTCCGTTTCGGCTCAACTATTTCTCCAGCGATGTACCCCGCCGCATTCCAGCCCGAATAGCTGAACGTGACAAACAAGAAAGACGTGAAAACCGTTGCGATGGTAAACGGTGTAGATGACGTCGCACTGTCGAATTGGTTCCAGTTGCCGTTTCCAAGAGTCAATCCGCCGCCGACAAGGAGAACGATTGATCCTACCTTTATAACGGTAAGGACTTGTTGGACACGACCCCCAAGTGCTACGCCAGCGACATGAATCGCGGTAAGCCCCCAGACCATGCCAAGAGCGATGACAACCTGCCAGGCATGCCGCGATGCGTTGTCTTCCAAGGCGGATT
The DNA here is from genome assembly GCA_029260035.1 of Phycisphaerae bacterium. Classification (GTDB taxonomy): domain Bacteria; phylum Planctomycetota; class Phycisphaerae; order UBA1845; family UBA1845; genus OFTM303. The sequence continues at coordinate 46,554 of JAJDEA010000146.1, forward strand.
CCGGGGCAAAGAGTTGGCATAGATGAATAGCGAAGAGGTGTGCGTTGAGCGCAATGGCGGCGCTAAACCCCACGACAAATGAAGTCCACCCGCTGAGAAAGCCGAGGAGCGATCCGTACGCTTCGCGTATATAAATATATTCCCCCCCCGCGCGAGGCATGGCTGCCCCAAGCTCGCTATAGCACATGGCTCCGAGCATCGAAAAGATGCCACCGAAAAGCCATAGGGAGAGTATCAAGGTGGGATTTCCCAAGTCCTTGGCCATGAAGCCGGTTGTGCCAAATACGCCGGTGCCGATCATATTGGACACGATGACACAACCAGCAGTGTACGCAGTGACACGGCGAACAAGTGACGAACTTTGGGCGCTATCGGTTTGTTTATCAAGATTCGTCATGAGACTCGCGTTCTTGAATCGAACCATACAGCGGAACAAACGAACCGCACCGCCTATGCAGCAACTGTTTTATTCGAAGCGCCTGTCGTGCCAGGAGGATCAATCAATTTTTCGGAAGCGAATTGTGTAATTTTCTTCAAGGCCTTCGATCTCGATGGGGCTACCGACCGGCTCGAATCCGAACGAGATGATTTCGTTTGTGAAAACCTCCTGCCCAGCGCGGACATGTTTCATCAGCCATTCGCGCGTTACGCCCGGTATCCGTTTGAAGTCAATGACGACGATTTCACCGCCTGACTTGAGGGCGCGATGGAGTGAAGTCATGGTGCTTCGAGGGTACTCGAAGTGATGATAGGTATCGCAGATGAAGGCGAAATCGATAGACGCTTGCGGCAAGTCAATCGAGTCTTCTTTAGTCAGCACTGTTTCGACATTGGACAAACCGTCTTCCGCGACGATCTTGCCAATGGCATCAATAAACTCAGGCGTAACATCTACGGCATAGACCTTGCCTGTTGGCCCGACGGCTTCAGACAGTGGGCGAGTGAATAGGCCTGTTCCCGAACCGATGTCCGCCATGATCATGCCAGGCTTGAGATCCAACGCTTCGACAATCCCTTGGCGCTCGCGAAATATTTCTCGACTTTCGGTCTCAAACCGCCCTCGCCATTCTTCGACGTCGACGTTTTTCTTGTATTGTTTGTTGATTCCAGGCTTGACGCTTCTT
>JAJDEA010000147.1 GCA_029260035.1 Phycisphaerae bacterium
CACTGCCATCATGTTGCGCGGGTTGCCAGTCTCCACACCTCCTTTCTGGACATCTTATGTGTACTCCGCGTTTCAGGCGGAACAGAACGAAGATTTTGATGGGGAATTAACCGCTACGAAAGGAATAAACACCCATAGTGAGTCGGTGTTCGGGAACACACCAACGTCAACAGGATTCGCCCCCCAGTATACTGGTATGTGTGCCATTTTCGTTGAGTCGTTGCGCGACGGTTTTGGTGAACAGGCCCATCGGATCACTGTTGCCCATGAGATTGCCCATACACTGGGCGTTGACCACGGCCAAGGACTTATGGGAAAGACCATTCAGACGAACAATTTTTCGGCTCAAAGCCTGCTCGAATTAAGGCAATACGATGGCCCTTAGGATTTTGAACATAAGCAGGCTGTCGCGCGGAGGTAACCTATGAAACGACAACGTCAACAATGCTACGCTCTTACGATTCATACAATATTGGCGATTGCCGTCAGTCCGATGGCATTGGGAGGGCCGGAGAAGAGACTTTCTCTTCCCCCACGGCATATCGATTTGAGTCTTACGATCTCACAAGATGTCATCCCTGTGTTCGCACCTGTGATCGCACGAATCAAGTTGACTAACAAGGGCGATCCGCCTCTTTCGCTTGACGTACGCGAAGACGGCGCTCCCTACGCAATCATTTTCATAACCACCCACAATGGAGGGAAGGATTTTCGGCACGACCAATGGCTTCGTCGATCCGGGCCGACGAAGCACAACATTGTTCTGGCCGCTGGTGAGTCGACGGAAGGCGATGTCTTGATATTCTTCGGTCCTCCAACAGGATTTGCCTTTGGCGAATCTGGGGAGTACAGCATACAGATCGCCTATCAACCGGACAGGCAACATGCACCCGTGTCTTCCAAGAAAGTCATCTTGAATGTAGTTGAGGATGGTCGAGAGAATCGAGCCTTCGTCGAGGAATTGACTGAATTGGCATATGAGTTTTTTGGATATGATCGTGAGATGTTCCGTCACAATAACGGCGAGCAAATCTTGGCCGGATACAAGCTAATGCACGAAATCCTAAAGGTGCAACGACCGCACCTTGTTGATCCCGATGGCGATGAATACAACCGCAAACAGGCGAGTTTGGTTGAGTCGCTAACAAAATTATTGATTCGGCATCCCAACTCGTCCTACTCTGGATACATTGCCCGCTACTTGGGTTTGCAACACATTCATGCCGTCATGGATGAGTTCAGTCTCGGAAGACACGAAGTTCGGGAGAATGCGGAGCAACCTTCGCTGTGGGATGGTACGGCATGCCGTGCTGATCCTTCTTACGAAAAATCGCTGCAATACTTGACAAAGGCTGACGAGAGCAACCTCTGGCCACGAACGACAGCGATCGTGAACTTGGCACTCCTTCACATGGTGGCTCAAGAGTGGGACAAGGCAAATGGCTGTTTTACGGAGCTTCGCACAAAGTACGCTGAAAGCGACGGCGTCCGATGCGCCGACGAATTGCAGCGGCAAATGGCAGAATACAAGGCCAAATTGCAACATCACAAGGCGGCTGCCCCATAAAAGCCAAGACTGCTTAACACAAGAAGGCGAGGGCCGTACGAAAGTGTGCCGCAGTATTCGATTGACGTTCAGTTGAGCAGGAATACGGATACGGAGTCAGGGAGTTCAATGATGCATCGAAGTGTCTTCATATTGACAATCGGTCGGCTGGTACTGGTGACTCTCTTCCTCGTCGTTGGCGTCACAGAAACTTTCGGTCAACTTGACGATCGCTGGACGGTGACGGTCAACGGGCAGACGGTTCCGGTTGAGCCGAACGGTTCGTTCCTCATTTCCAACGTCTCTGCTCCGGATTTGTTCGGGCTGGGCGGGCCGGGAACCCCGGTCGATTTCCTCAGCGACGATGTGTACCGCCTCACCGGCGTACGCGACACCGGCTCCGGCACGCTCTATGTCTACAGCCCCACTGCGATTCGCATCAAGCGAAACGATGTTACTCCTTTTCCGCTGGGTGCCTTTCTGGTCAGCCCGTTTCCCCCGCCACTTCCAGAATCGATCTCACTCCAGGTGGATTGTGCCGCACCCCAGGCTCCACCGCTTTGCGGTTCGGTCATTACGCCGATCGGCTCGGGTGGACAATGCCCCAACACGATTCCATGTGCTGTGCCTCTGAAAACCATAGCCAAGCTCACAGACGGCTCGCAGCAGGATGTCACTTCGCCGCTCATGAGAACGACCTACCGCACGAGCAACGCAAACATCGCACGCATAGTGGGCGACCATCCCGATCTCACCCAGGCGACCATGTTCGACGTTGAAGGCGTGTCGCCGGGCGAGGCTTTCATCACAGCCACCAATGGCGGCGCAACTTCCGTCATCAGGATAACCGTGGCCAATCCCAACAACATCATCAACACGACCGTCGAGGGTTTTGTGCGAGACGTGAACGGCCTGCCGTTGAGTGGTGCGACGATCAGGGTGCTGGAAACGGGAACCGGCGGCCAACTTCTTGCGACAGGCACCAGTGATTCCAACGGATTTTTCCAGATCGCACCGGTGGTGGCTCCCACCGATCCGAACACCGGCGTCGCGTCGCCGATCGTAGTCCAGGCGACGATTGCTGCAGGCGGCACGGCCTCGACCACCACGCCGTCGCTGGCACCTGTCCCCGGCGGCTTTACCGATGCAGGAATCATTACGATCGACATTGTTTGTGACACGCCCTGGTCCACAGCTTTCGGCCCAACAACGCTGAATGGAAAAGACATTTTTGCTTTTGCTTTATTCGACGATGACGGTCCGGGGCCAGAACCGGAGGCGCTGTATGTCGGCGGCAGCTTCACCATCGCGGGAGGCACGGTCGCCAACAACATCGCCAAATGGAACGGCCAATCCTGGGAGCCGTTGATCGACGGGACGGGCGTTAATGGCGTAGACCAGGCAGTCCATGCGATATCCGTAGTCGATTTGCAGGATGGGAACGGCCCGGCATTGTACGCAGCAGGTTTTTTCGTCATGGCTGGTGGCACTCCGGCCAACAAGATCGCGCGATGGGATGGCACGAACTGGACCGCGATCAGTGCAGGGGTTGGATTCGTCAACGATACAGCCTACGCGGTCGCGAGCTTTGACGCCGGAAGTGGCCCGGAGTTGTATGTCGGCGGTGCGTTTTCGGTTGCGGGGCCGGTCGTAAATGGCAATTGCGTGTCCGGGAACAACTGCGTGCCCGCACTGGGAATCGCAAAGTGGAATCCGACGACGATGTTGTGGTCGGATGTCGGCGGCGGCACCAACGCAGGCGGCCTCGTGCGCACATTGATCTCGTTCGACGACGGCAGCGGAACATCGCTTTATGTAGGAGGCCGATTCTTTCAGATGAACGGAGCCAACGTCCGCAACGTCGGGCGGTGGAATGGCACCGGCTGGACGGAAGTTGGGCCGGGCGGGCTTTCCGGATTTAACGACATCGTAAACATCCTTACCATTTTCGATTTCGATGGCACTATTGGACCAAATCCGCCGGAACTCTTCGCGGGTGGGAGCTTTGGGTTTTCGCCAGCGCTGGACGTCGCCAAGTGGGATGGGTCGGTTTGGGAGCCTCTTGGTCCTGGCTTGAATAACGAGGTAACTTCATTGGTCGGTGTCGATGATGGCGTGAACCGCACACTCTATGCAACCGGTCTGTTCGACAAGATTGGCGTAGGTGGCTCGCCTGTGGAAAAAATTGCAGTGTGGGATGGGATGAGTTGGTCCAACGTAGGCACGGGAATCGAAACGTTTGAGGCTGCGCTGGGTGTCTTCGACGACGGCTCGGGGCCAGCACTGCTGGTCGGCGGCGGTCAGTGCATCGCCAACTGCGGAGGTGGTATAACCTCAAGGGAAGCAAAAAGGAAACGAAGTGACAGACTCCCGTCCGAGGCGCATACCAAGACACCATCGCTGAAGCGCGCACCAGCGGTCAATCAGGGTTACGTTGCGAAATGGAAAAACAGCCAATGGTCCGTTCTCGGAAATGGCCTGAACGACGAAGTCAAAACGATGATCGTATTCGATGATGACGGTTCGGGACCGAACACGTCATCATTGTACGCGGGTGGACGTTTCGCACCGCCGCCCGGACCCGATGACAACAACGCTCCACCTTTCAAGATCAACGCCATCGCACGATTCGATGGCACGAATTGGTCCTCGCTTCGAGCAGGTATCGACTGTATCAGCACCGGCTGCAACGCGTCGGTCAATGCGCTGGCCGTTTTCGATGAGGATGGCGCTGGCATGAACCCACCACGCTTGTTCACAGGAGGCACCTTCGCAGTCATCGGTGGCGTTTCAGTCAACAATCTGGCACGGTGGGATGGGGTCAATTGGAGTGCAATCGGTAACGTCGGCGGTGCTGTCGAGTCATTGGCAGTGTTCGACGACGGCTCCGGCGCAGCCCTCTGCGCGGGCGGCGGGTTTCCCGGTGGAATCAAGATGTGGGACGGAGCAACATGGACGACACTCGGAAGCGGCATCGCTGCCGGAGGAACGGTGTTCGCAATGGCTGCGTTCGATGACGGCAGTGGCATGAAACTCTACGTTGGCGGGAATTTTTCGGATGCGGGCGGCATAGCCGGCACCACCAACCTGGCAAGTTGGGACGGATCAACGTGGTCAGTAGTTCAGAGCGCCGGTCTTGGACTCAATGGATCCGTTTACGCGCTTACCGTTTACGATGACAGCTTAGGCCCGGCACTTTTCGCGAGCGGCGAGTTCCTGGCGGCTGGCGGATCCGCCGTCAACCGCGTGGCCAAGTGGAACGGAAGTACCTGGTCTCGGCTGGATAACGGGCTTGGTCCAATTTCGGGTTCGGCCCGCGTGGATACACTTTTTGGCTTCGACGACGGGAGCGGCATGGCCCTTTACGCTGGCGGCGACTTCACATCGGCATTCACAGCAGGCGTTGGCACGGTCCCACTAAACCGCCTCGCCAAATGGGCAGGACTTGTGTGGCTGCCCGTCGGCGTATCCACTGAGCCAGGCAGCGATCCCGGCGGTGGCGTGGACGGAACAGGAACCGTAAACGTACAGGCACTGGCTGTCTTCGATGATGGTGTCAACGGCCCGGCGCTCTTTACCGGCGGGGCCTTCGAGACCGCAGCAGGCGTTCCGTCATCCAACGTCGCCAAACTAGGCTGTCGATGAGGCGATAACCAAGTCATACGCGGCTAACATTCGATCAATTCGGCTTCCAGTGATGCCGTACCAGGTAGTGATGCAAACGAGAAAAGGCAACTGAGTAGCAAAAGGTGGGATGCCCGGCGCGGCTGGCACCGGACATCCCTAGTTTGACTACTTCTTACCCTGCTGGACTTTCTGGATCACACACGTCCGCTCGTTTTCGTGATCCTGCCAATCCTGATGAATCTTGAAGTCCTTCTACGGATTCGGTCATTCACCAGAAACGAGTAGGCTTACGGTCCAATCAAAACGCAAGGCGAACCGAACGCGTTCTGGTACAATGCGAAGTCTCGAAGATTGACAACAGAATCGTTATTAAAGTCAACCACTTCGCAGCCCGGCCCCACAGTTGAATCTATGCATTGAGTAAGAATCGGCATCTCGGTAAAGTCGATTACTCCGTCTCCGGTTGCCGGATCAAACTGAGTCCCCACATGGACTACGTCACTATCCGCAGCCTGAAACCCAAGAACATCCGTAACGAACGCATCGAATCGAATTAGCTCACCATCTAGCGTGCCAGCGGCAATTACAGGCGGCAATGGGAAAAAGACCTGTTCACCACTGACGAGTGTTCCGATGGTGAATGTGGCGAGCTCACCCGCGTTGCAATTATTTGGGCAAGAGCCACCGAACGGGAATGGATTAAGTGAGTTCAACCCATCCGGGTATTCCAATGTGAGAACTACACCCGTGCGATTGAAAACGCTGGTGTTCGTTACGGACATCACGACATCCAACGTCTCTCCGTTTGTGGCTGGATTGGGACTGGCAACAATGCCAAGATGAAGAGGCAACATGTTCATAACTCGCGTCGTGGTCTCGGAACGTACTCTCGTTGAATCGTCAGATTGTTCCTGGAAATGCGCTTCAGCCAGCAGGATTCGACCTGCCTCATCGCCTGTTCGCACCGTGAGCAACCGCTCGCCACCATCGCCTGCACCGATAGCGCCAAGTGGCCATTCCACGACGCCATTCATAAACGTGCCACCGTCGCTGGCGGAAACAAAACATGTTCCCTCCGGCACTGCCATGGACAAGACGCCATTTGATACCCCACTGGCCGTGTCAAGCAAGCCGTAGGTAAGTGTGTAAACAAGCACCCCATCCGAAGGGACCGGATCAACATTCTCCACCAACGCCAACTCCAACCCACGACCTGAAGAAACGGAGAAGCTGGTTCCGCTCTCCATGCGGTCACCATTGTCGGCGGATACTTCCGCCTCGAAGGTGATTACAAAACCGTCAATCGTTCCACCAGCAACTTGCGGCGGCAAAGAAAATGTTCTGCCCTCACCTCCAGCGAGCGTTCCGATGGTGAATGTGGCGAGCTCACCCGCGTTGCAACTATTTGGGCAAGAGCCACCGAACGGGAATGGACTAAGTGAGTTTAGCCCATCCGGGTATTCCAATGTAAGAACCACACCCGTACGATCGAAGACGCCGGTGTTTGTGACAGTGATCTCGACGTCCATGGTTTCACCGGGTCGAACCGGATCAGGACTGGCAACAACAACGATTTCCAAAGGTATGTTGTTCTGAACCCGCGTCGCAGCCTGGTAACGAACGCGGTTTGTCGGAGCCATGACATCTTCCAAAACCGCTTCGGCTTCGATGATCGACCCTTCACCAAGGCCGTTGACCTGCACGGTCACCTGCACCTCACCGCTTTGCCCTGGTCCGATTGGCCCCAAAGCCCACTCGATAACATTGGCGTTCAGCGTCCCACCATCCGTGGCTGAGATAAAGTTGGTTCCGCTGGGCACTGTCATGGACAAGACGCCATTTGATACCCCACTGGCCGTGTCAAGCAAGCCGTAGGTAAGTGTGTAAACAAGCACGCCATCCGAAGGGACCGGATCAACATTCTCCACCAACGCCAACTCCAACCCACGACCGGACAACACGGCAATGGATGCTGTACCGGTAGCCTGGGAAATTAGATCATCAAACACCTCGACGTCAAAAACGATGATGCTTCCGTCAATCGTTCCAGCAGCAACTTGTGATGGCAACGAAAACGTTCTCCCCTCGCCCGCATTCAAAGATGGAATAGCAAACGTTGCTTGTTCACCCGCGTCGCAACTATTAGGACAAGAACCGCCGAACGGAAATGGGTTAATCGAGTTCAGCCCACTGGGGTAATCGAGAATCAGCGACACATCTGTTACACTCCCTGGCCCATCGTTGGTCACGGTAAACTCAACATCCAACGTTTCGCCCGGCCGGGCTGGGCTGGGGCTAGCCGATACGTCCACTCGGATGGCGGCGGATGCAAAGGGCGCACTAAAGAGCACCCCACACATTGCGATGCACCATGTTCGACGAACTGTGTACGAGATTCCATTCCTGGCAGTCATGTTTTCTTTCCTTTCACTGAAAGCGTTTGAATTACAAACTAATACCCGAACCTTCACGTTGATCGCTACGAGCCACTTGGCATCAACTCTGGCGATGTCCCACTAGAGCTAATGTTTACCGGCGTTACGTTATTCCGGCTTGCCAATTGAATTTGGTTTCTTCTTTGTTTCGACCCGGCTGCGCCAGATAGCGGCCTTGGCGTCATGTCCACTGCCCGGCTCAGCTTCGTGCCATAACTCATACAGCTTGATTAAGCTCATTTTGATGCTGCGTCGCAACTCGTGAGAAGCGGGCGGTTTCTTGCTGTGCTTGGCGGCGGCCAAAAGGGTTTCCTCCGAATCGCGATAGCGCTTCAAGTTGCGGAGTAACACGCCGAGGTTTTTTGCTGCGTTGAGTGTGTCCGGATGGTCTTCGCCTAACGTACGGCGATAGCCGTCAAAGGTTTCACGAAGGACAGGCGCAGCCTCAACGAGTTTGCCCTGTCGATACAACACGCCTCCAAGCGAATAGATGCTGTTGACCGTACTCGGATGATCTTTACCCATCGCTCGTTTGTACCCATCAACGGCCTCACGAAGCAGGGGCTCAGCCTCCGCGAACTTCCCTTGGGTGGTCAGCAGGACGGCAAGATTGTTGATGGACGCAAGCGTTAGTTGATGATCGTTTCCCAGGACTTGGCGGCGTCCTTCAATGGCTTCTCTATAGAGTAACTGAGCCTCATCCCGTTGGCCGATCGAGTGCAGCAGATTGCCTAGATTGTTCACAGACATCAACGTGGAAGCGTGCTTATCTCCAAGCGTCTTTCTGCGTCGCTCAAGCACTTCGCGAAAGAGCGTTTCGGATTCGCTGTACTTGTTCAGCTTTAGAAGAGTGCGTTCCAAGGCGTCGTAGGAATCTACTGTTCGTCGATCCGCGTCACCCCGCAATTGGCGAAACCGCTCGGCTGCTTCGCGATAATGAACCTCTGCTTCTTCGAGCCGGTCGCTCTTGCTCAACAAAACGGCCAGATTGCTCAGCAAAATCGCAACATGTTCGTGCTTGTCACCTTGTGTCTTACGAATGATTGAAAGAGCGTGAAGGAATAGCGGCTCCGCCTCCGACAATTTATCTTGTGCGACCAAAACCTCTGCAAGATTCATCGTTACTACCGCGACGTTCGGATGTTCGTCTCCAAGCACTTTGCGGGTTTTCGCCAGTGCCTGCCGATATGTCCGCTCCGCATCCTCGTGTTTGCCAAGAGCCTTCAATACCGCCCCCAAGCTGCTCATGTCACTAAGCTGATCTACGCGATAGGTTGGGAAGTGCGTTCGTTTTTCGATCGCCTGACGGAGTAACAGTTCTGCGTTACCAAAATCGCGACGACGGTATTCAATGGTTGCAAGCAAACTAAGCATCCTTGGAGCTTGTGGGGAATCTTCAGGAACTCCGTCAAGCACCTCACGGAACAAAAGCTCCGCTGCTTCGTATGCACCCCGTTTCACTTCGAGGCTGCCAAGGCCTCCAAAAATCTTAGCCTTGAGATCGAGACCATTACTTGTTGCCCCAAAGTCGCAGGAATCCGCCGCCATGCGCAACAGTTTTTCAGCCTCTTCGTTTCGACCCTTCTGAAAAAGTACGCCAGCGACCGCGAATGCGCTTTCGGCAATCTGAAGGCTGTCAGGTGGAAGTTCTTGCTGGCGAGTCTCCAGTGACCAACGCAGGTGTTTTTCTGCGTCATCAAACAACCCCACATCCGCGTAGTTCCTGCCGATCGCCCATCGAATGCTGGCTTCCAACAGAGGGCTGTCGGCGAACTGCGTCGAAGCGGCGTCTGCCGCTGAGGCCAGGATATAATCTCCGACGACGACCTTTGCGACATTCGCACTGTTAACCATCGCAAGATGATTTTCAAATTCACTTACGATGTTTTCTGATTCGTCGTTCAAACGTGCTCCGTCATTCTGAGTGCCTGCGGATTCCTGTGCCCATGCCTGGCGAAGCAGATCAATGTATTCTTGCGAAATGCGATCTCCCAACTCTTGGAGATTGAACCTTCTGAGCATTTCAGAATGAAAGTCAGCCAGTTGTGCGTTTTCTTCCGCACGAATTTCCGCCAGCTCTTGTGCAGCCTCTGCACGCCGTTTTTCATCAAGTGCCCGAACCATGCCCATCGAAGTGCCTGTGATCCCAGCAGCCATCGTTGCGATTACAGTAGCCGCTGCGATCACGGCTCCACGATTGCGCCTGACGAACTTGCGTAATCGATAGCCGGTGCTCGGTGGTCCTGCCGCGACTGGTTCGTCGTGGAGATGACGCAAGATTTCATCTGCCAACTCTTTTGCACTCGCGTATCGCCTCGTTCTATCTTTCTCAAGGCATTTCATGGCGATCCAATCGAGATCGCCGCAAAAGAGCATTCCAAGTTTTCGAATGTCCGCGCGACGATTCAGCGCCGTCGATGTAGCGGTATCACCCATGCTGCTTATTCTTGTACTTGGTTTTTTCGGCTCTTCTTCACGAATGATGCGTAGCATTTCCTGAAGACCGGCATTGCGCAGCGTTGCAGAGTCGAACGGAGCGGCCCCGGTCAGTAATTCGTATAAGAGCACCCCGAGCGAATAAACATCGCTACGCGTGTCAATGTCCAGTCCGCTGAATTCCGCTTGCTCAGGCGACATGTATTCCGGAGTGCCGATTATCTGTCGGTGTTCAGTGAAGAGCGTTTTTTCTGTAAGCTCTGCATCGGTTGCCTTGGCGATCCCGAAGTCGATGATTTTCGGCACGGGTTTGCCGTCGTACAACGTAACCAATACATTGTTCGGTTTGATGTCACGATGAATGATTCCCTTTTGATGTGCATGCTGTATGGCGTTGCATATCTTTGTGAACAGTTCCAGCCGTTGACGAATATCGAGCTTCTCGCTATTGCAGTATTCGGTGACAGGTACACCACGCACCAGCTCCATCACAAAATACGGTCGCCCGGCATCAGTTGCTCCGGCGTCCAGGATGGTTGCAATATTCTCGTGGTTCATCATGGCCAATGCTTGGCGCTCAGTTTCAAACCTCGCGATAACCTGCTTGGTATCCATGCCGAGTTTGATAATTTTGAGGGCCACCCGTCGCTTGACCGGCTCCTTCTGCTCGGCCATCCAGACGTCACCGAAGCCGCCTTCGCCGATGAGTTCCAACAACTTGTAGCGACCTATGACTTGTCCGGGTTCCCCGACGGCCAGGCTTACGTCGGCTGAAATCTGAGCCATACGATCAAGCACGCACGAACCGGGTCGTTCGTGTTGCTCAAGTAGCCTTTCGACGCGCAGCCGTAGCTTGGAATCGCTACCGCATTCTTTATCGAGGTATCTCGATCGATCGGGCGCGTCCTCCAGCTCCAGAGCCTCAATGAATATGTCTCGTTCTCTCATGATTATCACCGTTCACTTTGCAGTGCGGATTTATTGATCAAATCGCGCACGGATTTTTCAGAATTAACCAATTTGGGTGGAAATTTTTGGCAATGTACGGGATTAGTCGCCCAATTCTTCGCGAAACCAGGCCCGCGCGAATTTCCATTGCTTGGATGCTTGTCGTTGGGAAATGCCGACCATAGCTGCAGCCTCCTTCTCAGGCAGCCCAGCGAAAAAACGAAGCTCAACCAATTGGGCGGTTTCAGTATCTTGGGCTTTCAGGCGGGTTAAGGCTTCGTCCAGCGCGACGACATCTTCGGCTTGTTCGGGTTGCATCAATAAGGAGTCGCTGAACTCCTTGCGATTCTGCCCACCACCTCGTTTTGTGGCTCCCTTGGCACGAGCACGATCGATTAGAATTCTACGCATCGCTTTCGCGGCTGCGGCGAAGAAGTGCCCCCGACTATTCCAGGTAGCGTTATTTTCATCTGAACCGACCAAACGAACATAAGCCTCATGAACAAGCGCCGTCGCCTGCAACGTATTTCCAGACATCTCAGCCGACATTTTTTGTGCGGCAAGCCTGCGCAGTTCATCGTAAACGAGCGGCAACAATTCCGCCGATGCACGCCCGTCTCCATCCTCGATGGCATGTAGAATTCGCGTTACGTCACTCACTTTGGACACCTCCCCGACATTGAAGAATAGAATATCCACCTATTGGTCCACCATGCAAAAGCATAATCCTGCTGAAGCCTACCCTAATGAACAGTTGGCGCCTTTTGATTTGCTTCGTTCGTCAACAACCTGTTGAAAAAATAGTGCCTCCATGATTTCGATCCGCTTGCCTCGTGCGCCATGAGACGTCTTGCAGGTAACGGAGACTTCTTCAACCAGTTGTTTGGTGCAAATTCCCGTTGATTGAGCAGGTTTTTGGCATTTTAGTGCGATGAGAACAGAGATAGGGAGGACTGCCTTGCTTTGCCTCGATTTGCTGCCTCTCAATACCCGACCACACCCGCAACTCAGGAATACTGGTGATGGAGTTTCCGTCGTCCCACCGCAACCTTGATTATGCCAAGTTTCAACACGTTCGTCCAACAAGACTTGATGAATGACACCCATATCGATAGGTGAAACGAAATGGGAGCCAGCAATAGCAATTCTTTATTGACCTGGAATCCAGACCGCTGAATATAGGTGAATTTTTCGGCCGATCGACAGTGAGGTCGGACCGCCACGCGTAGAAACCCGATTGCTCCCAACGCCGCAATTCCGCCGTCGTTGCCCTTGAGCTGGCGCCCACAGCGCCCACGACAGAATCCGCGTCCCTGCCATCCCGATGCGGACTTTCGACATGTAGGCGCGTGGGCGCACTAACGAAAGAAAGAACTTTGCATAAATACAGCGAGAGACACAAGTAATCACCACGCAATTGGCTTTTCATAGAAAAAGGTGACTTCTTGCATTTCGGTCGCAAGATGGTCGCAAAGCCCAGGTCTTTCCAGCTACATCCAACGCACGCCAGCACACACAAAAGCGTGCTGGCGCACACTGAACGAAGGTCGGCACTCATGAAGCGTCAAAAACAAGGCATCGAAAAGGACTTAAAATCCCTTGTCCTTCGGGACGTGCGGGTTCGAATCCCGCCTCGCCCAATCAAGAATGCGGTTTTTCAAATCTCGATACCGTAATTGTGTCTGCCGTGGCAGAACGGCGGCAGGATGTAGCCAGTCGTAACGTGTAACCTCACAATCAGCGCATCGTCGCATACCAGCATGCGTTCATCGTATCGAACCCCTCGCTCCGAATCTTCTTACGTCAACAGAAGCAAGAAGCCCGAGCATCGACGGAAGGAGTTTCTCCTCGGAACAGCGGATGCAGTTTTGCTTGAAGCAAATCTTGCATACGGGTAAGGTACCCGCCACTTGGAAGTTTCTATCTGTCTTCGGTCTGCCCGAACAACGAGTCAACATTATGACACAAACGCCCAATTTACCAAAAGACCCACTTGCCCGTTTCAAGGATATGTACGAAGCCTTGAACACTGAGCGTAGTTGGTGGCGCACAGCTTCTCCTCTTCGGTTCGCAGCCATGACTGCCATAACCTGTGAAGGATCGCCCCAGGCTGTGGCTACAGCTATCCGTCGTATCAGCAAGAACATCGGAAAGGAATCGGGATTTCTCGGTCGGCTTGATGCGCAACTTCGTTTTATCGTAGCAGCTATGCTTTTGGCACGAGGCGACAAAGCCCGTAGTTTCCTGGCCGAGGTTAAAAGGGTTCGAGGCATGTTTCGCACAGCCGGACTTCGCCGCGCTGCCGTTTACGAAACAATGGCTATTCTGATCCTGCGGATGCATGCACAGCGGAGTGCAATCTCGAAGACCGCTGTCCTTCGGTTCCAAGCTATCTACGAAGAGATGAAACGCCACCATTGGTGGCTCACCGGGCCGGACGATTTTCCTGCCTGTGCGATACTGACTGGGCAAGAGGAACCACCTTCCCGCATCGGAGAGACAGTCGAAGACATCTATCAGGCACTCCGAGCGCAGGGCTTTACGAAAGGCGATCCGCTTCAGACCGCTGCGAATGTTCTATACTTGTCGAAATTGGATGCTCGCAAAGCAGCTCGTCGCTATAGCAGCCTCGCCGAAGGCTTTCGCAATAACCGAGTCGCAATTTGGCAGAGCGACTATGACGAACTTGCGATTCTGACTTTCTTGAACCACCCGCCGAATCGTATCATCGATCATGTGTTAAAAAATCGGGAAGTCATGAAAAAGCTTGACCCCAAGCCCGACCGGTCCCTGACCTTCAATCTGGCAGCCAGCATCACATTCTTAGAGCTTGTGCAAGTAGATCGCAATCTGAAAGTCATCACCGACGTCAAAGCATTGCTCGATATGCAGGCGATCATCAATGCCCAACAAGCCGCTGCGGCTGCGGCTGGTGCCAGCGTTGCGGCTTCGACGGCTGCATCCTCGTCGTAAGATAGGACGGGGGCAATAGGGTGAAACAGCGAGATTCGGTGGCACCGTCAACTTGCTAAAACCTGACAGAATTAACCTGGATAGGCGCTATTCAATCGTGCTGATTTAAGATATTGCTCGTTTTCTTGTTATGCGTCTCAGCAATTGATCGTTCGTGTCATGAGTGACACACGCATGAGTTTGTATTAACCCAAAGGTTCGGCTAGCAGTTTCTTTCGGCATTCATCGCACAGGTCGAATCGGAGACAACGGTAGGTTTGATCCTCTACGTCATCAGGGTCTGCCGATTTTAGAGCATCGAGCACATTCGCAAGTTCGTCGGCTGGGTTGGCTAGCGCATCGTCACTCATCTCAATGTTCCCTGCTGCTGCGTAGATTTCCAGCTTGACAATGTATCGAGCGCTGTCATTGGGCCCCATGGACTGGCCGCATTTGTCACATTCATAACGGATCATTCAAGCCCCCCTCGCGGACGATTCTTGTTTGTTCAAACCGGCTATGCTCTGCCAGCGTGTGAGTGTTTCCTGTGCACCGCCACTATCTACGGCTCTCGTTGCCTCGTTTACGCCGACCTGTAATTCTGGTGCGACGCCTGCAACAACCAAGGCTGCTCCGGCGTTTAACAACGCATGATCCCGTGCGGGACTTTTCTCTCCGGTAAAAATGCTCCGCACTACTTCGGCGCTATGCTCAGGTGATGTCACCATGATGTCCTGCAAGCTGCATCGCTTGAGCCTGACGTCTTCCGGCGTGACACGAAAACGACTCATTTTTCCCTTCGATATTTCAACAATTGTCGTTGGACCCGTTGCCGACAGATCGCACAGCCCATCGTCGCTATGCACGACCCATCCATGAGACATTCCCAGGCGAAGAAGTGCTGATGCGATTTTGTCCAACAGATCGACGCGCGGTACGCCGACAAGCTGGCGCTTCGCGCCCGCGGGATTCGTCAGCGGCCCAAGCAAGTTGAAAATCGTACGAACGGGTATCGCCTCACGGACAGGGGCTGCATATCTCATTGCGGGGTGAAGAAGTCGAGCGTTGAGGTATCCGATACCGACCTCAGCAAGACACCGTTCAACGATCTGCGGTTCCGCGTTCACATCGATGCCCAGCTCGGTAAGCACTTCGGTGCTGCCACTCGTCCGCGTGGTCGATCGATTTCCGTGTTTGGCGACCGTTGCGCCAGCCGATGCGGCGATGATAGCGGCCGTCGTAGAGACATTGAAGGTACTCACCCCGTCACCGCCCGTTCCGCATGTATCAATGCAGTCCGCGTCGCATCGAATTCGCGTAGCGCGAGACCGCATGGCCAAGGCGGCACCGACAAGCTCGTCTACTGACTCTCCTTTTGTGGCTAGCGCGCCGAGTAGCGCTGCAGCGGTAGCTTGCGAGAGTTGCCCGTCCATGAGCCGATCGAAACAATCCCGGGCTTGGCGCTCTGAAAGATCGCAACCCGCTACGACCTTCGAGAAAATTTCTCGCAAGGCGGCGTCATCATTAACATTTCTTGAATCATCATTGCTCAAAATAGCGGCCCTTATTTGGAAACGATGTAGCTGAGAATGTTGTGACGACAGCTACGTTAGCCATAATACCCCCAAGTGTAAGGAATGTCGCCTTTCGCGAGCCTTCACCTGTTCGATTTACATCTGCATGGCATGGGGATGTTCGCTCGAAACTATAGCAAATGAACTGGCGACGAATTATGAATAGATGTAACTTTGCTTGATCAAATTGATGACACGATTGTTGCTGTTTCCTCCGCCTCAGGTCGATCTCCGGTAGGCATCATTCGGTTGACGGGCAGCCAGTCGATTAGCATCGTAGAAGAGATAACGAACCTTGCTGGCGGTTGCTGTTTGCGCGATGTGTCCGGATCAACTCGTATCGAAGGAGCGATAGCAATTGGCGCGGATGCTGACGTTCCCGCGACTTTCTATGTATTCCGCCATCCTCAAAGTTATACGCGAGAAGATACTGTTGAAATCTACACAATCGGCAGCCCGCCTCTTTTGGAATTGCTTCGGAAGCGGATGATCGCCTTGGGTGCCCGTGCGGCAGAAGCTGGCGAGTTTACCGCGCGGGCTTTCTTGAATGGTGCAATGAATCTGGCACAAGCGGAAGCGGTTGGTGCTTTGATTCGCGCGCAAAGTGATACGCAGTTGCGTGCTTCACGTCGAGCCATGGATGGAGAGTTCACGAGAGCAATTTCATCTGTGCGCGATGGCTTGGCTGAACTGCTTGCCCTGGTCGAAGCGGACATCGACTTTGCGGAGGAGCCGATCGAATTTATAACGCCACACGACGTTAGACGCAGGCTCGGCGAAGTTGCTCAGACTCTCTCGCGTCTGAAAGCAGGTTCCATAGCGGAGGAACAGTTGGACCAGCTGCCTCACGTTCTTCTGTTTGGTGCACCGAACGCCGGGAAAAGTTCGCTCATGAACCAACTGACGGGTACAAGTCGTTCGATTTGTGCTGCTGTGGCGGGGACGACGAGAGATATTTTGTCGGCTCCGATGCGTATCGGCAGAGGGGAAGCGATTCTGCTCGATGCTGCGGGGGTCGATCAATCACCCGATGAAGTGATTTCAGCTGCGCGGGAAATGGTTTTGGCAACGGCTGAGCGAGTAGATATGATTTGCATCGTCCTCGATGTGACCCAGCCTGTTGATGAACACGTCGTTTCGCTCGCTCGATCGTTAGACACAGCTGGCATCGTCGTTGTGGCGAATAAGACGGACTTGCTCGAACAAACGTCTCTCGCCTCCGATGGTGCCTCGCCTCCTGGACACACTTCCACAACTGAAAACGTGCGCGAGTCGAACTCCGCAGATGAGCCAGGGACGGCGTCTCAGAGAGAAAGCTTGGCTCATCACGAGAGGGGAAGTCCTTCGCAAAGTAGGCGTTTGATGTGTGATGTCGTCGCTGAACTTGAAGAGTTGTCGATTGGCGCGGTGTGTTCAGTTAGTGCTAAGACTGGAGCGGGGATGGATGCGTTGCGCGATCATCTCTGTGACGCATTGTCGGAGCAGCCTTCGATTGTTGCGACTGAAGTGGTTGCGCTGAATATGCGTCAGCGCGCCGCCATTGCGGAAGCTGCGGAAGCCATTTGTCGAGCGACCGAGATAATCCAGCAAGCTGCTGAGACCGTTGACTGCGCTGACATTCTCGCGTTTGAGCTTCGCGAAGCGCTCGACCTCTTAGGTCAGGTAACCGGCGATGTTACAACAGAAGACCTCTTGGGACAGGTATTCGCGAAATTTTGCATTGGAAAGTAAAGACCTTCAGGGCGTGCATGCCAAATAAAAAAGCCGGGGTCTTTAGAAGACGCCCGGCTGGCAGATGTGATCCTGTATCCGATTTTTTTAGGAGCGAGGGTGAGCCTCGTCGTAAGCTTCTTTTAGTCTCGGCGTTGTCAGGTGTGTGTAGACCTGCGTTGTCGAGATCGACTGATGGCCGAGTAGTTGTTGCACACTCCGCAAATCCGCACCGTTGTTGAGCATGTGAGTTGCGAAACTATGTCGTAGCGTATGGGGACTGATCGTCGGGTCCAGCCCGCATTGCAGCAGATATTTGTCGAGTTTCCGTCTGACACTTCGTGTGCTGAGACGCTGGCCGTGCTTGTTGACGAAAAGCGCTTCCTGGTCAAACTTGGCGGATCGAATGTCCGACCGTCGCAGTTCCAGGTATTTTTGGATCGCGACAATGGCGGTCTGGCCGATCGGGGCGGTACGTTGTTTCTTGCCCTTGCCTCGCACGCGAATCGTCTGGCCGATGAAATCGATGTCGGCAAAATTCAGGTCGACCAGTTCGCTCACGCGGACGCCCGTCGAGAAAAGGACTTCCAACATCGCCCGATCTCTCGCGCCAAGCAACGTGTTGCTGTCCGGCGTGTTCAGGAGCCTCGTAATATCATCGAGTTCCAGATATTTCGGCAGGCGCTTTTCCTGTTTGGGCGTGCGAATCGACGCCAGCGGATGTTCGCTGACATACCCTCGACGCATACAGAACTTGTAGAAGCTCCTTAGCGTGGCGAGTTTTCTCGCGATCGTTGACTTGGAATAGTTTTGCATTCCAAGATACGCGAGAAAAGACTTGACCTTCTCGGTGTCTACCTCGCAAAGCTTCTGGCGAAGAGCCGGTTGGGTCACGGTAGCCGAAGTCGAAGCGCCGGGTGCACCAAGTGTGCCCCCTGCGATATACGAATCACTTCTAGCAGCTCCGCCCGCTACTGCACTAGCACCGGTCGATCCGCCGCTGAGGAACCCGCAAAACTGTGCGAGGTCAGCAGCATAGCACTTTGCGGTATGCGGCGAGAAGTGTCGCTCGAACTTCAGATAGTTCAGGAACTCGTCAATCATTGAATTCTCTGTCATGATCGCATCACACGGTCGGCGAAATAGTTCGTGATTGCCAGGTCCAGTCTCAGACCGGGCTGGAGTCCGCTCCACACGGCACTCCCAAGCCTACATGGCGATCTGATCGAGCTCCGTCTCTAATCTTCGGCCCATTTGATAACTCAGTACTGCTGCGTCAAACCAATCGAATCGACTCCCTTGATCCGATGCCAAAGATGCAAATGCATCGATGACTTCTGCCTCGTTCCCTGGTTGGTATCGGAAAACAAATCGCTCTTCTCCTTTTACCAACGATAGTTGTCGAATTACGCTCATTGTAAATCTACCTTTCGGACCTCAACCTCGAGGTCGGGCTCCTTCCCGCCGGCAAACAAAGCACGTAATGTCTGATAACAACAAAAGCGAACATACTCCTGTTGGTTGACAACAATCTTGCGCCACCCGAAGGGGCTGTTATCGGCACTACGCGTTAGTGCGAAGTGCTTGATATCGCTCGCAACTGATTCGTGCGACGCATCGTAAACTTCTTGCAATTGGGCGAGGACTCCTCCACGCCCGCGCCGGGGAGCCGTCGGCTGAAAACTGGCTTGACGCGATAGGGCGACCGGATCCACCGCCCCGAAACCATGTCGAGGCCTCGTCCCGTACAATTGAGCGGAGATTCCGATGCGGGGCGGATCGTATGGATCATATTCCGTTACCGAAAAAACCAGAATCGCGTCCGCGCCAACTAGTTCTGCAATCTTCAGCGCGTGAGACGGCGACACAATTGCGTCCCGACCCTCTGCAGCCAATACTCCCAGCACACGGCTGACCGGAATGACGGAAATTCCGTCGGTATAACTAAGCTCGCTCGCCATCATGTCGGCGAAACGGTTGTTATCAAAGTTCGTTGCACCGCTCAGATTTATGGCTGGCGCAACCGTGACCGTCATCTGGCCGAATTTTGGATTCGCCAGGAAGAACGGATCAGCCGAGCCGCCATGACGACACCCGAATGATGCCGAGAGGCTGATGATCACGCAAATCCCAAGCCAACGGTGTTTCAGGCACTCTCGCTTCGTCTTCCTTGACATGTTTGCATCCAAGCGTTTGAGAGATTAACCACTGTTCCATCGTGGCCGTTTGAGCAATACCAGAAGCTTCAAGAAAAGGTTCCGGCAATAGTGTTCATCGTCTTACAGGCAACCGATCTTGTGTCAGCGCTGCATCATCCGTCAGTTCTACCTGCCGCTTCCAGTTGAAACCGTTCTTGCTTCCGGTCGCATGGAATTCCCAGTACTGGTTCCCTTGTTCTGGTTTCCCGTTGTGACACGACCGTCTTCGGTTGGAAGAGAGCTTGGGCTGGTGGGCCATAGAGACCAAATCGTATCAGAGCCATCTCTTCCCGTTGCGAAGTAAACCCGCCCGTCCGGTGCGAAGGCAGGTGCATAATTTGCGGTCATTCCGTCTGTGAGTCTGACCTTCATATGTCCGGTTGACGACATCACCCAAATATCGGAACGTGCTGGAAGGCCTGGCTTATTTGCCACTTCTTCAAAGGGCGTATAAGGGACGCTAACGAATGCGATATGTGTTCCATCCTGGCTCCACGTCGGTAACGTCAGTGCCTGATTGGCAGAGGAAGCCATCTCCGTCGGGTATTGAGGCTCGCCCTGATTAAGCTGAACAGTCCAGACACTGAAAAGCCGACTTCCTCTCTCCCGAGCACGTTGAAAGAGGATCGTGTCGTTGACAGGGGACCATTCCGGGAACAAGCCATAACCAATGAACTCGCGCGAAGCGCCGTTGGTTGCATTGGCTACCCAAAGCTCCCATTGGCCACCCCGGGCGGATAGACTTGAGAATACAAGTCGATTGCCGTCAGGCGACCAACTTGGCTGAACTTCATCGTGAGGGGTATTCGTGACCTGTACCGGCTGTCCGCCGTCCAGTTTTATGACCCAAATGTCCCAGTTCCCGCTTCGATTACTTGCAAATGCAACCCGCGACCCATCGGGAGAAAAACGTGGCTGGACATCGGACGCAGGATCACTTGTAAGCTGTGTTACTGCGACGCCGTCGATCGCCTTGATGTAAATATCCGGTTGCATGTTGTGTCGTGTAGACGAAAACGCCATTTGCAATCCCTGGGCATCGATGGTCGGATCGGAATCCATTCCAACCTCCGTAAACGTGTGTTGCTTGAGCGCGATGCCCGGTCGAGCATGAAAGGACGCCAATCTGCTGGCGTTGATGTCACCAAACATGCTGATTTCGTTAGCACGCGCGGCAGTTAGGATCATTCCGGTGCATTCCTCCGTGCCCGTTGAAACAGCAGACGAACGGCTTCGGCTTGATTGACAACCAGTCGTCATCATTGACAAGGTTGCTATGCTGACTGCGACGAATGCGAGAATTGAACGATTGAGGTTGTCGATCCTGGACGCCTGGGTCATGGCGATTCATTTCCTTTTCTAATGCGCAACGCGATATGGCTCGGCTTCCACAGCCGAAACGATCGGGCCGGGCACGCGATGACGAACACACTTTCCACGTTCGTAAGTCATCGGCAGCCCACTTCATGCAAACAAGTAATGCTGCTAACGGGCAATTTGGATAGTGAGTGTCCGATAACTATAAGGCCTCTATCGTCAATATTGTTCGATGTCTTGATCGTACGTCCAATATTCAAATTGTTGGATTGCCCTGTTTGAAGAACGATTGTCAAAAAGGGATAAGATTCAATTGGGATGAGTGTCGAACTAGCGAATTCAGAGACGAGTGAACGCCAACCTCCTATTCAAAGCAGGTTAGGCGGTGAACGCGGAACACGGCCTGACGCATTCAAAATCACAAAGCCAATAACGATCATAAGTTCTTTTATTTCAATAGATTAAAAAAAACTGTCTTCTTATGTCGCCATCCGATCGATCCACTGCTAGACTGTTGCAGTCCTAACACGCGTTCGATTATCGTATGCGTGAAAGGGCAAGGAGCCTGGAGGGAGCTAATTCGTGA
The DNA here is from genome assembly GCA_029260035.1 of Phycisphaerae bacterium. Lineage (GTDB taxonomy): Bacteria > Planctomycetota > Phycisphaerae > UBA1845 > UBA1845 > OFTM303. Next base: position 21,330 of record JAJDEA010000147.1, read on the forward strand.
GGAGGGGAAAGAAGCCTATCTATATCCCCCGCGCCACAATCTCCCGAGACAACATTTCAGAATAGGCCTGTTTTTCACGGTGCGGCCGACTTCGCCTTCGGAGGGAGAGGGGCATGATCGCACGTCGCGATGGTTTTGCATATGAATATGTGGTCGTCGATCTGAATACACAGTTCGACTTCTGCTCAATCGGTGGGAGACACCCTGTCAGCAATCTGATGGAGTTGATTCCATCACTGCGAAGGATTATTGCCTGGACCAAGCGGAACGCGGTTCCCGTGGTCTCCTCGATTACCGCCCACCGAAAATCAGAAATAGCGCCGGGTGATACGGACGCTTGCTGTATCGATGGGTCGGTAGGCCAGGGGAAAGTTGGGTTCACCCTACTCGATAAGCGTAAGCAAGTAGAAATCGACAACACACTCAACCTTAGGCTCGATCTTTTTCGCGATTACCAACAGGTATTGTTCAGGAAACGAACGGACGACCTCCTTGCCAACCCGAAAGCCGATCGGTTTCTCACTCAAGTGCCAACTAGAGAGTTCATTGTGATCGGCAATTCTGTCGAGTGTTCGGTCAAGGCGTTGACGCTGGGCCTTGTCGCTCGCGGCAAGGCGGTTACGGTTATTGTCGATGGCTGTGGTTTTTGGGATCAAGGTGCTGCCGACCTAACATTCCGACAGCTTGTCGCCAAAGGAGCTATGTTGGCGACCGTTGATGAGGTCGTTTGCCGAAAGCTGGCGAACCGAAAGCGGTATTCGCCTCGGATGGCCGAGGCTTTCATGCAAAACGAGTATCTCCCTCGAAGCCAATCGAACAGCGTTGCGAAATCAGACGCCGCCGGGCGCAATGGCAACGGCTTGGTTCGCAATCCGGCCCGAAATGGCCGATCTTCGAAGTAATTGCCAGAATCACCAGAGGCAGTACAATCGCCGCGTAAGCTGGTCCTTCAGATGCGTAACGTAGGCGATGGTGGAACCTGGCGATGGCCAAAAAGAAAAAACTTCCCAAGCAGCTTGCCGTACTGGATGAAGACCTTTGCACAGGCTGTGACGCGTGCGTCACGATGTGTCCGGTGGACTGTATTGATAAAATCTCAGACCCGCACCACCCCGGCTACGCAATGGGCGTTTGTACGATCGATTTAGGCGTGTGCATCGGGTGTAAGCTATGCGCCCAAGTATGCCCCTGGCATGTCATCACGATGGTTCCGACGGATCAAATTCTTATGGAGCCGAGAATCGCGGAGCTTCTTCCTTCCTAACGCGATTGCGGCACGAATTTTCTTAGCCCTTCCGCTTCGCTTTCTTAGACAATGCCATTACAAGATGCGGAAGCTCTTTGGGGTCAGGGTTTCGCGCCTGGATAACCCCATTCGGATCGATCAAGTATTGTGTTGACAACGCCTGGACATTGTATTTTTCTGCGGCGGGATTGCCCCAGCCCTTTTCATGCCAGGTATGATTCCCAGGAAATCTCATTGCCTTGATTAGCCTCTTCGGAGCGGACGATTCATCATCGAGCGAAACGGAGAGGATTTCAAAGGGCGTCTCCTTTAGCCGCGACACGGCGGCTCGCAGGTGAGGAATCTCACCCACGCAGGACGGTCACCACGTCGCCCAAAAATTGAGCAAAACCGTTTTCCCTCGAAAGGAACGTAAGGTGAACATTTCCCCGTTCAGTTTCTTAACCACCAGGTCCGGTGCAGCCATGCCTATCTGTAGATGATCGATTTCGTAAAGATACGCACCGGCAAGAGCTACCTTATCCGGGTCATCTTCACGCGATTCCGGCGGGACTGTCGCTGTTTTAGTCGTTTGTTTACGACCATTTAGCCGGAGCACTTTTGAAAAGCATGTCCTCGCCTTGTCGAGGTCGGCTGATTCCAGTGCAAGCAAACCTGCCGTGAAGAACGCGATTTCCTTCGACTGCTTCTGACTCGCAGCATCCGCTAATTCGACCAACGCGCCGGCCCACGGCGAGAGCAGCTTCTTGTCCGTGATCGTATAGGGAAGTTGCTCCAGGATGTCTTCGATGGACGGCTCATTGGGGTTGCTCTTTACCAATTTGCGAAACCGGTCCAGAGCGGTCGCGGAATCTACGTTGAGCGCCCAGGAAAGCGTCTGAGCGAGTAGGTATCCTTCATCCGACGTTCCCTTGGCTTTCGTCGCAATCTTGTCCATTTTTCGCAACAGGGCGGGACGTCTATCGACAGGCACCTTGGCACCTACTTTGGCTTTGCCATCCTCCCCCACCATCTCCGACATGCCGGAAAAATAGTCTTCAGTTGCGATCTCCATATCTATTTCGAGTTTCTCAAAATCTTCGCGTGGCCCGGCAACGGCGTCGATAGGGACGCCGAGAAACAAAAACGATGCCAATGCCATTGAATTAACGCGAGAGACTTTACTCAGCGGTTTCAAAATATACCCTTTCTGCTACGGCTTTTGCTTTTGCAACGAAATCCACCTGCGTCTCAATTCCGGCACTTTCTTATCCCTGAGTCGCATCGCGTGCTTCAATATTCTTATCTGCTTCGGCGCTCTGCGAGCCAGCTTCCGGGAACTGCTTTTTCAGCCAATTGCGGGCTTTCTTCAGACCCGGAGCAAATCCCCAGGGGCCACGTTCCGCGCGAACCGCGATTTTTCCGTCTGTGTCAACCAGGAAGATTCTTTCAGGCCAAGCTTCATATGCCTGTTCTGTGCTGTTGTCGATGTCATCGATCAGACACGGAATTTTGATATTGAGTTTCTTGTAGCATTTATTGGCGATGGTGACGCGCTCGCCATAAGTCTTCGGCGTATTGATAGCCTCCTCACCTTCGATTGGCTCAGGCCAAGCGCTGTCGGCAGCATGGGCTTCACGAATGTAAACGACGAAAAACTCGGCGTCATCCTTGTATTTCTTGGCTACCTTGTTCAAGACGCGAACCTCGCGTCGGAAGGGTGGTCATGTATAGCTGCCAAAGATAAGCATGACCGGTTTTTTTCCACGAAAGCTCGCCAAATCCACTTCGCTCTTGCCATCGCGACTCTTCAATTTGAAATTCGGTGCCAGGTCTCCTACTTTTGGCGCGTTGTCCGGTTTCGCTTTATGCTTTTTGACCATTTCCTTTATGACGTCGTCCTGATTCCTTTGAGTAGCGCACGCGCCACACAAAATCAGCGCAACAACGGTGCTTGATAATAGGAACGCTGTTCGACGTTTCGAAATAAACATAAATATTTTCACTTTCCGGCCCACTGACCAACTTAGTTACAGTGAAGACATAGTGGCTGCAACTTGCAGACAAATGCTGGCTCTTGATAATCATTAGCTATGTCCGCACAACCTACAGCCCCGCCCGACGGTCAGCAAGTAAGTACCTTGCCTGCCAACCTCATCCTCGGCACGGCGGGGCATATCGATCATGGCAAGACAACGCTCGTGAAAGCCCTTACCGGAACCGATACCGACCGACTGCCCGAAGAACGTCAGCGAGGGATGACCATCGAACTTGGATTCGCCTCATTAGCTATTGACCGCTTTCGATTCGGTATTGTAGACGTTCCGGGTCACGAACGCTTCATACGCACGATGGTCGCCGGGGCAACAGGTATCGATATCGCACTCATCATCGTTGCCGCGGACGACTCCGTCATGCCTCAAACTCGCGAGCACGTCGAAATATTGCAGCTTCTCGGGATTTCCCGTGCAGTGGTTGCTTTGACAAAAATCGACATGGTTGATCGCGACATGGTTGAATTGGTTTCTGAGGATGTAAAGGGTCTGTTGGCAGAAACGACGCTGGCGGACGCCCCCATACGCCCGGTCTCGTCGGCAACGGGTGAAGGCTTATCGGAGTTACGGCAAGCCCTTCTCGAAGCTGCTCGGCTGTTACAAACGAGTTCACCGGCTTCGCCATTTCGTATGCCTGTTGATCGAGTTTTCACGGTCCAGGGACGCGGAACTGTCGTAACTGGGTCCGGACTTCGTGGCGTGGTCAAGAGCGGCGACAATCTTCAAGTTTGGCCGGGCGGGCAGATTTGCCGCGTCCGTGACCTCCAGGCGCATGGCGATCAGAAAGACTGTCTGGGGCGAGGCCAACGCGTCGCGCTAAACCTTACTGGGATTTCGCGCGAAAACCTCGAACGCGGAGTTGAATTGGCAACGCCCGACTACCTCTGCGAAGCTCGCATGATTGACTGCAATATTCGAGCCTTGGCGTCGAACAGTCGGGCCATCAAGACTACGCAGAAATTGCGGCTGTGCATCGGTACCGCCGAAGTCCCGGCGCGAATCGTTTTGATGGACGCGCGAACGCTCGACCCCGGCGCGTCGGCGTTTGCGCAACTTCGATGTGGCACACCGATTACCGCAACCCACGGCCAACGGTTTATCATTCGTGACGAGAACGCGACACGAACGATCGGAGGTGGGAGGGTCCTTCGCCCCAACGCAAGCCGAAGAAGGCTATCGATCGAGTCACATATGAATCGGCTTGAAAAACTGGACTCAGGGAGCGAGGCCGACCGCTTGGCGGAGGTTTTGCGCGACGCCGGAATGAACGCGGTCGAGAATCTTCCGCTTTGCGCCAGAGCTGGCGTCGAGCTTGAAGAATTGCCGAGCTTGCTCGAACAGCTCAAGCAAACGAAAAAATGGGTTCCGCTCGCCGATACGGGCAAGTACGTTGTCCCTGAGGCGATCAAGGACATAGCCGATCGCATCCATCGTTGGCTCGAACGCTTTCATCGTCAGAACCCGGAGTTGCCGGGGCGCCACGTAGACTCGGTGTTGGGCAGACTGGAACGGATGACGAGTAAAGCGCTCGCAAGGCCGATATTGGCCTCGATCAAGAAGACGCTCAAACTGAAGCAGTTGGGCAGTTTCGTTTGCTTGCCAGCGTTCGCGCCGAAACTGAGTGGAGCTGATGAGAAGTTTCTGCAAACTATGATCGAAGCAATCCGCGAGGGTGGTTTTCAGCCCCCTGCCCTTGAGGCAATTCCAGGCGGTGCGCAAGTAGACCGCAAACGACGGGAAAGGCTCGCCACCTTGGCGGCTGCGCTCGGCGAGCTAGTGCCGATCGCTCCCAAGATGTACCTTCATCGAGATTCGGAAAATGCGTTGCGGGAGAAAGTGGCTGGCCTCATCGAAGCGAACGGGCAGGCGACGGTCGCTGATATTCGTGAAGCGCTTGATTCGAGTCGCAAGTTTGTCGTTCCCTTCGTAGAATACCTGGACCGCGTAGGCTTTACGAAGCGCGTGGGCGACCACCGTGAACTTGTTTGAGGAAACTCGTGCCAAAGCGTTCTATGATATAGTGACCGACACCATGAAAGCGAATAATAAGAAACTACTGAGACAACTTCCCTCGGTTTCGTCCCTCTTGGAGCATGAAGAGGTTGTTGAATGGCTTAACGAATTCCCGCGACCTGCCATCGTTGCGTCGCTCAAAGAAGCGTTGGAGGGGTTTCGTGCCTCTATACTTGAGGGCGAGATTGAATCGGAGGTCGAGGTCGAGGACATATTGGATTCAGCCGAAGCCGAGCTGGAGCGGCGAACGGAGCCGAGCCTGCGTAACGTCATCAATGCAACAGGTATCATCCTGCACACCGGACTGGGGCGTGCTCCGCTTTGCGACGCAGCAATTGAGGCGATTGTCGAAGGTGCGTCCGGCTATTGCAACCTTGAGTACGATTTAACGACCGGCTCACGCGGGAAACGCCAGGATCACGTCGCTGAATTGTTAGCCGAAATTACCGGCGCGGAGGCGGCTACTGTCGTCAACAACAACGCAGCAGCGACTTACCTGATTTTGCAGGTGCTCGCCGCGGGAAAGGAAGTCGTGGTTTCGCGAGGTCAATTGGTCGAAATCGGCGGGAGTTTTCGTCTGCCCGACATCATGAGTGCCAGCGGAGCCATGCTTCGCGAAGTGGGTACGACCAACCGAACTCGACTTCGCGATTACGAGCAGGCGATTAACGATCGTACTGCCATACTCATGCTCGCTCATCCGAGCAACTTTCGGACCGTAGGGTTCACGGAGAGTGTGCCATTAGGGCCAATGGTGGAACTCGCACATGAATACAATCTGCTTGCGGTTCACGATCTTGGCAGCGGCGTGATGATCGATCCTTCAGAGCTTGGAATGGGTGGCGAGCCGGATGTGTTGTCTTCGGTTGCTTCTGATGCAGACCTCACCTGTTTTTCCGGAGATAAACTGCTTGGCGGTCCACAGTGTGGCGTGATTGTTGGAACCGCTGAGTTGGTAGAGAAAATCAACCAAAGCCCGCTCGCGCGAACGTATCGCGTCGGCAAGCTGACACTCTTAGCCTTGGAAGCGACATTGCGGGCTTATCTGGATGGCGAACACGTCATTGAGCAGATTCCGACACTTTCGATGATCGATGCTTCGACGGACAAACTGGCAGAACGAGCCGCCAAGTTGTCGGAACAGTTGATGGCGGAGTTGCCCAAGGAGCGGTTCTATGTTTGTTCAGATGTAAGCTTTGCGGGTGGTGGTTCCATGCCCGACCAGGAAATTCCGACGGTCGTTGTGCAATGGCAGCCTGCGGGATGTTCAACCGACGAAGTGGTAAGCGCGCTGCGCGAGGCGGAAGTGCCCGTAGTCGCCCGCGTGCGCGATGATGCGATTTGTTTCGACTTACGCACTATCCGAGAGAGTGATTTTGAGGGGCTTGTCACGTCCGTGATGGATGCTGTGATGGAAGTCGGCGAGGAAGACGAAGAGGACTCGAACGACCTGTCACTGCCGGTGGTTTGAATGCCAGGACAGGTTCTCTAATTCTGCCGGTGAATATTGTGCGTAGGAGGGCGTCAGAAATGCTGTGGTTTTGCCCGGCTTGGGCCTTGGCTACCTCGTCGTAGTTGGGGCATTTTTTGGCCGGATGTTGCCGCTACAGGCCTATTTTCCGCGATTGGCAAGACGGCTTGGCTGCGTTACAATACCCGGTCCACTCGGTCGATTGTCGGCTGAGGACATTTGAATTAGACGTGAGATGCCGTAATGCCCAGACCGAAGAAGACGTTCCGCCGCATGAAAGTTAACGCCGCCGCTGCGTACAAACGAGGCGAGAAGGAAGAAGCCTACAAGTTGTGGGAAAAAGCCGCCGCTGGTGTAAAGGAACATCGCGTAACGAAGCTCAGCAAGAACCAACCCACCGAGGAAGCTGGAAGCGCCGAAGCCAGCGAGTAGATAACAAGTCCACAACCCGTCGAGTGTACCGGCAAATTGCGGGTATGCGCCGATAATGAATTGCTCATACAGTTACTGTCGTAGTGCAACGCCTTACGTTACGGGTTGACGTCGTTCGTATCGATGTCAAGCGGGGCGTGATGATGTTGTTCCGGATGTTCTTCGCGAAGAATCCGCCAAACGCAAAAAGTAACAAGCCCGAGTACAAAAGCAATACTGGCGGTCATGACGATGACGCCTCCGGCTGTCAAAGACATGCCGGACTCTGTGGTTTGACCAAGGATCAACGCGATCACGCATAGGTTCACTATCACCACTGCACCCCCTCTTGCTCCGCTTTCTTAATGACCCTGCCGATGCGATTTCGGCATCCTATATCGCTTAGCGCAATCAACAAACCTAGCAAGGCTAGTATTCCAATAAACACGAATCGCGAAACGGTTGCATTTCCGGCAGCCTTCTCGCGAGCCTCGTTTGCTTGGGCTCCTTTTTCTGCAAGCCAAGGCTGCAGTGCAGCTGAATCGATGGCACGTTCCGGCGGGCCGAGTAGTTCGACTACTTTCGCCTTCATCGCCTTCTCGTCTAGTTTGCTTTCGGAATAACGATCGTGAATGGCAGCTTCGTATACGCCTCGCGCCGTTGCCGTTCCATGCGCCACAGGATCAAGCTGCTGCAATTTGCCAGGCAGCTTCTCTATGCTCCACATGACAAGGATGATGATTAGAAAGGCCGGTGTTACATAGCGAATCATAACAGCCATGAAGTTGGGGAGTTTCAGATCGGACCCGCGATTCATTTCGCGAACGCCCCGCTTCGCACCAATAATCCAGCCAAAAAGAAGCACTTGAAACGTTGCTGCTACGACCATCATTAGATTGCACCAGAAGTCGGTGTGGTCAAGTGCGACCAATCCCCGGCTAAAAAACATCACCAATCCTGAGCCGCAGGCCGTGATGATGCCGAGAACAGTGACACTAGCTCGGCGCCCCATGCCAAAAGCATCTTCCAGGAATGCAATCGCGGGCTGCAACATGCTTAGCGAACTTGTTACGGCGGCGAGGAAGAGTAATCCAAACCACATACCGCCGAAGAAGTTCCCGCCGGGCATGAATTTCATAATGGCGGGGATGGTAATGAACCCCAAGCCGAATGTGCCTCCTGTTGCGTTGGCTGCGCCGAGGAAGAGAAACGCAGTCGGTATGACGATCATTCCGCCGAGCAGTACTTCGCAGAATTCGTTTGCACTAGAGGCACTGAGTGCCGTAAGTACGACGTCATCATCCTTGCGCAAATAGCTGGAATAGCAGAGAATCAGCCCGAAGCCCACGCTCAAGCTGAAAAAGATCTGCCCCGCTGCGGCAAGCCAAACCTGCCAATCGCCGAGCTTGTCCCACTGCGGATTCCACATGAAACCCAGGCCGCTCGAAATGCCCTGCAATGTGAGAACCCGGACTAATATGACGACCGCACAGGCGATCAGCATGGGCATGGCCCATTTGCAGAAGACTTCGATGCCGCGAGTGACGCCGTGGTAAATAATGAAAAAATTAACGAGAAAGCATGTCAGAACGAGCCAGATAGTTCGACCGCCTTCGCGAAACAAGATGCCGTTTTCTCCCATCCCAAATGTGGTCTGCCAATGTTCGTTTGTCGCACCTACAACGGCTTGCACTTCTGCGTTGTAGTCGGCTGCGCCCGCGGTTGCATTAGCGAAGAGATCGGCGAAGCCCCCGCTGAAGAACTCGATGCAATAGTCGAGGCACCACGCTTCCAGAAGAACGTAGTACATATAGATCCCTATCGGGATCATAATCGTCATCGCGCCGACGACTTTGGAAGGCCAGCGAGGCCAAAGTGCGTACAAAATCCCCGGTCCGTTGTTTTGGCCGTATCGCCCGCCGAGTCTGCCCATCGTCCACTCGCACCAGGCAATCGGAACGCCGATGACAAAGAAACAGATGATGTACGGGATCATAAACGCCCCGCCGCCGTTGTTGACTGCTTGGCCGGGGAAACGCAGAAAGTTTCCCAAGCCGACAGCCGAACCGGCGACTGCGAGGATGACACCGAACTTGGAACTCCAGTTTTCTTTACCAGCCATAGGCGGGGCATTCCGTTTAAGTTGATAAACTCGATGAACAATACATAAACACTTCGCCCGTACGAAACCAACGGCTCAATATTGCTCATGAATCTTAATGGCCCGAGCGTATCGAAATACTAATCGAAGTATTATCAACTGTGCAATGGAATAATTCACAGATCGCGGACCAATGATTGATTGTGCGGTGAGTTCCGCTTATCCTCCCCAACATTCCAGGCTGGAGGATTTACCTTGAGTTTCGATCAATTCGCGTCTGATTTTAACGGTTGGGTTTGGGCAGAGCCGTTGTTTTTCATGCTGCTCGGATGTGGCCTGATTTTTTCCATCGTCAGTAAATTCGTCCAATGGCGGATTATGACGCATGGCTATGCCTGCGTGCGAGGCAAATACGACAACCCTGATGACACCGGCCACATTAACCATTTTCAAGCGTTGTGTGCCGCCCTTTCGGCGACGATTGGGCTAGGAAACATTGCAGGAGTTGCGGTCGCCGTTTCACTTGGCGGGCCGGGCGCCATTTTTTGGATGTGGGTCGTTGGGCTGTTCGGCATGTCTCTCAAGTTCATGGAATGTACGCTGGCTGTCATGTATCGCGATGTGCGCGACGTTCCAGACCCCAGTGCCCCGGCGCTGACAGGTGCTGATGCCGAGTCTCGAACGCTGGAGTATCCGGGCGAACAACCTCCGGAGCCTGGCGCGTCAACGCTAGGTCGCGGCGAAGTTCGTGGCGGGCCTATGTGGTACATGCAAAAAGCGCTTGTCGATCCGCTCAAGGCGCGAGGTAACGTCGCGTGGGTCCTATTCAAGATTCTCGCTGTCGCGTTTGCGATTTCCACAATGCTCAACTCCGTCGGCGGAGGCAACATGTTTCAGGGGTGGAACGTCGCGGACATGCTGAATAAGCACTTTTCGATCCCGCGCATCGGCTCTGCCGTGTTGGTTTCGATTCTGGTTGCCCTTGTCATCATTGGTGGGATCAAACGTATCGGGCAAGTTGCATCCAAGCTTGTGCCAATTATGTGTGTCATTTACGTTAGTGCTGCTTTGTATGTAATCATCGCTCACTCGAGCGAAGTCCCCCACTACTTAGCCCTGATTGTGAAATCGGCGTTTACACCTGTTGCGGAAACTGGCGCGTGTGCGGGCGTATCCGTTTGGATTGCATTTCAATGGGGCCTTCGGCGCGCGTGTTTTTCAAACGAAGCAGGTGAAGGGTCTGCCGCCATGGCACACGCGGCGGCGAAGACCGATGAGCCGATTCGAGAAGGTGTGGTAGCTGGGATCGGTCCATTCATTGATACGATCGTCATATGCACGTTGAGCGGGTTGGTTATATTGATGACCGGTGTTTGGCAGCGACCAGCTGTGGGAACGTTGACGGCAATCGAAGAGAAAATGGCATCGATTCGGGTTGACGGTGAGCTGCCACCTTCGATGGAGAGCTTGTATATCGAGCGGATTGAGGCGGACGGTGGAAGAGAGTTGGCGATCCATGTGACGCGCGATCCCAACGAAAACCTGGAGACAATTGCTGCCCCCATTGTGGATGTCAACGGAGACCTTCGCGAAGGATGGTCAAACCTAAAAACAATCACCCTGGACCTTACCAAGTTAAGCCCAGAGAAGCGAGAAAAAATAAAGGTTGGTCAACCTGTCCACCTGGACATCACGGGTGCGGAAATGACGGGCTTTGCCTTTGACACAACCGTGGAAGGATTTGGGAAATATGTAGTAACATTGGGGGTCTGTCTTTTTGCGTTCAGTACCATGATTAGTTGGAGTTATTATGGCGAGAAAGGGGCGGAATACTTGTTTGGAGCTAAGTCCATCTTGCCATTCAAGTTTGTCTTCGTCGTTTTTGTGTTCCTGGGGATGGTGATACCCAAATTTCAGCCGGTATACGACTTTTCTGACGCGACGACCGGGCTGATGGTTTTGTGCAACCTCCCTGCGCTATTGATATTATCCCCTGTCGTCCTTCGTGCTGCTCGCAACTACTTCCGTCGCCTCGACGCCGGCGAAATGTCAAGGCGAAAGTAGCTTATCGCGTGCGAGCTAATTTTTCTTTTTCTCGAACCGCTGCCGCCAATGTGGCATTTTATCGATTGCCATTTCAGCCCACATGCCCCTGGCTGCGTGATGGGCGGCTTTTTCAATACCCTTGAATCGGTCGTAGTAGTGATGCTTGAATCGCAGGTCCGCGAAGGCGTACCCTTCTTCGATGAGCATTTCGTTAAACATGGAGCCTTTTTTCGTCAGATAGACATACGCGAGCAATCTGCCATACTTCCCGCGTGAACGTTTTGGCGAGAGGACGATATGTACTTGCGAATCCTGCAAGGTATTGACCGCGAATTCGCGCGCTTGCTCGGCGAAGTGCATCGCTGGATATTCGTTTCGTGCTAATTCCGGCGAGTCCACCCCCCACAGCCGAACGCGCGTTGTCAGGTGGTCGCCGTCCGGCGCTGCGATATCCAATGTGTCTCCATCGATAACGCGAACGACTCGGAACATTGCGTCGTGGTATTGCTGCCAATCGTCAGTTGAAGGCGCTTGATGTGTGAGCCTGTCAAAGGAAATCGCAGCGATCGCCAATGCAGCCAGTGACAGCGTAATTGCGCGACGGCGCCAAAACGAGGGCATGGCTATCGAGTCGTTATGACTACGCCGAGATTTTCTTTTGTGCATCACACGTCGATCTATGCGGCTTGCTGAATGCGACTAGCAACACGTTATTCGCTTGATGATTCTGCCTCATCAAGCCCGAAGGCGTCGTGGATGATGCGCAAAGCGCGCGGGCCGTCTTCCTTTTGCACGATGCAGCTGATGACGATTTCGCTTGTCGAGATGTTCTCGATATTGACCTTGGCTTTGGAGAGAGCGTCAAACATCGTTGCTGCGATACCGGTATGGGACCGCATGCCCACGCCGACGGCACTGATTTTCGATACGCCTTCGTCTATTTCAACGCCGCCAATACCAAGATCGACGATAAGACGTTCGCATACGGATCGGGCTTCGCTCGCATCAGAGGCGTCTGTCGAAAAACCAAGGTTGGCCAGACGCCCGCTTTCGTAGATGTTCTGAACGATGTCATCGACGAGAATGTGATTGCGCGCCACCTCCGCGAAAATCTTGGCGGCTACACCAGCGGTGTTCGGGACCGCGTTAAGCTCTACAAAGGCAAGGTCTTCTTTGAGTGTGACTCCTCGCACGGAAATCGCTTCCATGCCTGACGTTTCTTTCATGATAATAGTTCCTGGTGCATCGGTCAGCGAACTGCGAACGTGGATGGGTACGTCAAATTTCTTGGCGAATTCGATAGCGCGGGAATGGAGAACAGCTGCGCCCGTTGCTGCCAATTCAAGCATCGTATTGAAACTGATCTGGTCTATTTTGTGTGCTTGAGGAACGACGCGCGGATCCGCAGTGTAAACGCCGTCAACGTCTGTATAGATTTCGCACGTCTCGGCATTTAGGACCGATGCCAGAGCTGCGGCAGTCGTGTCCGATGCGCCTCGGCCCATGGTCGTGATTTCACCACTTTCGTCGATCCCCTGAAAGCCTGCGACGATGACGATCTTGCCATTGCCGAGTTCTCGGTCGATGCGATCTCGACTGATCGTCTGAATGCGCGATTTGGTATGCACACTGTCAGTGACCAAGCCCAATTGGCCGGCAGTCAAGCTAATGGCTTCGTGACCGGCGGCGTCGATGGCCATCGCTACGAGCGCGATCGACACCTGCTCGCCGGTGGTGAGAAGCATATCCAACTCACGTTTGGGTGGGTTGCTGCAGATTGCTCGTGCCAACGCGATCAGTTGGTTCGTGCTGTCTCCCATCGCCGAAACGACCAGCACAACGCGGAAGCCATCCAACTTTGCGCGAATTGCCCTACGAGCAGCGCGGTGGATTTTCTCGGCGCTCGCGAGACTTGTGCCGCCGAATTTCTGTACCAGGAGAGGCATGTTCGCATGGTAGCATTAGAGGGTTCGGCTGGCGAGAAACCAGCAGAGCTATATGGGTGAAACACTGGTTTGGTCGGCGGTCGGAGACGACGGCTTGGGAGATTCGGGATTGGACTTGGGTTCGAAACTTCTTGCAGCACTAGCTGGCAATCGAACGAGAATCGGTCGCGTAGCGCCGACCTTTACCTGCGCCCTGCGTATACAGCCGAACAATTCTTCGATTGAGGAGGCCAGTGTTGCGCGACCAAGCGATTCTGCCTCGGATCTGATTTGATCGATGATTCGAATTTCGGAGTAGGCGCTAATCGCTGCTGCCTCCACCAAAGGTGGTGTCGAAAAATCATCGCGGTATGCGTATCCAACGATTCGCCAGGACGGTGCGACCCGAAACAGCATCTCAATTTGATGAATAACGACCGGATGAAGTAATGCGTCGGGCGTAGGCGCGATTTGCACGGTGATTGGCTTATTGCCAAAGCGGCGAATCAACTCGGTCCACCAGAAATCATCGAACCACTGCGCCGTGTCACCATGCTCGTTTGTTACATAGAGAGTTAGGGAAATGGATTCCGTACCAACTTGATCTTGATCAGGAACGATGCCATTCCCATCGAACGACACATCGGTTTCTGCTACAGCGCCGGGTGGGCGCCGCCGCTTCTGCGCTGCAAGTCGTTCGTCGGTTTGCGCACTAACATCCATGTCTCGGCTCCGAGTCAGCCATCTTCCACTAGGCACTCGCCTGATTATCGGAACAGTGGGTGGAAATACTTGATTCCAGTGCTGAGATACGTCTCAAGAACGAACACTATGACCTAAGTTTCGCTACGGCACCGACTGGCCTGGATTTCCGGGAAAACTGCATGAAATTATCTGTAACTTCATTTGATATAGATGGTTACGATAGTTCTTGATGTTTCCTGGCGATTATTTGGCACGATGGCGGCCCAGGCGGAAACTGCCAGCCCAGGAATAATCCGCAAGGCTCTCGCTATTGAATACTGTACATCGATTAGTAGTATCAGCGATCTCTCGGAGAGTGCATGGGCCTTGGAAGCCGAGCAATCCGATTTCAGGGCGAGTGTGGGATTTCGTTGTCTGCATAACGTGATTGTAGGCCGGGCTACGGCGGGTTAGGTTCAGGATAACTTTACGGGAAGAAGAGGAGCGACGATGCAAACAATGCTTGTTTGGCCGGTTATGTTGGCTGCATTGGCTGGCGAAACGGACATAAGTACTTCCGCGAAGTTAAACGCGTCGAACTTACAGGTTGGCTCGCAGTTTTCGATCGAATTGATGGTCGAATTCGGCGATGGAGCTGACGCCAGCAAAGCGGGCGTCCCCGCGCCCATTCTGCAGATAGAATTGCCGGAATCTGTGGAACTTGTTGGCAAGGTTCTCAAGACCCAAAAAGAACTGGCGGGAAACGAGTACCTGCGTGCTCCTTACGAGCGACTGTTACAAAAGCTACCGGCTTCGATCAAATGCAAGTTGAAGAAAGCCCCAGGCCCTGATGATACAATTTTTCTCAATATCGTTTCTTACGTTCAGCCGAAAAGTGGCGATGCGGAATTTGTGCGCAAGCGATTGGCCCTGCCTGTAAAGGTTGGTGCGACATCTCAAGGAGTATCGAGCAGCAATTCGGATTGGGGTATCGGCGATGCTTTGAAGGTGGGTGACAAGTCTCAAGCATTCGAGTTGCCGCGCGCCGATGGGTCGAAAGTTTCGCTTGCTCAGTTCCTGGGCAAGAAAAATGTTGTCGTGACAACCTATCGCGCGTTTTGGTGACCGTTTTGTGGAAAGCAACTGGGTCAGTTGCAGGAAGTCTACGGCGAGTTTGAAAAGCGGGATACGGTTGTGATTGCGGTGTCCCAAGAAGACACCGATCTCAAATCGCACAGTCGGTTTCTCAAGTATTTCAAGGGAAAGCCACCGTTTGACATTGTTGCGGATTTGAATCGAAAGGCAACGCAGAAGTATCGTCGAACTGCCGCCTACCTAATCGACAAGAAGGGTGTTGTTCGGCAGGTATTCCCCATGCTCATTCACCACCGCGCCGATTGGCAAGCCATACTCGGCGAGATTGATCGACTCTAAACCGATCTTGTTCCCGACGTCGTAATGGACCTGTCGCAGGAGGTGCGCATGGTCCCAATTCCACCCTCGTGAATTCGGACGTTGCCAAGCCGATGGACCAACGTTCAACATTCGTTCCAAATGCCCATCTCGATGGTCGGTCTTGTTATGGGGCAAGAATCGCCCGCACTTCTTACCCAGCTTCTCGCGGTAAACAAAAACTACTCTTTTACGACTTTATTTCTTGATGATTGCCACCTGTGAATCGTACGTTTTGAGCATTGGCTTTGTGGAGCAGTAGTGATGCGCCTTTCACTTCGATGGGTTGCATTTCACGTTTCAGGCTTCCTTGTCATCCGAAGTGTAATCCTTGGGCAGCGAGGTATGGGACCTTGCTCAAATTAGGGGGAATAAAATGCATCGCGAAATGCGTTACGCCAAACGGCGTCGAGGAGTCTCAGCCGTTCAAGTTCTTGTCTTACTTCCGGTCCTGGTCGGAATGGCCACGATGACGGTAGATGTGGGTGTTATGTACAATGCCCGTGCTGATTTGCAGGATGCAGCCGATGCATCTTCCTTGGCCGCTATTGGTGTCATCGCTTTTACATTACCTGATGATCTTTCGGACGGTGCGTCCGTCTCGGCTGCTCTGGACTACATCAACCGAAATCATGTCATCGGGAACACGATGACGATCGATCCCGGGACAGATATTGTCTACGGCAGAGCGTATTATGACGAAGTCGGCAATTCATACGATTTTGTCCCTGGTGACGCTCCGGTGAATGCCGTTCGTGTGACGGTTCGGCATACAGAAGATTCAGCTAATGGATCACTTCCTCTGCTTTTCGGAAGTCTGTTCGGAGATTCGGGGACTGACCTCACAGCAAGTTCCGTTGCGATGTTCGTAGGGACCGACTATGAAGAAGGGGACTGCTACGACAACCCTCCGGGTGGCTATATGCTAATGTGTCATTATGGAGACAGTGACGACAGTGATGACAGTGAAGCGGGCACGAGCGACGACAGCGACTTCAGCGATGCCGGTGATAGCGATGGATCTCACGACGGTGACATTGACGACAGCGACGATAGCGCAGCCGGTACCAGTGACGATAGCGATGATAGTGGCGACAGCGATAGTGACAGCGGCGACAGTGGTGACAGCGAAAGTGGCGACAGCAGCGACAGCGATGGCGGGCACACCATTATTATCGAATCCGGTGCGGCTCCGTTCTACCTGCAGAAGGGCGATACCGTAGGTGCGTGTCCTTGCATACCCGGTGACAGCGACGACAGCGACGATAGTGAAGCCGGCGACAGCAGCGACAGCGACGACAGTGACCCCGGCGACAGCGATGGAAGCTTCGATGGCGACAGCGACGACAGCGACGACAGCGAAGGTGGCTTCAGTGATGATAGTGATGACAGTGATGCCGGCGACAGTGATGGAAGCTTCGATGGCGACAGCGACGACAGCGACGACAGCGAAGCTGGCACGAGTGATGATAGCGATGACAGCGTAGCCGGCTACGCAGGCAGTGGTGACAGTGACAGTGATAGTGGTGGACCACCGCCAGCCAAGGTGTCGATCTGCCACATTCCGCCGGGCAATCCAGATAATGCCTTCACGATCTCGGTTGGTGCTTCAGCAGTTGCAGCGCACATGGCGCACGGCGACACGATGGGCGATTGCCCCACAGCCCCTGAAGATATACGGGTCTTCCTGATTGAGTAATCGTGTGTCGAGAAGGTGCTGAAGTCTTGGCATTCGAAGACTAATGTAACGAGAGAACGACTGCCCCCTCATCTCCTTCAGCAAAACGGGGATGAGGGGGTTTTTTGAAGCAAGCTCTATTTTTCCCTGTAGCGTTCGAGAGCATGTTTCTTTTTGTGAATATCCACGGTTCGTTGCTATGTTTGATTGTTCGGTGACACGAGGAATGAAAACTTCAGCACAACGGATCGTGAACGAACCCAATCAGTTGGACGATGGCTCATGCCGTAGCCGTGTCTGTGAATGTTCGGGAGAAGACCAAATCAAGACTTATGACCACGAACAGTATTTGCACGAAGAATTCCAAACGACGCCTGTCCGCGAAAACGATCGAGAGCTAGGGCGCGGCCGATCGGGAATTGTTTTTCGGAGCAGGGACGAATCTGGGCGGGTCTTTGCGCGCAAGGTGTTTGGTGCGTCGGGACTAGCTAAGGTGGTACAGTATGCGTTCCTTGGTGCTCCCAATCCTTACGCGTGGAACGATCATGCAATTCGCTGTGCGTTTTTGCGTCGTCGGATTCTGGCGGAATTGGTCGAGTTTTGGTTTGGCTCCAAGGTGCGGGTCGCTCAGGCGTACGATCATCGCTGGAATGCTGAACTTCGTGCGCACGAATTAAGTTGTGAACTGATCGATGGTCGGCACGTCGCGCTGCATCATCCGTACAACGCGGATGCTGATAATGAACTTCGCGATCTTACGGATTCGGTTATGAAGCCATTGCAGGCGCGCCTCGTCGAGGCAGGCCTTGATGGCTTGGTTTGGCAAGCGGGAAGAGGGAACCCGGTTGCGCTGAACAACTTCATGCGCGAAGAATCTAAAAATGGCGAGGG
>JAJDEA010000148.1 GCA_029260035.1 Phycisphaerae bacterium
TGAGATCCTGCGAATACGGCGTTGCCATCCGTGACTCCTTCCCGCCACTTCTGTGGCTGAGAAAGAACCTACGGGAGACGCACGCAAAGCGCAACCCTAACAGGCGCCTAACGCGCTACGACTTAACTGAAACCGCTCTAAATCATATAATCCGGCATTTGGCCCGGAGTGGATGTCGGCTTTGGCTTGTCGGGTTTGCTCATGCTCCGGTCCTTCAGACGCAATTCCGGAGGCTGAAAAGTGACGAGCGAGTTGGGCGGAACCGAAGATGTAACAAAAACTGACCCGCCGATGACCGAGTTCTCGCCGATGACGGTGTCTCCACCCAGGATGATCGCGTTTGCATAAATCGTCACATGGTCATTGACAGTCGGATGACGCTTCGCTTCGCGAATCACTCGCCCGCGATCATCTTTCGGAAACGACAGCGCGCCAAGCGTAACGCCCTGATAGATTTTTACGTTTTCGCCGATATCTGTCGTTTCACCAATCACTACGCCGGTACCGTGATCGATGAAGAAATTTCGCCCAATGCGCGCGCCCGGATGAATGTCGATTCCCGTTCGAGCGTGCGCCCACGCAGCCATAATCCGAGGCATCAATGGCACGTCAAGCTGATACAGTTTATGCGCTAGGCGATGCACACTTACAGCGAGTAGTCCCGGGTAGGCCAATATGACTTCATCAAGATTGAGTGCCGCTGGATCGCCATCATACGCAGCCACGGTATCTCCTGCCAACAACGCACGGATAGAGGGGATTTCTTCGAGGAATTCTACAATAACACGTCTGGCTTTGTCTTCACAAGCTTTCGCATGCTGACACGATGGCGGCTCTATCTCATCCATGTAGCACAAGCACATGTATACCTGCTGAAAAAAGTTCTCAGCAATACGAGGAACGAGATCGCCAACGTGGAAAGCCACATTGTGCTTTGTCAGATTTTGCCGACCAACGAACCCCGGATAGAGCAACTCTAGAAGATCATCAAGAAGCTGCACAATTCGCTCTTTGGATGGAAGATATTTTCGGTCGATGTGCTGCGTGCGAACATCAGACTGGTAACTTTCAACCATTCGCTCGACAAGCTCGCCGAGCTTTGGGCCTATTACAAAATCTTCCGGCATCGTATCAGTCTTTCATTTCGGCTTCACAAGTCCCACTTGCGCAAAGCCGTTCCACACGCCATGAACAACAAGCGCCATGCCAAAGCAAAATCACCCAGTGTCGTCAACTCGCCGTTTCGTACGCTGCAACATAACTTCAACATCCGTAGCGACGAAAGCGCCCACATGCGACGTTTTCAAAGAGACATTATGACGGAAAGCGAACACCAAATCTCTATCGGCGAATGTTACGAGCAATCAAACGTCGCAAATCACCTGTACAGCCTCAAAAACGGCGATATATGGTAGAAATTATCGGGCCATGGTCGATTATCTAATGAGGTGGGGCGAACTTCCGCATCAGGGCAGCAGCAGTCTTCAACCCATCGACCGCGGCACTGATGATTCCCCCTGCATAGCCAGCACCTTCGCCAACCGGATAAAGCCCGTCTACATCCACCGCCTGACGAGAATCTCGATCACGCTCGATGCGAACCGGCGCGCTCGCCCGCGTCTCCGGTGCGGTGATTAGCGCATCAGCTCCCGCAAAGCCGGAGAACTTGGCTTCAAGAATTGGCAACGCTTTTTGCAGGGATTGAACCACCCCATCCGGCACGACCGAGGCAATCTCTGTCCATCGACCTCCAAGCGGATAACTGGTTTCCAGGTCGCCATCTGACATGCGACCGTTCAAGAGATCCGACGCCCGTTGAACGGGAACTTTGTAAGTGCGATCCGTCGCTTCAAACGCGAGCTTCTCCCACCGTTCCTGGTACGCAAGCCCTTCCATAGCCGACATCCCAGCAGCTTGTGGATCAAACGTAAACACAAGCCCGCTGTTGGCAAGCTCTCCAGAACGTGCCGAACGACTGGCACCATTCGTCACGATCAATCCGGGGGATTCGTTGGATGGCAGTATGATACCACCCGGACACATGCAGAAACTAAACACGTCACCATGTTCAGACGCCGCCCCTTTCGCAACCGCATGGTATTCAGCAGCACCAAGCCGAAGGTGCCCAGCAGCAGGACCGTATTGCCATCGGTCCACCATCGACTGAGGGTGTTCGATACGAACACCGATCTGAAAAGGCTTGGGGATCACTCGCACGCCTCGGCTGTGCAACATGCGGAGCGTATCCCGCGCAGAATGTCCGATGCCCAGAATAACAGGGCCAACATCAATCCACTCGTCCTGTCGCGCTGCCTCGCTCGAAGAAACGTGAACAGCACTGAGCCTGCCATCCTTCACTCGAATGTCATCAAGAATACACTCGAAGCGAACCTCGCCTCCCAAAGACTCGATACGCTGACGAATGCGAGAGCATATGGTAGGTAGGCGATCACTGCCGACGTGCGGTCGAGCATTGATCAGAACATCCGGATCAGCGCCATGATGATAAAGTACTTCAAGTACACGCCTGCATAAGGGATCGCTCAGCCTGGTGTAGAGCTTGCCGTCGCTATAAGTTCCCGCCCCCCCTTCGCCGAACAATAAATTCGACGTCGGATCGAATTCACCCTCGCGATAGAAACGCTGCAAGATGTCCCGATGTCGACGCTTTACGTCGCGTCCGCGCTCTAGCACGATGGGCTTGTACCCAAGTTCTGCGAGCCGAAGCGCTGCAAACATCCCGCCGGGTCCAAACCCAACAATAACAGGTCTTTCGACCAACGGCTCTGTACCAAACTCGATCGGCTCTTCAACTTTACGAGAAAGGAACGACGCGCTTGCGCCTCTGGTGCGCGAAATACACTGTTGCTCCGCTTTTTCTCCGCCCTCCAGTGCCAACTCAATATGGTAAACGAAGTGAACATCATTTCGTCGAGCGTCAATGGAACGGCGCACAACAGCAAAGCTCCGAATCGCCCTCGCAGGCAACCGCAGTCGCGCAGCCAGGACATCGCTGATTTCACTCTCGGGTTGGTCAAGCCCGAGCGGAACACTTTGAAGTAGGATTGGCATATCAGCACTATGATAGCGCGCCTTGTTACGCAAAGCCACCGCCCCACCAAGGAACGCGCAAAGAGAGTTTCAGAACGCGCCGCCGGTCGACAGGCATTTCGCGGTAGATTACACTTACCGCACCAGACGGCCGGATCACCCCGTTTACAGCTCGGGTCCGCATCCAACACTCGCAAAGATTAACGAGGATTCAGCATGATTTGTTCCCATTTCCATAGGCCTACGTTCCTCTTCAGCATTCTGTCAGCAATCCTACTGCTGTATCCCCGCCCGGTCTCCGCCGATTTCTCGACCCCCACGGCAATCGTCAATGCAACGATCATCACCGGAACGGGCGACACCATCGAGCAAGGCACCATCGTACTGGACCGGGGAAGAATCGTAGCGGTTGGAAGAAACGTGCAAATCCCGAAAAACGCTTTACGGCTCGACGCGGTAGGGCTGTACGTTTATCCAGGCTTCATCGATGCACACTCCCATCAAGGAATTGACGACGTCAAGAGAACGGTTGAACAGCGCGAGCGTACCGAAGACCGCAACCCGGACCCAAGCGAAGGACCGTATACGGCCACTCGTTTCGCCAATCGTCGAGGCCTGGCTCCGCAGACGAAAGCACGCGATCTTTATACGCCGAAGGAAGAACAGCTACAGGCCTACCGAGATCTTGGTTTCACCGCCGCACTGATTGCACCGCGATACGGTATCCTAAGTGGGACAAGTGATCTCGTTTGCCTGTCGGACGACCCGATCCGGCGAGCCGTCCTGCTACCCGATGCAGCCATGCACGGCTCATTCACACCTCTCGAAAAAGGATTCTATCCGCGAACGCTGCTCGGTGTTTTTGCGCAATTTCGACAAGTCATGCTCGATGCGCAGTGGCACGCCAAACTCGAAAAACTCCACCAACGCAGGCCAACTGCAACACCTCGCGCACCCGTCGATCCCGCACTGACATCGCTTCGCCCATTACTCTCCGGATCCAAGAAGCTGATCTTCGAAGCTAACACAGAAAACGAAATACGCCGAGCACTCAAGCTTGCCGACGAATTCAGCATCGAGATTGTTATAAGCGGTGCGCGAGAAGCCTGGAAGGTGATCGACATTCTAAAGGCAAAGCGTGTACCGCTCATCGTCTCCATAAAATTCGATAAAGAGCCTAAGCTCGGACTATCGCACGAGAACCAAAAACCAGCCGGTCAAAACGCACTGGGTTCCAGTCGGTTGTCCGCTTTGACCAAGTCGGAAAATGAAAACGTGCTCAGCGCCAGCTCAACTGAGAACAAGCTGGAAGCAGAAAGACTAGCTTATCTCGAGCCGCTAAAACTACGGGTGGAGCGGCGCCGGCGATGGTCGGAACAGGTTGCCAACATCATCAAACTCAGTGAAGCTGGCGTACCCTTCGCGCTTCGTACGAGCGATTTCAAAAAACCGGGCGAGTTCTTCGTCAGTGTTCGACGTCTACTCGAACTGGGTTTGCCGGAAGAAGCCCTGATTCAAGCGCTCTCTGTTACGCCTGCGAAGATCCTCGGGTTCGATGCACAACTTGGTACCATCGCGCCGGGAAAAATTGCCAATCTGACCATCGCCACAAAACAGATCAGCGATAAAAACGCCGTCGCTAAATATGTTTTCATTGACGGAAAGCGATTTGATAGGGACTCTGAACAAACCCAAAAACCAACGCAAGATACCAAACCCGCGACTAAGAAGATGCCAGCAGACTCAGCGGCTGAGTTGGCATTCTTAAAAACGCTTCCAAAGGCGGATTGGCCAATCGAAACGGAAGCCGATCGCAAACCCAGGACCCAAACCCACGGAACCGTGTTCATTCAGAATGGTACGATCCTGCCTGTGACTTCACCCCGTCTCGAAAGCGCGTCTATCCTCATCCGAGATGGCAAAATCGCAGCAATGGACAAATCTCTGACACCACCGCCAGGTGTCACCGTAATCGACGCAACGGGTCGTTTCATTGTTCCAGGCCTTGTGGATTGCCATTCCCACCTCGGCGTGGACGCCATTAACGAGTCACCTCTCGCCATCAGCGCGGAAGTCCGCATGGAAGACGTGCTGGACCCCCACGCAGTAGGCTTGTTCCGAGCCATCGCGGGTGGCACCACAACACATCACGTCATGCACGGCTCAGCGAATCCAATCGGCGGCCAAAACACCATCGTAAAAATCAAATACGGAAAACCGGCTGAGGAAATGCTATTTCAGGGCGCACCACCAACGGTCAAATTTGCGCTCGGCGAAAACGTAATCCACGCCAACTTTCCAAAACGATGGGGAAAACGGTATCCCGTTTCGCGAATGGGAGTCGAAGGCACCATTCGTACCGCTCTTGAGGCGGCTCACACTTACCGAATGAAATTTGATACATACCGCGAACAACTCCAAGCTGGCCTGGACGTGGCGCCGCCGCGTCGAGACCTCAGACTGGAAGCTCTTGCAGATATTCTCGCCGGGAATCTGACAGTGCATTCGCACTGCTACCGGTCAGACGAAATCCTCAGACTTCTCGCCGTTGCTGAGGAGTTCGGCGTGAGAATCGGTGTCCTGCAACATGTACTTGAAGGGTATCGAATCACCCCGGAAATCGCACGCCACGGCGCAGGCGCGTCCACTTTTTCCAATGACTGGGCTTATAAAGTGGAGGCCTACGGAGCGATCCCACATAACGCCGCCTTGATGACACACTCGGGCATCTCTACCTCGGTCAATTCCGATTCACCGCTGACCATTCGATACATGGGACAAGAAGCAGCCAAGTGCATTCGCTGGGGCGGGCTTGATGAACACGAAGCACTACGACTTGTGACAATCAACCCGGCAGAGCAACTGCAAATCGCCGATCGAGTCGGAAGCCTGGAGGTTGGTAAAGACGGCGATGTAGCCATATTCGACGGTCATCCACTCAACACATTCAGCAAATGCGTTGCAACAATTATCGACGGAGAAGTTGTTTTTGAAGATGGCAGAGCAAGTCCCAACAAACTGGCCCGAAGCGTCACACCTCCGGCACCATCAACACCCATCACGCCCCGATCCGATTACGACGTTTATGCAATCGTAGGTGGCACGATACACACCATCAGCGGACCGATCATTGAAAACGGCACTGTCGTTATTCTCAACGACAAAATCCACGCGGTCGGCAAAGAAATAGCGGTCCCTCCAGGCGCGGGCATCGTGGATGCAACAGGCTTACACGTCTACCCCGGACTTATCGACGCCGGCAGCCGAATTGGCCTAATGGAAATCAGCTCGCTTCGATCAACGCGAGATTTCAGCGAAATAGGGGCATTCAATCCACATCTACACGCATCGAGCGCTTTCCATCCGCACAGCGCACACATTCGCATCGCACGAACTGTCGGCATCACAACGGCACTTGCAACACCAACGGGCCAGCTACCGTCTGGATACACCCCAAGAAGCCCCACGCTGGCAGGGGGGCGCATTTATGGGCAGAGCGCCGTCGTACATCTCGAAGGCTGGACTACGCCTGAAATGCTCGTCAAGAACAACTTCGGATTGCACATGGCTGTACCAAGCCTACCCGTCCAGCTTCCGGAAAAACCTGAGGCAAGAAAGAAACTAATCGAATCGCACAAGAAAGCCGCGAAGAGGCTCGCAGGATTCATGGAACAAGCGAAGCATTTCTCAAAAGTTGCCGTTCTCACGGACCCGCGACCCCGACCGTTCTTCGAGGTTGACCTGTCGCTCAAAGCCATGATTCCATACATACAGGGCAAAAAGCCCGTCGTCTTTCGTGCCAACACATACAAACAGATCGTCGATACGCTTCGATTCGCAGAGAAACATGCCCTCAAATGCATTATTTCGGGCGGCAAGGAGGCTTGGAAACTGGCGGACTACCTCGCAAAGCGCAACATCCCTGTCATTCTTGGTACACCCCTGAGTTATCCAAGCAGTGAGTTTGAGCCATGGGATTCCGTTTATCGTACAGCATCGATTCTTAACCAGGCGGGCGTTAAGTTCTGCTTCGCATCAGAAAGCGCAGCAGAAGCCTACAACCTCGGAACCCAGGCGGGCATGAGCGTAGCGCATGGCTTACCCAAGGAACGGGCTGAATACGCCTTAACGCTCGGCGCTGCGGAGATTCTCGGCATTGATCATCGCGTCGGCTCCATCGAAGCGGGCAAGCAGGCTGACATCCTGGTGTCAAATGACTCCCCACTGCAAACAGCAAGCGTGGTGACCCATTTGTTCATTAACGGCAAGCCTATCGAACTGACCAGCTTGCATACCGAGCAATACACGAAATTCAAAAGCCGCCCCGCACCGCCGCTGCCCCCAGCTCCAAAACTGCTGGGCGCACCGAATCTAACGCGATAAAGCAGGGTATATCCCCTGTAGCCTTCGATTTCAGCCGCCATGGAAACATAGAGCAATCGCTAATAGCAGGCGTGGTAATCTGCGAGGATGGCCTGTTCCGGCGTCAAGCCATCCTGAAAGTTACACGTCTGACATTGGCCTCCTTTTGAGTCCTCAGAGACCATGGCGTAACTTTCATCATATGACCAGATCCAATATTTTGTATCCTCAACCTGCGCGGAGCGAAGGAACTGTAAGTCCGCAGGCGAAAAGCCCTCGCCCTCTTCCATCGAAAGATACTCCGACAGCTCTTTGATAAACTCGCTTTGGCGCGCCGTTTCCTTGTCATCAAGACTCGGAAACGTCACGGAAACATTTGCTAAATCCTCCCGGTATTCCGGCATTTCATCCAATGGAAGCATCGTCTAACTCCAAATTGCAGGGAATAGTTAATCGCTTATACAGCCTTCCAACTTATACTCGACATTCGTAAATCCATTTTCGCGAATGACATCGATGACGCGCTCTGTCACAAACATGCCGCCGATTTCATAAGGGCGAATGAAATCACCGCCATCCCACGATTCGCGATCAATAACAAAATGGCAATCGTCATCGTCTAGTGCATCGATCCGTTCGATGCCACATGAGGGGCACGGCCCTCTCGAGTCGACGGAGCTTTTTTCTGTTATTAGGTGGGCGATATCTTCGCCGTAGATATCCCACAATCGCGGGCCATCATAAGGCGATGGGACGATTGGAAACTTGGGATTCTTTTTCGGTTTCTGCTCCTTGATCTGGACTGGCCAGGCTTTGTAGCCCTTCAGTTTTGCCGCATCAAACGCTCGCTTAACCTTGTCCACGACAACCAGCTTATCTAACGCCCCTGGGGAAAGAAGATCGCCGATCGTGCTGCAACCCTCAAACCATGAGATGGTCAAAGGCCCATTCCGGCGAAAATGGTTCGGTCGAAGGCATTTTTCACAATTTTGCTTCAAGTCCTCTTCGAGCCATGGAATCTTGTCGGAAATGTAGCTCTCTGCATACTCATTCCAGTTGGCTGACACATTCATCAAATATAGCTTCATGGTCTCGAATTCCCTATTTCACCAGATCAACAACCCCCAATTCAGTAAGGGCGACGTCGAGGATCAGCTTCAATTGCGTAGGGCAAATGAATCACCAGCCTTCACGATTGAGCCGTCTTTCAAATGGCACTAGATTCATGCAGCAATGAATAACTTAGACAGGCCCTCGACCTGCCCTACCAATCTAAAACGATCCGCCCGTAAGCTACACTATCTTTTCGTCGTTC
>JAJDEA010000149.1 GCA_029260035.1 Phycisphaerae bacterium
CAAACGCCACAGCCGTCCGCGCGTCGCCATCGAGGCCACGGGTTTGCCGGAAAACAGGGCATCATGATCGACCCAGTTGCCTCGATTGGGATGCAACCATGTGCTGTCGTCAATCGCTTCGCCGGCGCTACGAAGTTCCTGCTTGATCCAGGACACGACCTGTTCGCGTTGCTCTGCAGACGGCTGTGTTTCCTTTTCCGGCGGCATTTCACCCGACTGAAGTTTGTCGAGAATGCTCTTCCAGGATTCGGCCTGCGATCCTGCATCCGAAGTCAGCTCAAGTTTGTGAAATGCAACTTCAGCTTCCTGCTTGTCCTTTCCGTGGCAGCGAATGCAGTACTGTTGTAGAAACGCGGAAACGTCATCGTTCAATCTGGCGGCTTCATTGACTCCATCGGTTGAAGGCGACTGAGCGTGAGTAGGTACAACAACAAATGCGCACACCGCCAACGCGGCAGCGATGATAAAACCGCAAATAGGTATGACCCGACAGTTTAGCTGACTCGCGTTTTTCATTGCCTTAATTCAACAGGTAGGAAAGGCAGTCGGCGGACAAGCAAAGGAAGGAATTACTTGACGGACGTAGGAGTGTTCTTTAGTGTCTGACATTAAACCAATTGTCAGTTCACTTCGCAACAAAATGGTCCAACGCCGAGAATGTGTCACGCATTTCGCCGAATAAATCCAGGCACTCCGCGTCTCCGCGCCTCTGCGTGATACTTTTGAATCCTCACGCAGAGGCGCGGAGACGCAGAGGAAAAACAGGTCGTAACATGAAACATAACGACGTAACTGGAATTATTATCGATACGTCAATGGACATTCATCGGCGACTTGGTCCTGGGCTGCTGGAGTCGGCGTATCAGAAAGTGCTTGCTTATGAATTGCGAAAACGAGGAATGGACGGCGTTGAAGAGCAGCCGATTCCTGTCGTCTGGGACGAAGTGAAACACGACGTTGGCTTTCGAACCGATCTGATCTTCAACGGGTTGGTCGTTGTCGAATTGAAATCTGTGGAGTCCATCGCGCGAGTTCACAAGAAAGTATTGCTAACGTATCTAAGATTGGCGGACAAACGCGTTGGCCTGTTGATCAATTTCGGCGAAGAACTATTAAAAACGGGAATCCATCGAGTCGTCAACAACTTACAAGAATAAGCATATTCCTCTGCGCCTCTGCGTGAGGAATTGGATGGAGTCTCACGCGGAGGCGTAGAGAGAGGGCGCCGTGAAGAAGTTTTTCTGCGCATCGAAGAACTCACAAATATCATGGCGACGACCGAACAGAAATACACGGAGCCGTACATGTCGGAAGTGATGAAAGAACTGGGCAGGTATCTCGACCAAGCTGCCATCGCAACGAGGCACGAACCCGCCGCCAACAAACGCGTGGCGTTCCTTCGCAGCGGCCTCGAATACACCGACGCCTACATCGCTGCATTCCGCATTTTTCGCGCCCACGAAACCAACAATCCGGGCGGCGGCAGACTGCCAAACGAAACCAAACAACGAATCCGAGCGGCTCTCGACAATAACTGGCTCGACTCTCGTGATGTATTCAAGCACAATCACCTTGCCGTGAATGTTGCAACGGTCGCATGGGGAAGCTGGAGTTACTTTGGCCCCTATTACTGGAGTGAACCTTCGCCCGAAGTTCGAGAGAAAACTGTCGAGAGCGAAGAGTAACACGCCTTTCTAGATTCGTATCGAGCCACGGAATGCCCTGGCTGCATAGTATGATTGTGCGCCGTTGTGATACACGAAAGTACGGCCGTAGCGGAAATCGCCGAAGATGGCACCACCCAGCTTTCTAACCTCAGAAGGTGTTTTTACCCAGCTCGAAGTCTTGGTGTCGAATTCTCCAAGCCGCTGTAATTCTCGATATTCTTCCTCGGTAAGAAGTTCAATGCCCATGGCAGCAGCCAGATCAACCGCGTTGTTTTTTGGCTTATGTTCTTTTCTTGAATCCAGCCCTTCACGATCGTAACAAACGCTTCTGCGACCCTTGGGACTCTCCGCCGAACAGTCAAAGAAAACGTATTCGCCCGTCTTTTTATCGAGGCCAACAACATCCGGTTCACCGCCGGTTCTTTCCATTTCATTGAGTGACCAGGATTTTTCGGCATTGGCTTCGAGCTTGGCTTGCACTTTCACCCATTGAAGACCTTTGTGCCGATTCATGTTCGCATCAAAACGGACTTTCAAGACTTTGATGAGTTCTCCAAGTTGTTCTCGTGACAACTTCTTTTTCTTTGCCTTCGTCATGATGTAAGCACTGACCGATCATTCATTGTCGTCTTTCGCTGCGCGAATTCAAATCCTTATTTGTTATCCGCATTTTTCGCAGCGTGGGTCTATTGGTCATCGAATGCGGCCTGCAGGGCTGCGATCTCGACCTTTTTCATCTTAAGAATTGATTGAGTCATCCGGGCCACTTTTTTCGCGTCGGTTGACTGCATCATTTCATTCATTCGGCTGGAGGTTACCTGCCAAGTGAGACCAAACTTGTCTTTGAGCCAACCGCATTGTTCGGCCACGTTCGGTGTCACGAGTTGATTTCCACAAGAGTACCGTCGTCATTACGTTCGGGCAACCACTTTGGCACGCGAGGTGATGTATGCGAATCCCGCCTCGACCACGATATGCCGGACCCGCCCCTGCCCGCCGAGTTTTCCGATCGGACGCGGCTTGCTGGGCTCGTTGACGTTCAAGACGTGCAGTGTACGGTTGCCGATCGCGAAAGCCGTTGTCCCATCAATTGTCACGTCCATCGTCGGTCCGATCCGACATTGAACGTGTTTTCCAATGGCGTGCCGAAATTGTGTGACTCTGAAAACAGCTTTGGATGTTTGTGGTAATTAGCGTACGAATGGAGAGCCACAGTCGTGAAGAGGTGTAAGCGAACATCACAACCATTCGTCGTTTGGTGTTATTGAGTTGTAGAGTTTCGTGTGGGAGCCGGTGACTGGCTCCGTTGATCGTGGCTCTTTGATTCGGTGAGGTGCTCTGATGGCGAAAAGTTTCAATGGTGCGAAGCGCGATGCGTGGCGCAGGCGGTTGGCGAAGTTTGATGCGTCCGGCTTGACCGTTGTCGATTTCTGTCGGCGCGAACAAGTTTCTCAGGCCAGCTTCTATTACTGGTCCAAGCGAAGCCCCGGACGCGACCGCTCAACGACTGGCGGACGGCCACGTTCCGATGCCGGCACGAAGATTTCCACGGGGGCTGCGCGGAACGAGCAAGGCAGCGGCTGCGTGGAAGTCCTGGTCGGCGATACGATTTGCGTGCGGATGCCTGCTGGCGATCCCGCTGCGGTGGCTGCCTTGGTGAATCAGTTGCAGAGGATTTTGAAGCTTTCATTGCTCGCATATTCAACACGACCAATCGTGTCACGAAGGGTGAAAGACTTCCTTTGATTGATTGTTTTCATCAAAGGAGTTTTAGCATGGTTTTTGCAGAGGTCTTCGACTCGTTTATTAATCAGAGTCCGGT
>JAJDEA010000150.1 GCA_029260035.1 Phycisphaerae bacterium
AGTCATATCTACCTTCTTTCCCTGACGCTACTGATGCAGCTTTTAAGGTTTGCGAGATGCTGCTGCATAAGGACGACGACATCGTTCAAGACCCCGACGTTCTCGACACCTGGTTCAGCTCTGCACTTTGGCCTTTCAGCACGCTCGGCTGGCCCGACCAAACGGACCATCTAAAGCAATACTACCCCGGAGCCGTGTTGATTACCTCGCGCGACATCATCACCAATTGGGTCGCTCGCATGGTCATGTTTGGCTTGTACGCGATGGACGACGTGCCGTTTCGTCATGTGTACATTCACCCGAAAATTCTCGACGGTCGCGGCGAGACCATGAGCAAGTCGAAGGGGAACGGCGTCGACCCGGTTGACATCATCCATACGCACGGCGCGGACGCGCTACGATATGCCATGGCGGACATGACCACCGAGACGCAGGACATCCGCATGCCTGTCGAGTACGTTTGTCCCCATTGTGGCTCGTTGATCGATCAGGCGGTGGCTCTCAAAATTGAAGAGCAGGCCAGGAAATCGCGTGGCGAGAAGCTCGATCGTAAGCTCCAACCTTCTGACATTTCGCGCACAAAATGCGTAAACAAAGAGTGCGGCAAGGAATTCGCAACGCAATGGGCTCCCGCGGAAGTTAAGGAAGAATTCAGTGTCGCGCGTGAGACATCCGACAAATTCGACATCGGCCGAAATTTTTGCAACAAACTTTGGAACGCAGCCCGATTCTGCCTTATGAATCTGCAGGATACGCCGATGGATCGACTGGAGATTGCGACCCTGCCGCCGGAGGATCGATGGATATTGGCCCGCCTGTCGCAAACGATCCGACAATATCATCAGCATGTGCAGGGCTATCAATTCAGCGCATCGCTGAAGGTTCTCCGCGAGTTCTTCTGGGAGTCCCTTTGCGACTGGTATATAGAGCTGACCAAGCCTCGAATGGTTGGACAAGACGGCGCTACCGGGCAGGCAACGGCCAAGCAGGTGCTCGCCTTTTGCATCGACCAGATGCTGCGGCTGTTTCACCCAACGATCCCGTTTATCACGGAGACCTTATGGAGGCACCTGAATACCGTGTCGCCCAAGAGAGGGCTTCCAGGTATTGCCGAGCTGCAAACCGACAAGCAGCTTGTTCTCGCACCCTTTCCGCCTGAAGAAGGGTATGACTCGCTTGACGACAATGACATCCTTGCGACGTTTGATCGATTGCAGGATGTGACCAGAGGCGTGCGTGAGTTGCGTACGCAGTGTAAAGTATCGCCGAAAGAACGCGTGACGGTGACCGTGGCGATTCCGCCAGAACACACTGCGTCATTCGAGTCGCATGCGCATATCGTGAAGCATATGGCTGGTATCCAAAAACTGACGGTAGACGCCACTGCCCAAAGACCTGCCAATGCCGCGAGTGTGGCGGTTCAAGGGTTGCGCATCTATGTGCATGACATCAGCGATGACAAGGCAGAACGCGATCGGACTGGCAAAGCGATAGCCGATGTTGAAAAACAAATCAAAGGCAAGGAATCCAAACTAGCCAACGAGAAATTCGTGAACAACGCAAAACCCGAATTCGTTCAAGCAGAAAAGGACCGTCTTGCCGACCTACTGACACAACGCGAATCCCTCGCCACCCACCTTGCGGAACTTGGGGGATAAACGTAGTTTGTCGCAGCTGTACTACTCGTTCTCCATGGTCACTTCGATGGGTTTTGGCAGATCGATTCCCTCTATTTGCTTCAGAATTTCGCCCTTGTCTCCAACAAGCACCAACACGCCCTTCTCAAGCGGAACAGCCTGGTAAGCCAAGCCATTCAAATCGTCGGCGTCGATATCCTTGATCGCCTGCAAATCTCGGCCTATGTCGGAGAACGGCCGATTCAAGCTGAGAAGCCTGCTCCCGACAGACAATACCCCGCTCGTTCCTTCAAAAGAGTCAACGAGCGACTGCCTTTTTGATTTGCGAGCCTTGAGTGACTCCACCTTGCTCACGTTGCCGCCACGAATGCCTTCGAATTCCTTGAGAAACTCTCGGATTGCCGCACCGGTGACATCCGTTCGAACACTCGACGAAGCGGAAAACTGACCGACTTTCGGCCCCATGGAAAACCTCGATCGCGCGCCATAGGTATAGCCATGCTCTTCGCGGAGGTTTTGATTGAGACGGCTCGTAAACGTCCCGCCCAACACGGTACTAAGGAGTTCGTATTTGAGTCGATTCGGGTCCGCGTAAACCGGGCCTGGCATTGTAAATTGAATAACCGTTTGGACGGCGTCCGGCCTATCCACAACCACTACCTTCAGCGCATCGCTCGCGGGCTTTGGATAAGCTGCGCCGTCGCCTGAAATTGCTTCTCCAGAATCCGACCAGCCGCCGAATGCCAATTCCAGCTTTGCTTTGACTTCATCAGCCGAGATGTCACCCGCTACAAGAATAGCTGCACGGCCGGGATTGTATAACTGCTTGTGTCTTTGTTGGACGTCTGCAAGCGCAATGGACTTGGCAGTTTTCAAAGTACCACCCACCGGCCTGCTATAGGGATGCCTATCGCCGAAATACGTCGCCATAGAGACCACTCGCGAGACGTAACCAGGTCGATCGAGCCGTTGCTTCAATCCTTCCACATGCAGACGATGAACGCGGTCCCACTCTTTCTGCTCAAACTGCGGCCTAAGTACGGCGTCGGCGAACAAATCAAGGGCCGGCCCGATGTTTCGCGTCAGTACAGAGAGATAAACATTTGTGTTCTCATAGCTGCACCAGGCATTAACGGAAGCGCCCAGCATGTCCAGCGCATCCGAATATTCCATAGCGTTCCGTTCTTTGGCACCCTCGGTCAACATGTCCGCCGTTAACGAAGCAAGTCCGGCCTTTTCTGAGCCGTCGAGCGCGGCGCCTCCTTTTAGTAGAAGATGCACCTTTGTAAGCGGCAACTCCGGGCGATGCCAATGATAAACCGACACACCATTGGAGAGTTTCATCATGTTCGGTTCGGAGGGATTGAACTCCCCACCCTTGCCAAGCGTCGGCTTCGTGTCGCGAGGATTGATTTCCGCGACCTTCGTTTCTGGTATTACCCGAAGAATCAGTCGAGCATCCGGCGTCAGAACTTCCTTCGCCCATCGCTGGAGATCGTCGGGGATTGCACCTCGATACCGATCCATATCAGGCTTGAAGGAATTCGGCTCATCAAAGAAGAACTGATACCCGTTCAATTGGTCGGCCTTTGCGAGCAAAGATTCCAGCTGTGAAACGGCCCCGTACTCAAATTGTTCTTTCTGACGTCGAAGCTCTTCAGCAGAGGGGCCGTCTGCAATGAACTTAGCCACGACGGCGTCAATCGCATTTTCGATAGCATCCAACGACACGCTAGGCTTAGCCGTCGCAACAACATTAAAAAGTGAACCAAGCGACATAGAATCCTGGTATGCGCGAACGTTTACAGCCAACTGATCCTGGTAGATCAGCTTCTGATAAAGCCGACTGGAAATGCCGTTTGTCAGAACATCCGCGACGAGGTCCATTTCAGCATCACCCGGCGCGAATCGAGCGGGACTGTGATACACCATAGTCGTCCTGGCGAATTGAACGGTGTCAGTCATGGTCAGCCGCTTGACACTCTCCAACTTGACCGGTTTGGCCGAAGCGTGTACGACATCCGAGCCGCGCGGCAGTGTTCCGAAAAGCGACTGAATCAGAGGTTTGATCTTGGCAGGGTCGAAATCACCGGCAACCACAAGTGAGGCATTACTCGGCACATAATAATCTGCAAAGAATTTCTTGACGTCCTCGACTGTCGCCGCCGTCACATGCTCCGAGGCCGCAATCAACGTCCACATGGATTCCAGCCCTCATTCACGCCAACCGCCGCCGATGCATTAAAGCCATCGCTTCCGCCGGAAATACAGCCACAGCCCCGCTCCCAGAATGAACATGCCGCCGATCACAATCCAGAAAGCGTTCGTGTGTTTCTCATTCGGCCAGACGGGGAGATTCATCCCGTAGATTCCCGCGACCAGCGTCAGCGGCAGCATGATGCTGGCGAAGACTGTCAGCACGCGCATGATCTCATTCGTCCGATTCGCGATCACAAACGCAAGATTGTCGCGCACGCCGTTCAGCCGATCCCTTAATCGATCCGCAAATTCCGCAACCGCCTTCAGATGTTCACGCACATGCTGGAAATCAAATTCCACGTCGTCATTCATGAACGGAAAGTCGTCAGCCAGAATCGCGCCGATCGCCTGGTCCACCGCCTGTGCCAGGTGCCGCACCTCCGCCAGCTCGCTGCGCAATCCGCCGGACTCGGACAGGATCTTTCGATTGCCGTCGTCCCTCAGCGACTCCTCCTCCAGCCGTTCCACTTCCCCTTCGCAGTGATCCACAAACAGCCCGTAATTGTCGACCATTTGATCGAGAATCAGGAACAGAAGATTTCCAGGACCTCCGCGCAGCAATCCGGCCTGGTGCCGTTCGATTCGTCGCTGAACGATGTCAATGGCGCGGACCGATTCACGATGCACGGTCACGATGAACCGCTTGCCGCAATAGATCGCCAGTTTCCTGGGGT
>JAJDEA010000016.1 GCA_029260035.1 Phycisphaerae bacterium
AATACGCCGCTCTTGTGATTTTCCAGGAACAGGGAAGGTGATCGACGATGCCAAAGATGAAAACCCATAAAGGGCTTAGGAAACGCATAAAGGTGTCCGCGAAGGGAAAAGTCCGTTACAAGCAGTGTAACGCCGGCCACCTGATGAGCAGCAAGTCCGGCGATCGGTGTCGGGCCATGCGAAAGCCCGGTGAAGTGACGAGTAAAATTACATCCAAGCGCATTCGCGTCGCGCTTGGTGAAGCCTAAGCTCATAATCGGCATGTTGGCTGAATCGCCGCGTTGCTGAATTCGAACAGGTAGGAGTATCAACAGATGTCCAGAGCAACATATGGTGCTGCTCGGCACCGTAAGAAAGTGCGGGTCTTTAAGGCTGCCAAGGGTTTCCGTGGCGCCCCCGGCAAACGTTGGCGCCTCGCCAAAGAGATGGTGATGCGATCACGGGCGACTGCGTATGTAGGCAGACGGCTTCGTAAGCGTGATTTTCGCGCACTCTGGATTGTCAGGCTGTCTGCAGCGTGTCGAACTCGTGGCATCAGTTACAGCCGATTCATCTTCGCGATCAACGAGTTGGATATTCAACTCAACCGAAAGATGATGAGCGAAATCGCAATTCACTCTCCCGAAGACTTTGACGCCATCGTGGAACTTGCGAAGAATCACCTACCAAAATCCGTAGCTGCGTAAAGGCTGAAATCAGCTTGGAACAATACAAACGCCCGACAGTCTTGGCTGTCGGGCTTTTTTGTCGGTGGTTCCATCGGGCCTATCTGTCCCGGCGTGTGGAACGCGTCTTTATGCACTGAGACGCGAGAGGAAAAGGGTTGCAATAAAACCGGCTGCGGCAAGGCCTGCCCCCAGCATGTAGTCCGCTGAGACGCTCGATTCTCCGAAGGGCCAAATGCCGATGACCGACCCCAATAAGATACCCAGCAACGTGCCGACAGTTAGATCCCGGCGCTCGCGCAGAAACCATTTGAGCAGATTGCTCAAACAAACGATGCTCAGGATGGAGCCAATCGCGGTGGGAATGATGACCCCGAGAATTTGACCGATGTCGCCTTTGTCGCCGGAGGACAGCGCATACGATTTCGCCATGGCGATGGCCGCGAAAATGGTCTCGTATCTGCCGAGGATGAGCAGCATATAGGCACCGGAAATTCCAGGTAGCACCATGGCTGACATACCTAAGACGCCAGCTACGCCATCGCGCATGTAGTTCGGCTCAATCTCAAACTCGCCCTTCTTTATGGCTTCGACAATGGTTTCCTTGTCTGGCGGCTCCTCCTGGGATGCGGCGATGCCGATCATAGCCGCCAGCCCGACGAGCATCCCCGCCACAGCTTGTGTGTTGATGCGACCCAGCATCTTGAAAAGTAGCGGCGCGCCGCCCAGCGTCATGCCTATGAATAGCGAGAACATCGCGCTGCGGTGAAGCGTGACTGCCCGAACAAGCGTACCCGATAAGGCGACAATCGCAATGAGTGCCGACATGCCGACAATAGCCAGGAACGTTACATTGCGTTTGGTAAAGCGAAGCCGGGTTACGTCTGCGACGCTTTCGATGAAATCGTCATACAGGCCCATCACGACAATCATGGTTCCGCCGGAAACCCCCGGAACCAAATTGGCAAGCCCCATCAACACTCCCCCCACGCCCGAACGTACGATGGGCAACGGAGAGTCGGTTGTCGACTCCGGCAAGTTTTTTTCGTCCTGATTGCGCGATGATTCTTCCATACGATGATTCCTTACCCAACATGTGCTCACAAACATTACGCACGTTTACCAACACTTCGGCCAAACGGGCGTCGAGCGTTCAGGATTTATGGTCCAGGTTAAGGAAGGGCGCGCGGGATGGTGAGGACATCGTTAATCGAGGATCAGAATTGTAAGTCAACTCGTTAGGAAACGGGGGCTTCCCCGGTGCCGAAGTCGCCCCTCCACAGAGGTCGCGCCGCAGTGGGCCGAGTGATTCTGAGTGTGGACTGACAATTGTCTGCCGAGCCTGTAATGCAGATCAGTTCGATGGCGCGTGTTCATATGGTATTGGGGGCTGAAAGGCAAGGGTTCTGACGCTTTTCGCGACGGCTGAAGCGGTTTTTGTTGAATTGGGGCGTCAAGGCTGCTACACTTATGGTTGGCGTTCGATTCTCAAGTGATGATCGAGGATTCAAGTCGATGCCCCAGCCGATGCGTGCTAATTCCCGCCTTTGTTTGTCCTGTCCGTACACTCTTCTTCTTGTGGCTGTCTTTGTTGTCATTGCTTTGGCATTATCTTCTGCAAACGCTGCACCGCCACCAAACGACGACTGCGCCAACGCGATTGACATCAACTCCATCGGCGCAGGGTGCGTGCTGGATCACGGCGCATTCTGCGTGTTGAATTTTCCGCAAACGCCGTGCTCGTTTACAGCGCAGGACTGCCCTCCCGGGGAGGGTCCGTGCCTTCCTTTGGGCGAAAGTTACACTTGTCAAATTCCAATCGACAATACAGATGCAACCACTGACGGCCCGACTACCTTTAGCTGTGCAAGCTCGGTGGATGCGTTGCAGGCAGATGTGTGGTATAGCCTGCCGAATCCGTGTGCCTGCCTGTTGCCCAATGACACCGTGCTTTCAACGTGTGCCGATGCTTCTTTTGATACGATGATTGACGTTCATGGGCCTTCCGATTGCGCACAAATTAATGAGTTTACTAGCTGGGTTTGTGACGACGATGGATGCGACAATCCAGTCATTGCCGGACCCTCAAAGGCAGAATTCTGGATGAATGGGGTTAGTGAGAGCGTCAAGGTACGGGTCGGAGGATTTGAAGGTGCCCAGGGGACTGCAACTCTAACGGTGAATATTGATTGCTGGGCAGCCTCGTGGCCTCCCAATCCGCTTGCGGCTACTACATATCCACACGGTGTATCCAAGAGTAGATATATTTCATTTGTTCCGGATCCCTCA
>JAJDEA010000151.1 GCA_029260035.1 Phycisphaerae bacterium
GACCTGCTAACCGACAGCGGAACCAGCGCGATGAGTGATCGACAATGGGCTGGCATGATGATGGGCGATGAAGCCTATGCAGGGTCAGACAATTTTTATCGTCTCGAACGGACCATTCGCAAATACTACGGCTATAAACATGTCATCCCCACGCACCAGGGGCGCGGGGCGGAACATATTCTCAGTCAGGTTACGATCAACGACGGCGATTATGTTCCGGGCAACATGTACTTTACGACAACGCGTTTGCATCAGGAAATCGCAGGCGGGACGTTTGTGGATGTTATTGTTGATGAAGCTCATAATCCGACGAGCACGTTTCCATTCAAAGGAAACATCGACCTTGCCAAGCTTGGTCGCCTGATCGATGAGGTTGGCGCGGCTCGCATCCCATATTTGTGCCTCCATGCTACCGTCAATATGGCGGGTGGTCAGCCTATTTCCATGGCAAACATTAAGGAATCGACCGAGCTATGCCGATCGCACGGCATTCGTGTTTTTCTGGATGCGACACGCGCGGTGGAAAACGCCTATTTTATCAAGCTTCGCGAGCCTGGCTTTGCGGACAAGAGCATCGCAGAAATCCTGCATGAAATGTGTTCGTTCACGGATGGCTGTACGATGTCCGGGAAAAAGGACTGCCTTGTGAACATCGGAGGATTCCTGGCGATCAATGACGATGAATTGGCAGATAAAGCGCGCAACATGGTCGTTGTGTTCGAGGGGCTTCATACCTATGGCGGCATGGCGGGCAGAGATATGGAAGCGATGGCTCAGGGAATCGAAGAGTCTGTCGAATTCGATCACATGCAGGCGCGAATCGGGCAGGTCGAATACCTCGGAAAGCAACTCGTCGATGCTGGCGTGCCGATCGTGCAGCCGATTGGCGGGCACGGTGTGTTCGTCGATGCAGCCTCGTTCTTACCACATATTCCACAGGACGAGTTCCCGGCTCAGGCACTTTCGGCCGCTCTGTATGTCGATTCCGGAGTTCGAGGGATGGAGCGTGGAGCCGTCTCTGCCGGGCGTGACCCAGAGACCGGCGAGAATCGACGCCCCAATCTGGAGCTGGTTCGACTTACACTGCCGAGGCGGGTCTATACGCAGGCGCATATGGACGTCACGGCCGAATCAGTCATCGACCTTTGGGAAAAGCGAGAGCTTGTCACGGGCTTGCGTATGACCTACGAGCCACAACAGTTGCGTTTCTTCCAGGCTAGGTTCACGCCTATGAAGGGGACGCGCGTGCTCGCGAATGAGTCTGGGACGAAGAAGAATGATACTGCTGCTCCGCGCACAGCCATGACGTCGTAATGAAAATGCCTTCTTAGCGGCACGCAGAACCATCCTCTTCTGCTGTGGGAATCTTGGTGCTGACGTATTCGTCGTTTTCACGGCTATCGATATTCTCGTGCAGTTTTTTCCCGCATTCCGGACACACGCCCGACACATTGCCGGTGAGGTTGTAGCCGCATTCGCAATAGTATTTGGGTAGCTTTCTGTTTCGCCGCCAGAGCAGCAATGACGGGATCGCAACTAAGAGTGCTGGAATCCAGAGGGGTCCTCGAAAGACGTGAGGAAAGATGTCAAAGCCTTTGGGTACGGTGGAACCGGGCCAGGAAAAGAACGGCTGTGAAGGAACCAAGGACGAAGCACTGAACTCCCAAGACCCCTCGCACGCCCAAAAACGACGTGAGACGTGAACAATAATCATGCCCCTGCTTAGGCCCACGGCGAATGGGGTATCATAGCCAGGAATGGTAGTGCTTCCCTTGGTTGGGGAATTGTATACCAATTTCACTGCAAACCCTTTGCTCGCAATGAACACTGCCATCAAGACTCCCGCCAGCAGCAACCCCGCAAATCCCAATCGTCGTTTTGTGGCTCGTTTCATGTCACTGAGTAATCGTTTGGCTGCCGCGCGATCCTTCAATTTAGATCACCACGCTCTGAACCAGTAACCAGAATCCTCGTCCAGTTGATATAGGGAAACGGGGCCTGCATAGATTGTCCCGTTTGGAGAAACTTTTAGCAGGAAAGGTTCGAATTCATATTGCTCATCCGAGATCTGAGCTGTGCCTTCGTCGGTGATTGACCAGCATGCGATACTCTGGGTCCGTCTCTCGTCGCAGCCACCACGACTGTATTGCTTGCATACGATTAATTCGCCTGCACGGTGCGCCGGTTCAAGGATGTAGCCGTTGGGAATTGGATGATCTGGACTTCGATTCTCTTGAAGGGAATCGGTGGCGTGAATCCTCACAGTATTATTAACCATGTTGTATTGCCATAGGTTGACATCATAGGCAGATATCCAGACGATGCCATTGTCACCGCAAGTCAAATGCATCGGCCCCTCATAATGGTTATGCGCAAAGGAATGACGGCGATACCAAGTTGCGCCATTGTCTACGCTATCCCAGAGCGACGTTTTATCCATGTCCGTTAGTTCTCGGGAAAGGCCTACAAGTGTTTCTCCACACTGTTCGATCTTCCAATTTATGTGACTGAAGTCTCTGATCTCCTCGGTAATCTGAGTGAACCGAATTAGATCTTCGTCATCACTCTTCTCCGGCATGAATAACTTCCGTAGGTGTCCACACACGATCAACGGATCATCACCGGGGCGCTCAATCAGGCTTGGGGAACTACAATCAAAAACTTCCTGAAATGTCCAACCTCCGTCGATACTTCTTGCAACTTTCGAAGGACCGAGATCACCTCTTGGATCGTAATCAATCACAACTGCGTACACACCCCAGATGGAATCGTTCTTGCCAATTGCTAAATCCAAAAAGAAGAACGGCTTACCACCCTGCGTCGTCTCCAAGGCACCCAACGGCTTCCAAAATGAACCGTCATTGTCGGACTTGTAAATGATTCCGTCGGTAGCTGAGACGACGATTGAGCCATTGGGGAGGAATGTCCATGCAACGACGTGTGGTTCCGGTTCTGAAGAGCCACTGGAGTCGTTTGTGGCAGCTGCCATCAATCCAAAGGCATTTAAGGCGATTCCCAAGTACTGCGTGATATGCATGGCTACGTCCTCGATAAGAGTGATGCGCTATTCTAGCAGGGCAAATCGGTAGATTCAAAACTTGTCTTTGAGCCAGTATCGCCTTATACCGTCTCAAACCTCGTCAGCGCCTTACTATCGCTCGTCGATGAGGATGTAATCCGATTGTATGATGACAATGGCATGACGACCACTTCGCACGCCACCACCAACCCCCCAATTCCCAATCGTCGTTTCGTGGTGCGTTTCAATTTGAGGAATCCTCGTCGGATGTAATGTCGTTGTCACCTTTAGCCTTCAAATTCCTCCCACACTCCGGACACACGCCCGACACATTGCCGGTCA
>JAJDEA010000152.1 GCA_029260035.1 Phycisphaerae bacterium
ATTGCATACTCACCGCTCACATGGTACGCAGCTATGGGAATCGCACTCTGCTCTCGAAGACGTGCAATTACATCCAGGTAAGGCATTGCGGGCTTCACCATCAACATATCCGCCCCTTCCGACTCGTCCAGCAAGGCTTCGATCGACGCCTCTCGAACATTCGCCGGGTCCATCTGATACGTTTTCTTATCTCTTGGGACATTCGCAGCTTCAACCGGCGCAGAATCCAGCGCTTCGCGGAATGGGCCATAAAACGATGAGGCGTACTTGGCAGTATAGCTGAGTATCGCAACATCGGTGAATCCTGCACCATCCAATGCGCAGCGGATCGCACCCACTCGACCATCCATCATATCCGACGGTGCAACGATGTCCGCGCCAGCTTGTGCGTTCACAACCGCCATCTCAGCCAACATGTCAACCGTCTCGTCGTTGAGAATAACCCCCCTCTCACTAACAAGCCCATCATGCCCCATGCTAGAATACGGGTCTAACGCAATGTCGGCGATAATGCAGGATTCCGGGCAAGACTCCTTGATCTCCCTTACAGCGCGATTCAACAAATTGTCCGGATTTAATGCCTCCTTCGCGTCACTTGTCTTGAGCGACGAATCGATAACTGGGAACAATGCAAAAGACCGAACGCCAAGCTCCATCGCCTGACGGCACTCTTCGATTGTACGATCAACCGAGTACCTTGATCTTCCAGGCATCGCCGTGATTGGATCAGCTTTTCCATCGCCATTCACAATAAACTGAGGCAACACCAAGCGGTCAGGCGTAAGCCTCGTCTCGCGAACGAGTCGTCTAATCGTTTCACTCCGCCTCAACCGACGAGGTCGGCGAATCGGTCGACTATTATTATTTGTACTCACTACAAGGACCCTCCTCTACGATTATCGGTTCCGTCCATGTCGTTACGAACAGGAAATCGCCTCGTCGATCGGCTCACTTTCAGAATGTGGAGTCGATTGGACGATCTCGCCTGCGACTTTCGTAGCCAATCGAACACAATCATTCAACGACACACCTTCAAGATAATTACCCACAAGGTCAAGTCCCTCTATAGCACCAATTGCGGACAGAAGCCGGTCGGTTCTTTCCCGGTGCCCCAAGTGGTATTGTGGGATAGCCGAACGGTGTCGGCAAATATCCGCAAGATGTGGCTTCCCCTCGATGCCAAGCACCTGGCTCAAATGCGTTCCGGCCAAATCGATCAGTTCATCATCGCTGCGCTCGATGGCTTTCGGGTCACGAGTGCCGCCGCAAAATACGCGAATCAAACGATAGCCGGAAGGAGCATGATGTGGAAAAATACTGTCCGACCAAAGGACTCCCATCAGCGGAAAATCGGGTTCGTTTTGCGGAACGAGAAAACCGAAGCCGTTAAGCGGGTGTGCGACCTGCTCTCGTTTATAGGCCAGATTCATAACGACAAGCGAAACGGCGTCGATCGATCGGAGGATGTTCGATGCATTCGGCGCGCATTCCGACAATAACTCCGCCGAGACATGGTGTGGCGTTGCCATGACAAGCCGGCTGCATGTTGCTTGTTTACGCTTGCCGCGCTGGGTGTATTCGATTTCAAACCCACTTCCAACGCCACCTCGTTCTCGCTTTTCGACCTTCCGCACAGCGTCAACCGGCGCATCGACCTGCAAGTTGCCACCAAGCGGCTTGGCCAATGCGTCCATCAGCGAGCCTAGTCCACTTTCAAAACTGACAAGGCCACGCCACTTCCGAGGTTTTCGCCCCTTCTTCTTTTTTGCGAAGACCTGCGACAAGCCGTAGCCAATCATACTTCGAGCTTCGCGATCGGTTTTCGCAACGGACGGGAAACACGCGTCCAAACTCAGTCTGCGCGTATCTCCACCCAGAACACCGGAAATCAAAGCACTAACAAGCGTATCCGCGACCTCTTCGCCAAACCGCCGAGTGGCTGCCTGACGTATCGTAGTTTCTCCACCACTGGCTCGAGAACTTACGAACAAGCCTCGCACCAGCCGTAATCGACCGCGCAAGCTCAATACCGGTGCAGTCAGTAGGCTAATTGGACTGGAGGGAACTTTTAACAAACTGCCGTTGCGATAGATGAAACGATCTCGGGCAGATTTGCTGGCCGAGACAACGGAAACATCGTCGGCCAGTTGATCCAAAAGTTCTTCAAACGCCGGGTCGCGCACCATGACATTAAAAGGCCCTTTTTCCAGCAGAAACCCCGACCTGGAAGGGGTTTGCGTACAGCCGCCAACATCAGGCCCGGCTTCAAGGACCCCAACATCTAAACCCGCCTTCTTCAAGTGCCATCCAACCGTCAACCCACTCACGCCGCCGCCTATGATCAGAATATCGTAGTTTGTCTTCATGGCATTTCGCTGGCGATCGACGCAGCGCAATCGACATCACCACTCGATTTGGCTGTTTCGATAAACCGAACAACATTTTCGACGGGCGTCTTCGGCAAGATACCGTGCCCAAGGTTTAATATATGCCCATGACGCCGCCCCGCATGCACACAAGCCGTCACGGCTTGTTCGACGTCTTCTAACGATCCATTCGCGAGCAAGCTGCTGTCTACGTTCCCCTGCAGCGCGACGCGATCACCCAATTGCCGCCTTGCCGATGCCAGGTCAACTCCGGGTCCAACGCTCAGCACATTCGCCCCGGATTTAGCCATGAGTTCAATATCAGGCCAATCCTTCGCAAATAGTATTGTCGGAGCGTGCCCCTTCAATGCTGCCAAGACGCGTTGTTGGTAAGGCAATGCAAACTCTTCATATTCCTTTGGAGTCAACAGGTCGGCAGCAGATTCAAACAGCTGAACGGCGTGGACACCGCATTCGACTTGATACTTCAGATACTCGGCTGTCATTTCCGACAGCTTACCAAGAAGTTTGTGAAACTCTTGCGGTGAGGACCGAAGCAGCGACAAAGTACGCGCAGGATTGGGATGAGGACTCTTTCCTTCGACCAGAAAAAAGGCTAACGTCAGCGGTGCGCCCGCGAAACCCAGTATCGGCAATTCATTATCGAGCGTGTGTGTAATCTGCTTCAGCGTATGAGAAACAAAACTCAGCTCTGTGGCGGGATCAAATAGTCGGAGATTCTGCAGGTCAGACAAATCGCTAACGGCTGGTTCCAGCACAGGCCCCGGACGAAAAACAAACCTTGCCCCCATGGGCGCCAAGGGAGTCAATATATCCTGAAAGAAGATGATGGCATCGACACCAAAACGTTTAGGCAAAACCGATATCTCAGCTGCGAGATCGGGATGCCGAAAAAGTGCTTCGAGCGGCAGGTCCGCCCGCTGCCTGATTTCAAGATACGCCGGGTCGAATCGACCCGCCTGCCGCATCAGCCAAACCGGAGGCCTTTCCGTTTTTTCGCCTTGAGCAGCTCGCAGTACTAGATCATTCTTCAGGGTCAAGGGGCACTCCTTCGTCATGCGTTAGCCGAAAAGCAATTCTGATCGCCTACACGATACGCGTCGTCCTCTAAGTATGCATCAAAAACAGCCGCGACATTTCTCAGGAGAACACGCCCAAGTGGGGATGTAGCGCGAAAACCACCGGAAGCGCTAATCACAACCAAGCCATCCTGCTCAAGCTCGCGAAGCGTCTCCAATTCAGTCTTGAAATATTCGCCGAAGTTAATTCCAAACTTCTTTTCCAGCTTGCCCGGGTCCACCTCGATGCCGCAATACAGGTCGTTCAAAAGTGCCTGCCGAACGAGGTCGTCTTTCGTAAGCGCTTTGCCGCGACAGACTGCCAGAAGCCCCTGTTCGATCCGATCCACATAAGCGTCAACGTCTTTGGCATTCTGCAAGAAGCCGACGCCCAGATAATGGCTGATAGATGACACTCCCACACCATACAGATCAAGCCCGCCACCGGTTGTCATGCCTTGAAAATTTCGTT
Source organism: Phycisphaerae bacterium (assembly GCA_029260035.1). Classification (GTDB taxonomy): domain Bacteria; phylum Planctomycetota; class Phycisphaerae; order UBA1845; family UBA1845; genus OFTM303. Next base: position 3,918 of record JAJDEA010000152.1, read on the forward strand.
GGAGAGTATCGTCTTCGCTTGCACGCGACAGCATTTCGCCCGGCTTCGCAAAATGATCAAGGCCAACGAACTCGTACCCGGCTTCGCCGAAGAGCCTTGTTCCGAGCAAAAACATATCGAGCTTCGTCAAACTGTTCGGAAGCTTGGTGTAATCCATCCCTCGCTGGGTCGCAATTTTTTCTGGTATCTGAGCATAATGGTAATAGGCGATTCGATCCGGCTCCAACTCGATTGTCTTTTTGATCGTATCACCAACGGTTTCCACCGTCTGATAAGGCAACCCGTATATGAGGTCAAAGTTCACACTGTCGAACTCCAATTCCCGACACGCCTTAACAGTGGCACTCACCAATTCAAAAGACTGAATCCGTCGAACATGCTCTTGGACCTTCTCACTAAAATCCTGAACTCCCAGAGAAATGCGTGTAAATCCCGCCTTGCGCAGTTCGCCCAATTTCTCCGGCGAACATGTGCGCGGATCCACCTCAATCGCAACCTCAGCTTGCGCATCAACTTCAAACCATTCACAAATCTTCCGTTGAATCTGTGCGATCCTGGAGCCTGACAAGTATGTTGGGCTTCCGCCTCCCCAATGAATCTGCTTGACCCGCCTATCCGAGCGAACAGATTTCGACAATTGTTCCAGCTCGCGCTCGATAGCCGTGACATACCGATCGACTTTATTTTCGGCACCTGAGGCATCATGACGCATGATCACACGGTTACAAGCACAGAACTTGCAAAGCGACTCACAGTATGGAATGTGGAGATAAAGAGACATATCGACGTCACGATCGGGCGAACGCGCATCAGTTCTCATGCCCTCTACATCATCCGCATCCACATCACTCCACCACGTGGGCATCGGATACGCAACGTGCCTGGGCAGGGAAATCCCCGCATATCGATTAAAAACTTCCAGATTCAAATCGGACTCAGCAGCTATCATCAGACGCACCTTTCCTTATTTGTAAGCCCTTCGTTCTGGCATTTTTTCGCACATTCAACACACTCTTGCCATCGCCTCGTGCCCGAATCATTGCGTCCACCACCAGCAGTCTTTTCGTATTTAGCCGATGACACCTGACAACCAACGGCTGGCACCGCTGTAGGCCTATGTTCGCGGATCCACGCCTCCGCTTCTTCGCAGGCAACGGGAAAGGCAGTGTCTTCGCACATTGATTCCGCAAACCCATCGACAAAGCAGTCCAATTGATTCGCATCGATCACCGTCACGCCTGGTATGGCTTCGACTCCGTCACAAGATCCAAACGAGTTGAAATCGATAATAGTCAGGGGGTTTTCGGAGTAATCCCGATCGGATTGAAAATCCGCTGCGCTGAGCACTGGCTCGTTTCGGTCAATCCCAAACACAACAACATCGGCGGCCTGAATCGCGTCGACCACGGCTCGCTCCTGGTATGACTGCACTCGAACGCGCCGGCCATTAACTACCGCTCGGCGAAGGGCTTTGATATGTCCACCTCCGTGCCCGCGGTACACAACCGTTAACATCTTGCTCGGGACATCGAATCGGTGGACGAGCGCATTCAAAACCGATCGCGACGTCGTAGACCCTCCGATCACCACGAAGCGAAAATCGCGATAATCCATTTCCCGACTCTTCGCTAGACTCGCAAGTGCTGCGTAGCAATATCCTGGATCAAACTGACCCCACTTCGTTTCTTTTCGAAGGTTCTTCTCATTCGTCACGATCTCCGACACAATCTTGTCAACGAGCGGCCCACCGGTGCCTGCCCGCGTAGCCAGTCGGTGCGCCGCATCCAGCTGCTCAATGATATCTCGATCGCCGGGAAGTTGACTGTTCAACCCGGAAACGGTTCGCATCAGATGATGCCAGGCATCGATACCGGACAGCACGTTCACCTGTACATCATGTAGATCATCGGAGTTGAATAGATATTTCTGGGTCTGGGCGACAATACACGAGCGACCATCCAGCGCCGAATCGTCTCTCGACCAGCCGTAAAACTCGAATCGATGGCATGTATTCCAGACGAAGGCTTCACGAACACACCCATTCGCGCAAATCTGCCGAAGCAACTCAGGCAACTCACTTTGCGGCTTTTTGACACGTTGAAGATCCGCTTCGTCTGCAAAACCCAATAAGGGACCATCTCGCCGATCCACACGGTTCTTTACGGACACTCCGACCATTACAAGAGAGTCGATCCATTCCGTCGATACAGGGGATTCATTTTGCTTGTGAAGCAAAGGTGTCACTTTTTGCCCCCAGGACAGCACCGGCTTTGGACCTCGCAAGACAAGGTCTTTCAATGCAGAGATAAACGTGGCTGACGCGTTCAGAGCGGGGCAGAGATAGAGGTCGCCGCCGACACCCTCAAACTGTTCGCGATAACGCACATCGATTTCTTCCAGCGTTTCGAGGCAATCCGCGGTAAAGCTGAGCGGGCAAACCAGAACCCGCTTTTCTCCCGACTCCGCCAACTCGCAGAGAAACTCATCCGCATAAGGCTTAAGCCATTCGACGGGACCAAAACGACTCTGAAACGCCAGTGCCATTCGGTTTTTTGGCCATCCGAGTCTCTCCGCCACAAGCTGTACCGTTCGCCGAATGTGCGTCGGGTAAGGGTCCCCCTTCTTCACATAGGAAACAGGTAGCCCATGTACAGAAAACACAAGATAGCTATTCGCCGGGCTCAGGTTATGCGCCTGCGCGTATTCTTCGATCAGCTTCGCCTGAGAATGGACATATCCACCATCGTCGTACCAGCTATTCCGCGTCGATACGTTCATATGATGATGGCGGTTTTGAAGCGATCGGTACAACTCGCGAAGAGCAGTGCCGGTTGTAGGCCCACTAAACTGCGGATACATAGGCACTACAACAAGCTCCTCGATGCCTGCATCCGCAGCCTGCTTAACCGCATCATCGATAGAGTCTTTCCCATATCGCATTCCGACGAACACCCGCCAATCGGGTGGCAACGCCGCTTGAAGCTTGTCGGCCTGTTCCTGCGCAATCGTCGATAGTGGAGAACCATCCTCCGTCCAGATTCGACGATACATTTCGGCCGACTTGGGACCACGAAAATGAGCAATCAAACGACCGAGCGGCCCATTGAGCCAGCCCAGCCCCGAAGGCAATCGAATCACTTCCGGATCACTCAGAAATTCCGCCAAATAGGATCGAACCGAGCCTACGTCCACACCGCTCGGCGTCCCCAAACTAATCAGTAGAACACCGCGCGAGGGCTTTCCAGCGACATGCACGTCAGCCCCATTCGAGCCCGGGCTTTGCCCAACCGTTTCATTCTTGGACCTGGCAAACATATGCCACGCCTCCTTTTATATATTACTGATACATTCGCCAAAGTAGGCGTTTACCACGCTCCTGCAGCATCCAGCTTGTCATACGCGCCGCGACTACACGGAACGAATATTTCAACAATCGTAACGGCGCACAGATTTTGAATTGAGTGAAGATACTTAACGAATCTACACGGCTGGTGGCGCGCGCAAGAGCATAGAGGACAAAGCCTGATACAAAAGCTTTGGAATACTGACGATGACCCAAACCCAACCCGCAACTCTCCACTTCTGGCTGAAGTCTCCTCGGCGTAAATCCTTGCCGCCAAAACGCCGCCCGAACGACACGGACAATTCAAACACGCCCAGGACGAGAGATGTTACGATAAGAACAATCGCAGGGTGAGAATCCCATGCCCGAGTTGGGCCAGGCTGTAGGCAGTCGAGGTGAATCGTTGCAACAATCAAGCCGGCAGCGATCCAAGCCCGGTAGTCACCGGGCAAACGCAAAAACGAGACGTTGCGAATCTTGAGAAAGAAAAACAGCGTGAATAGCGTGAGTGTGGCACAACCTCCAACTGAACCAAAAGTCGGACCGTTAGTAAAGCATCCTCGCCAAGCTCCGACAAGAGCCGGTGCATGCACGAGAACCATCAACGCCCAAAAGCACCGGCTCAGTGCAATGGTACTCCGCTGAATGCTCGAACTATTCGGCTCTCCGGCGATCAATTAAGGTGCCCCTTTCCAGGCCGTTGATCAACCCACATTTGTTCAGAAAACTCAACAACAGGATGTCTTGATTCCCAATCATGAGACTTCTTATTCTCACGCTCACCGCTCCGTGTGCCCTGCCACATAGGATATCGCACACTCGCGGCGTGAATGCAAGCTTCGTAAAACGATTAGGCGGGATGCTCAGCAACCGAGCGTCCAAAACAAATGGACCTGAGGCGTCTGAAATCGAACGTTTGAATCGAGACTAGAACAGCGAACTTTGTCACTATCCCACGAAAACAAGCAATCAGATCACAAGAGTCTCGACCAAGGCCCTAACTACCACCTTTTGGCCCACGCCTATTTCCGTTATCGGCAATAATCGCTGCAAACGACGTGCCATTCCGGGGATTCTCTGGAGTCCGCAAAACGACAACCCGTTTCCGGCAGCGCGCCAGCTATGAATTCCGATGGCCGGGCGTCATCGACCGCGCCTGTGTGACCGTAAATGGATGCAGAATGAGCGAAATCTCGCCGAAGGGCGCTCGGCATGTTTCAGTCTCGCGTGGCCATAGGTACGCCCTAATTGCCGTGAACCTCGGGCGAACGCCAGCCAGTGTTTTCGGATGCCAATCGATCATCCGTCATCAGCACAATAGAGGTCGCACGCGCTTCGGTTCTTCTGCACCTATGGCCCTGTAACCGCCGAGAGCATTGCAGCCATATCCTCGGTATCGACGTCGTTATCGTCATCGAAGTCGAAGATGCGACACGATGGCGGCAGTTCTTCCAAGACCCCGGCTGCATAACAACATTGAAAGGCCGAGAGGTCAGCAAGATCGATTCCCTGGTCGCGGTCAGCGTCACCCATCATCAGCGTTTCCCCGATAATCGGATAGTGATAGCCCATGTCGATGGTGTCGCCGTCGTGCTGCTCGTTGGTTGCGGTGGTTCTTGTGTTCAGGCCGAGCACGCTGGAATTGTCACTGCCCGTATCCACCGCTGGGCTAAGTGTTAACTGCCCCGCCAAAGGCCTGCTGAGGTAATAATCACCCGCAGGCCCCGGCACGAACAGTGGATTCTCGCCGCTATTCCCCGCACCACCAAACGCCCCCGTCCAACCCTCGACATTCGAATGGTTGATATCTAACGTGCCGGTGAACGCGAGAAAGGAAATCTGAGCCGCTTCACCAACCTCATCGCCGCTCTCGTTATCCCAAAAAATGGTGTCCTTTATTTCCCCAGCCCAAGGGGAGATACTAAAAAGTCCAACTACGGAACCACGACTTACTGAATACTGAGTAATGGTACTCGATCTGATTGAGAACTCCGGTGTGTGGGCAAGACCAATCGCCCCAAAGCCGTATCCTGACCCGTCGAATAAACAATTCTCTATATCGATCTTCTTCGCAAGGTCGCTCCAAACCCCGCCTGACCCTACAAAGGTGCAATTGCGAACATGTGCTTCGCTGCCGAGCCCAACGCGTAGGCCGCCAGAGCGCTCCCTAAAGCCCGAATCACTAATGGTGAGTTTCGAACCTGCACCTCTGAAGTACACGTCGGCCCCCGCGTTACCCGAGAAGACCGAGTCGTCTACTGTCAGTATCGCGTCATCACCCCACACGTTGATAGCGTCATCCTTGTTGCCATTAAAAAGAGAATCGCTGACAGCAATTCGTGTGGCGCCTGTAGAAAGAAGTGCATGCCAGCAATTATTCTCAAAGCTGCACCGCCAAACTACAGCCGCATTGTCATGCGTTGAGCTAGCGGATCGGAACACCCATATCGCGGACAGACCATTCTCCCCAAAAACCGTGTTTCCGCCGTAGAAATCTGTTCTCTCAAAACTTATGCCGTAATTCCGATTTGAAACGACTTTGGAATCGACAATCGCAAGGTCGCTACTGGCCGCAAAGATGCTAAAAGAGTTTTGGATATCGCCACCATTGCGAACGGTGCATCTTGACATTGTGATTGAAGATCCGCTAAAATGTGCGTTCAGCTTCGCCGAAGTAATCGTGAACCCATCGACGGTAGTCGAAATGCTATTGCGAAAGGCTTTTAATAACTCTCTAGTCCTTCCCCCAATTGGGGGGCCATTCGGTGGGTCATCTCGATCGATGTCGCCGGTCAATATCGTTTCGTGATCACAAACGTCTCGTTCATCTGGGTTTTCCGCCTCGCAGCCAGCATAACCACCGAACAGGGATACTCCATCAACCATGTCAAAAGATTGGCTGAATGGAGGGGGATAGTTTGAAGGGTCGTACGATCCATCGGCAACCAAAATAGCTGTCACCAGTGGGTCAATCTTCGCCGCTTCAAGGGCATCTTCGAGAAAAATGAATGCGCTGCACCAGCTCGATCCATCGTGAATCGGCCCAATAGCATTTTGATCGACGTACAAGACGTTGCACTCACTTGCGCGCGGATAGCCAATGCAAACCCCACTTACACACACATCTTCAGTGCAAGCAGCGCCATCATTACAATCGTCGTCGCTGTCGCACAAACATCGATCGAGATCGTCATTACAAATCATTTCGTCGCACGGTCGAACGGTCGGGACGCATGCTCTATTGACACATGCCTCGATCACTGTGCAGAACAACCCATCATCGCAATCAGAATCCTGCAGGCACGCCACACATTCATCAGCGTTTTCATCACAAACGAGGCCTTGCGCAAGGCAGGGATCACCTGAAGAAGTACAAACTCCTGCTTGACAGAATTCGCCGCCAGAACAAAACAAGCCGTCGTCCGGGCAAGGTGTGTCATCGGCCAAATCTGTCCAGTCCATAGAGTCGGTTGACGTGTTACACCCTTGGCATGCGTTGGCCGGATTCAAATCGCCCTCAGCGAAACACTGCCGGCCAAATAGCAAGCAATAGCCGGGTACTACAGTACCTGAGCACTGCGCAACGGCGGTGTCGCAGAAATCATCAGTACAAACCAAGCCGTCGTCACAGACGACGTCATCGGCGTATACTTCTGCGTAGAAGCTCCCGTGCGGGTTAGCGGGGAATCCGCCGAAATCTGCAAAGCAATCGCCTGTTTCAGAGTTCCAATAGGAGTCTGAAGACGAACCAATCGTCGCTGGTCCACCACCAACCCACCCAGCGGTCTGTGTGGTAAATTGCATGCGAACGTGAAGACTTCCGCCAATCGCAAAAAATCCTCCGGTATCAATGAGACTATCGAACTCAAGCAAGTGTACGATGCTATCGTCGTTATCAAGATTTAAGAAGGTCTTACTCGGCCCCTGAAGGCCCCCCATACCCGGGCAACCGGTAAACACACGAACATTCACCCTGAAGGTTCCCCCACCGCCGGGCACGCCGCCACTGACCGCGACGATGAGTTTGGCAAGGTTGCTGCCACAGACTTCGATCGTCTGGACGTCATCTGACATTGGCAAGCCGGGAACATGGAAGCCAGGTTGAAACAAGAAGTTCATCGAGGTATTGCTGTAGATCAGATTGCTCGGAACAACGGCCAAGGGGCCGGTCCCCGGCGGGCCTGCAAGAGGCGTCGAGACTTGCTGCCCGTTCGCGTCGATGTGATGACTGATATACGTCAGGCTCTCCGGCATGGGCGTAACAGTGAACCCCGTCGAGCTGGCGTTCGACCCACCCGCAGCCGTCCCGCCGCCATCATCGCTGAAGCCACTTTCGCCGAGCGTCGAGCCATCAGTCGCATCGTGTTCACCACCGATAGAGTCTGCCGCCTGGGCCGAGTCCTGCGCAAC
>JAJDEA010000153.1 GCA_029260035.1 Phycisphaerae bacterium
CAGGCCACGGAGTGCTTTCCCTATCTCCGTAAGATTCGCCACCGGATCATCTGGCACCGGTAAGAGCAAGATCCCGGACCTGGTTTCCATGGCAAGAAACGAGTCGCCGAATCGCGAACGGAGTGTTTCATGTAGATAGAACCTTCCTCTTGCGTCGCAGTTTGTTCTTATCATTTTTTCGGGGAAATGGAGGCGTACAGGGTTTATGAACTTGCCGTTTGAAACTGGTATTATGTGCTGTTTCCTGGTTCTCAACAAGGACACCAGAAAGAGTAAAGTTCTTAGCAATGTGCCACCTCTCAGACTTCGGGCGATGTCGCAATGTCGTCAAATCTGACTTCACCGCAGTCCAGCCTGGAATCTTAGGGAGATGTTGCCTGGTTTTGTGTATTGCCCATTCTTTTCTCTACCTAAGAATTAGGGTGTTTACCCTATAGATTTCTCCATTTCCAAGAGAGTACACTAATTATGGCGTTCGGGCGACCGCTTTTAGGCTTTCTCAAAACGGATTCTCAACTCCCTGTGGCAGGAACCCGCATGTGTCTTGTTGGCGACAGAAGAAGAGTTGTTGGATTTGTTGCAGGATCGTATTGGGATTGTCCATTTGTACGTCAGTGCGATTCGATGTCGTGACTAGATGATTTGCATTAATTGGACGGGATCAATCGCAAATCGTCGGACAGGCCGATACAGTCTTGTTGAGTTCTTCTAAAGGTAAATCGTACTTAGTTGATAGCGGCAGAACTAAAGGCCTTGGTGAAAAAGTGTTTGATTTCATAGGCGATCAGAGTCTAAAAGGGGTTGGTTCGTATGGTGTATTCGATCTACTCAATTCTACATAATCGAAATTTTATCACTGGAATTGAGAACGCCCTCAAGTTGGACATGCGAAGTCGCAAATCGCAGATCTCGCAATCCAATGGAAATTCTGGGTGTACGACTGGTTGGGAGAACGTACGCGTTTACATCGGCAAGTTCTCTTGGCAGTGTGAATGGAGACCTTAGGATGAGAGTTGTTTTTGGTAAAAAGACCGCGCACACGTTGCTTTTCGCATCGCTCGCCTTGGAAGTTCTCTGTCTGCCGGGCTATGCCGCCACAACTACTGTTACACCAAGTTCCACACCGTTTTACGTACCGCCACACACGAGAGGAGATGCCGAATACGCAGGGCATGGTCCGCACGTGCGAGTTGATGTGTCGTTGACGGTCAAGAACCCAAACGAAGTATGGGCAACCTTAAAAATGCACGCGGTAGAAACCAGAAGTGACTGGACAACTGCCTCAGGATCCAAGTCCTTTCTTGTATACAGACATTCGTCCCCGATCCGCAGCATCGCTTCCTCCTGCTCGGCTTGGTTAACATATACCGACACCAATCACGGTACGGACGTCTTCACAGGAAAAGGCCCCGTCCGGTCCTTCGAGATTGTAGGCGACCGGAGTGGACACGATGCGGGCCGACACACCGGCGTGCGGGTACATTTCAATCCCATTCAAATCAACGCCAAAACCGGCCACGCCGAAAAAACCGGAGAGCTGATCCTCAAATGGATGGGCGTAGTCGATAATGGCGAAGGAGACAAGAGTGGCTGGCCACTCCATCATGGTCCCCACGGCAACATCCACGCCCAAATCTACGACGCCAAAGGCGACGAAATCAGCCACTACGTCATTCAGGGCCCAAGCAAGAACGAATGGGTCGATCTGGATCAAAAGTCGTTCGGTAACGGATTGATACTCTATCGTTGGACCGGCCTCGACGAAACCATCAGCATCAGACTCTGGGAATCTGACCCCGGCCCCTTTCGAGAACATGATGTTCTCTACTATATGACGATTCGCCGACAAAACACTACCAACGGACCCTACATATCCTATGACAGCCGTCTCGACGCCGCACCTGACGTCATGAGGGCAATCCAAAAATCGACACCCCCAGGATGGTACACGCGCACCATGAAAGAGTTGGGATTGAAGAAGCCACCGAAGTTATTTCTCAAACTTGTTACAGAATGATACGCGCCGCAACCGTGTCCGTTTCCAATCTTCCCGAACGGTGTGTGATAGCAAATCGTGCGAGGACTTGATGTCAGAAAAAACCACTTGGAATTACCTTTCGACTTGCGCTAACCCATACGGATTTAACATCGTCGAGCACGATTCGGCTGATGAGAGTGATAAACTGACCGACGACCAGCGCGGCGAACAAGTAAAGCCGCCTGATGCCGCGCTAGACGCTAGTCCAGGAATCCAAGGGCGGCAACAGGAGCGAGTTCAGATCCATTGGCTTACGCGTTTACTTGGATTATTTTGCAGCCCGATCATCGTTGATTCCTCGATTCTGTTCAGCGCCTGCCTTTGCGCCTGGCTCTTGGCGCTGTATCAGCTTCATGGCTTTTTTGATGACGGCGATGCCGAGACTGTCTTGTACCTGGCAAGAGAGTTCTTTCCCAAAATCGTGGCTGCAACAATAGGGATGTTTCTCGTGCGAAAGCTGCTGCGAAAGACATACGGTAACTCCTACGCGAAAGACGCCGTCTTCCGCCCGAGAGGCGTCTTCCGACTCTTGGCGATACTGGTCTTCGAGGCTTTGCCTTTCCTTTTCCTTTATTGGTGCTTCACGGGCGACATCCACTTCTCAAAGGCCGAAGCCCCAATGTTCATTTCGCGTTCAGGTTTGTTCTTGTGCGTGTATGTGCTTCCGATTGTCGCGTCAATGCTGGCAGGATTCGCCAGCTGGATGCGACTCAACCGCTCGTCAAAGTTCGACGTGTATCACTCTACGTTTGTACTTTTTTTTGCCACCGCTGTAGCACTCGCAATCGGATTCGCGACGCGCCAATTCAGAGTAACATCCTGGCCCCCCAACGTATTGGTGGCATTGTGCTTCTTCGCAGTTCTGTTGTTCTTGTTTCCCATGGAGATCGGCAAACTGCTTCTTGATCGATTCAAAAAGGTAATCTCAGAATGAGCAAAAACACCCTATTCCCCACAATCCTGCCTTTGGGATTGTTCATTGGCGCAAGCTGCATATATGTTTTCGCAGGTCAGAGGATGCCACCCTGTCGCTGTGGCAAGGAAATCACGGAACAGCCGCCCAACGACCAAGCTGTCATCTGCCCCATCGCGGCACCGGAAATCGCGAATGTCGGCATTTGCAGCCCTAAGGAAATCCCCATCCGAAACACCGTCCATCTGAAATCAGATAACGTGGGCGAAATGCTGCTGATGATCAATGGGCTGGTTGTCGGCGCCGAAGGCGATGGTCAATACCACGACGCATTGTTCGGGTGGAATGGTCTGAAAGCGTCAGTGCGCAACAGAAACGTGGAACACGCATACACGCGAAACTCCGAAGTTACGCGCAGAAGAAGAGACCCTCTCATCCAAATAGCAGTGCGACTCAAGAGCGACGTAGGCGAATGGAAAGACGTGATTCCTATACCATCAAGTGAAGGCGTGCCGGTTCAAATGGGGAACGGGGTCAGCGTAACACTTCTGGTCCACTCCTTCAGGCAAAATCGCGTTCTGATCAAGATATCAGCCCCCGAGACCCAAACGATCGACGCAGTTCAACTAAAAGCCACTGAGGAACACGAACAACGATATGCCGGATACTTGCGAGCGCAACTCTTCGATTTCGACCACGACAGCAACTGGGTCATCATAGAAGAATACAAGGCCGACAATCCGATCAAGATCCGCTATTGGAAGCCTTCCGACAATGCATTTGATAGCGCAGACGTCCAAGAACGCAAAGAAGAACACCGGTTCCGATTCGGGAATGAAGTAGCGATTGACGGTGAAGCACGATGGGTCTTCGACGGAGATTTCCTGATCCCAGTTGGGAATAACATTCCGCGTGGAGAAAGATGGCTTACCACCAAATCTTGGATCCACGGGCTCGGCGCTGGCAACTACGAACTAGATATCTCGGGCGTCTTTACCTTCTCCGGATACGCTACCAATAGCGCTTTAATGTCAAGCGACATAGAAAATACGTTCTTCCACGAAGCACAACGCGGTGGGGGAGGCGGGTTCCAGGATGCCATCTATCGCTTTGATCACATAAGAAAGAACCGTCCACCCGTATACGCCAGCTACCTCGGGCCCGATCGCGACTATAGGTTCAAGGTATTCTTCGTCGACAAAACTGGCCGAGCCGAGCAAATAAGATTCCAAGTCTTCATGTCCGATGGCAGTTTGCTGGACCGGAGCGCACGCGACGAGCTGCGATTCCACCATGACCACAGATACAAATTACGTGTCGATCTTAAGGGTCCCGGCTCTCTCCGATTCTTCATCGATGATAAATCTATCATAAACAGTAGCGGAGGCGTCGCGCGACAGAGTCGGATTTATAAAAGCTGGGATAACGCCGGCGCGCTGATTATACACGCGGTCAAACAGATTGGATCGTAAACCTCATGGCGAAGAGGATTCAGGACAATCGAATTACTAAGTTAGGTGAATATGGTGGAGTTTGGTCCTTTTCCGCAAACGGCACCAAAACCCGCCCAATCCTGATTTCAAGATACGGCACTTGGCAGAACTGTCGAATGTCGAATGTTAACAACCGCCGAGTTACTAGTAACGAACAATCGCCACACAAACGCGAGCAGTTTCTTCAGATTGTCTGCACATTGCCCAAGTTTGGCGGCAATACTGAGTACTTACACTCTCGTCACCAGCATAGGGAATTCCCGGACTGTGTTACACTGGGATCGGGCTTGAATCAATTGAACACTCTAGTAACGGTCATTCAGCAAGGGAATCTACATGGATCTCGCACCTAACGGCACCAGGCGAGCATTACGAATCTTCAGCGTTGCGTTGTTCTTGGTTGTCGTAGCGGGACAAACCGGTTGCCCGTCGGCAACATTTTGCCCCCCCGAATCCTTTTGGGACGGATTCACGTGCATCTGCGATGGAGGTCTGGCTTTCGACGGATTCAGTTGTGCTGATCCGTCTGCAGGACAGTGCCTTTCCCCCGATGCCACATGGAACGGTACGGAATGCGTGTGCGCCCCTGGTTTTTCCTTCGATGGTTTTCAATGCGTGCCAATAGTTTGCCCACCTAATTCCACGATGTTGGCGGCAGAGTGTTTCTGCGATGCTGGCTTTGTTCCTGAAGGGTTTCTGTGCCTGCCTATCGATTGCCCTCCCAATTCCACATTGATGGGGACAGAATGTTTCTGCGCTCCAGGCTTTGAACCCAATGGTTTCGAATGCGTCGAAACTACCGAGAATTCGTGCATACCAAACTCCACTTTTGATGGAATCTTTTGCGTTTGCAACCCGGGATTCGTTTTCGACGGCACGACATGCTCCGAGGTAAGTTGTCCGCAAAGTTCGTACTTCGACGGTTCCACTTGCCGTTGCAACAGTGGATTTATCTATGATGGCTCTGCGTGCATCCCGTTTTTTCCATCCAACGTATCGGTGGACACCATCTTCGGCGGATTACCACACGTGCCGCCGTCCGGACCGACCCTGGAATTCGTCACCGTCCAGCCATCTCCCACACCGTTTTTCGTTCCACCGTGTGTCGGTTTTGGCGACTGTGAGTTCGCGGGTCATGGTCCGGATGTAAGGGCCGAAGTATCGGTTTCGCTAGCCAATTCGCGCCAGATTGTGGCGACGGTTAGTCTCACGGCCGTTGAAACTCGGGCAGACTGGACGCGTGCCCAAGGAACAACTTCTCATGTGATCTATGAACACTCCACGGATATTCTAGAAATCATTCTTGAGCATCCAGGTGGCGAATTCATTACGTACACCGATTCAGATCACGATATTGATGTGCACCCGGGCATCGAACTCGTTGATCATTACGAGTTCGTCGGCGACACTAAAGGTGACGATGCGGGCATCAAGACCGGGGTGAAAGTATTCTTCAGTCCGTTGCAAATCCGCGCCGTTGCAGGGGGCGAGAGTGACGACCTCGGAAGTCTATTGCTGACGTGGATGGGGGTTGTTGACAACGCAGAAGGAACGGAAGGGAATCTCCTTCTTGGACAACATGGACCACATGGCAACATCTACTTCACGATATGGGATGACTCTGACAACGTCGTGTTCGACCAAGTTATTCCCGGCGCTACATGGAATAAGGATAAGTACGAGTGGGTGGATGGGGACGCGCGTAGGTTCGATCCACCGATTCTGCTGCACAACTGGGATAGCTTCGATGATCGCGTTTATATTCGAGTCTGGGAGTCCGATAGTTGCGGACCATTCCAACCAGTCTTTGATTTCTTCGGCGGCGGGTGTCCTGGTCGTGAGCACGATACGATCGCCGAAGGCTGGCTTTATCGCAGACAGATCAATGGCTCGCCATATGTATGGTCGCAGCAGGCCGCGGCATCAGATGCGGTACAGATCACTCTGGGCCGGGATCCCGAATGGTTGCGTGAACTTCAGAGATTGCCCGACGGTCGGTTGCCAACGGCTTATTTTCAGTTTCGCTCCGATTAGTATTCATTCCTTTAATCTAGACGATTCATTTGCCAGACAGAAAGTCGCGATCCTACTCCAGCAAATTGCGCGATGCTCGTGAAGCTCTATCTCAAATCTATTATTTCTGCCAGCACTATTTGCACTCGATCCGCAATCAACAATCCCGCCTCCGCCAATTGTCGTTCCACCTTCACCATGGCCTCGTCATCCGTTGCCACGACTACGATCCGCTCAAACTTCGACAGCAGGTTGTTTTTGACATTTCCCACGACATCGGATTTCCCGGTTTCCACCTCGATAGCAACGCGTTCACCGCTTTTCACGGCCAGTACATCCACACGCCCACCAATTCGCTCCGCTTCCAACGCTACTCTATACCCATCCTTTTCAAACCGCCAAGCATAGAATCGTTTCCAATACTCATGTGCGATCGATCCTCGCGGTGCCGCCTCATCGGCGCCAAGATTGCGCCGCGCTTCCGTCGTTAAACGCAGGAGCACCTTCCGCGTACGTCCCGCGGATACAATCTGCGCCTCCAACCAACCATCTTCAATCAGCGTCTCTTTGAGCCGCGTCCCCGCGCCAGCGCTCAGGCCAAGACGTTCGTAGCGTTTCCTGACACCGTCATCTTCATGTTCTTCAACATCTTCCAAGAAGAGCAACGCTCCCACGGAAAGAACCGTATCCCACATCGAAACCCGCGAAACCTGCCCGAATTCCGGCGACAGCGCGCGCTGTCGCCCTGTACCCGAACAATTGCGGCGAATGTACCGCGCCAAAGCGCTATCGGTGACAGAACCCTTGCTAACGCGTACAAGCGGGAACTGCACCAGGAAGGGTTTTCGCCAACGGTCCTGGAGTTTCACGACACCTTGTCCGATTGGCAGCGCAGAGAACACGCCTTTTTCTTCATCGTCTACCTGTGAGAGCGCAGCGGCCTTTCGGATGTCACTCGGATCCTTGAGGTTGAGGATGATGCTCGCAAAGACATTGCCGAGGGCTACGCGAGAGAGCATGTGGGGATGCTGGTCAATGACAATCGTCGCCAAGCCAACTTCCCGGCACTGACGAAGGAAGCGATTCATCAGCGTTTCATTGGCACGCCGCTCCTGCAAGTAAAGCAAATGATGCGCTTCCTCGATGAAAATCACAAGCCTCAGTTTTTCTCGAACTGTGCCCGACAGCTGCACATGAAAAAGCCACAGCAACAGAAGCGGAACCAAGAACTTCTTCCCACTCTCCGTGAGCGCATCCAACTCGATGATTGTGTTCTCTTGTAAGAGCAAACGAGCAAGTTGCTCCTGAGACACGGCATCTTTGCCAGAAAGGTTCGCAAAAGCCAGGCTCTCAAGAGCCCGGATGGCTGAAATCTTCCAGTTGCCCGCGCGTCCGGCATTGGGCAGTTTCTCCACTTGGGTGAGGACTTCTTGGACCGTCGGTGCTTGATTGCCCTGGCTAAGGCAGTTGGCTAGGGATCGTTGCAAAACACTCCTTGCGCCGTCGCCAAGCGTGAAGGCATCGGCCAGAACATCGACGACCTGATTGATGTAGACGTTGGGTTCCAAACCCGGCGGTGCGATGAATGGATGAAAGGCCATTGGGCTCAAGCGTCTTCCGGGGGTGTAGACATTCACTTTGGTTTTCAATCGGGGCAAAAGGTGACGAGCCGTGCGTTTCCAGTCCAGAAACAAGAAGGGAATCTTCTTCTCTGCGAGTTGCTCGAGAATGTGAAACGACACATTGGTCTTGCCTGCGCCGCTACGACCAAAGATGGCGAGATTCTGCAACAGTTCACCCGTTGAGATTCCCGCTGGCCATTTTTCTTTTTCGTAGAGGATGGTGCCGAGATGAATTGCGCCGCGAATCTTTCGCTCGGGCGGCAGAGATAGCAGAGCCTTATTATTTACATCGCCCAGTCTCTTACGCGCGGTGGAATGAATCTGCTTATCGATCAGATCCCGCAGGTCCGGCTCCGCAGTCTCTCGCACGGCCAGCCAGCGATCTACCTCCTTC